>NZ_JBVIBK010000033.1:0-84769 GCF_055573455.1 Streptomyces sp. NPDC030183
CGCCGCGATCTGGCACAACTTCCAGACAGGCCAGGCGGTCAGCCGCTCACTGACCGCCTACGACCACTAAACGTGTTCGGAAAGACTCGTCTAGGGCCGGGGGCCCCGCCGGGTGACCTAGGGCGAAGGGCCTTGGTGGGTTGCGGCCCATGGACGAGGCGGTGGGGTGGGCCGGGTTCCTACGTTGAGATCACCGCCGACCGCAGCGGGAGGCGGCGACGACGAGGGGACGATGTCATGCCGGTGGCGATCATCACGGGGGCTTCCAAGGGCCTGGGACGGGCGCTGGGGGAAGCGCTGGCGGAGCGGGGCTGGGACCTGGTGCTCGACGCGCGGACCGAGGAGGTCCTGCGGGGGACGGCGAAGGAGCTGGCGGCGTACGGGACGCGGGTCGAGGCGCTTCCGGGGGATGTGACGGACGCGGCGCACCGGTCGGCGCTGGTCGCGGCGGCCCGTGCGCTGGGCGGGCTCGACCTGCTGGTGAACAACGCGAGTGCGCTGGGCGCCGAGCCGCTGGTCCGGCTGGAGGAGCTGGCCCTGGACGGGCTGCGGCGGGCCCTGGAGGTCAATGTGGTCGCGGCGCTGGGGCTGGTCCAGGAGGCGCTGCCGCTGTTGCGGGCGTCGGGCGCGGGTGCGGTGATCGACGTCAGCTCGGACGCTGCGGCGGAGGCGTACGGGACGTGGGGCGGGTACGGGGCGTCGAAGGCGGCGCTGGACCAGCTGTCGGCGGTGCTGGCCGTGGAGGAGCCGGGGCTGCGGGTGTGGGCGGTCGATCCCGGGGACATGGGCACCGATCTGTACGCGGCGGCCGTGCCGGACGACGACGATCCGCGGCCGCGTCCGGAGAGTGTGGTGCCGGCGTTCCTGCGGCTGATCGAGGGGCGGCCGGCCAGCGGCCGTTACGGGGCGCCGTCCCTGCTGGAGGCGTGATGACGACGGCCCTGAAGGTGCCGGGTGACCGGCTGGCGCGGGTGCCGGTCGAGCAGCGCGGGCCGGGGCTCGACCGGGACTCCGTCCGGTTGCTGGTGTCGCGCGGTACGGAGGTGTCGCACCACGCGTTCGTGGAGCTGCCCCTGCTGCTGCGGGCCGGGGACCTGCTGGTGGTGAACACGTCGCAGACGTTGGCGGCGGCCGTCGACGGGATGCTCGGGCACACGCGCGTGGTGGTGCACTTCTCGACGCGGGGCGATGACGGGCGGTGGGCCGTCGAGCTGCGGGATCCGGACGGCAGGGGCACCACACGCCCGCGCGCGGGCGGTCCCGCGGGGACCGGGGTGCGGCTTCCGGGGGGCGCGGGGCTGGTTCTGGAGGAGCCGCTGAGCGAGCGGGGCGAGCGGTTGTGGTGGGCGCGGGTGTCCTCGCCGGACGTGCTGGGGCTGCTGCGGGAGCACGGGCGGCCCATTCGGTACTCCTACACGGAGCGGGACCAGCCCTTGTCGGTGTACCAGACGGTGTTCGCCCTGCCGTCCGAGGACGGGGCGGGCAGCGCGGAGATGCCGAGTGCCGCGCGGCCGTTCACCGCGCGGCTGGTGGCGGAGCTGGTGAGCCGGGGCGTGCAGTTCGCGCCGGTGACCCTGCACACGGGGGTCGCGTCGGCGGAAGCGCACGAGCCGCCGTACCCGGAGCGGTTCGCGGTGCCGGCGGCGTCGGCGCGGCTGATCAACGCCGTGCGGGCGGGCGACGGGCGGGTGATCGCCGTGGGAACGACGGCGGTGCGGGCCGTGGAGTCCGCTGCCGGTGCCGACGGTGTCGTGCGTCCGGGTGGGGGGTGGACGGATCTGGTGGTGACCCCGGAGCGGGGGGTTCGGGTGGTCGACGGGCTGGTGACCGGGCTGCACGAGCCGGAGGCGTCGCATCTGCTGATGCTGGAGGCGGTGGCGGGGCGGGCGGCGGTGGAGCGTGCGTACGAGGAGGCGATGGCGGGGCACTACCTGTGGCACGAGTTCGGCGACGTGCATCTCATCCTGCCCTCGGAGGCACCTCACCGTGCGCATTGCGGCAGCAACCGCACGTAAGGGCGGGGCCTCGGCGATGTGAGGACGGGCATAGGGCGCACATCACGTACGAAGCTCCCTAGGAGATGGATACGCCCGGTTTGAACGGGACAGACGTGCTGTTCTGTCCCGTTTTGCCGCTTCCGCGTCCACTAAGCGGCATCGTACGTCACACCTTTGCCACCCGATTTTGCGGCCGCTAAGAATTGCTTCAGTCGCTCGGCGCCGTGGGTTTCCGCCCACGGCGCTTGTGCTGGAAAGCAGTTGTCCCCACCCGGCCGAGAGCGACCTCCGCGCTACTCGAAGAGGTCCATCACTCATGTCGCTGAACGCCAAGAACCCCGGTAACCGTCCCGTGCTGTCCAAGGCCCACAAGCTCTCGTTCGCCTCAGTGGCCGCCGTCGGCGCCGCCGCTGTCGCGTTCTCGCTGGTGCCGGCCGAGGCACAGACCGCCACGAAGACGGTTTCCGCGGCGCCGGTGGCGTTCAGCCAGAGCCCGGCCCAGACCGTCAAGGCGAGCGTCGTCGACCAGGCGGCCGACGCGCAGAAGAAGGCCGCCCTGGTCGCCGCGCAGAAGAAGGCCGCGCAGGAGCGGGCGAAGAAGGAGGCCGCGAGCCGGGCCGCCAAGCGCGCCGTCCAGGTCAAGGCCGCCGCCCCCAAGACGTACCCGAACAACCTCGACGGCTGGATCCGCGAGGCGCTCGACATCATGAAGAAGCACAAGATCCCGGGCACCTACCACGGTCTGCACAAGAACATCATGCGGGAGTCCTCGGGCAACCCGAACGCCATCAACAACTGGGACATCAACGCCAAGAACGGCGTCCCGTCGATCGGTCTGCTCCAGGTCATCAAGCCGACCTTCGACGCGTACCACGTCCCGGGCACCGCCTGGAGCCAGTACGACCCGGTCGCCAACCTCACGGCCGCCGCGAACTACGCCGCCGACCGCTACGGGTCGATCGACAACGTCAACAGCGCTTACTGAGGTCGGCGCGGACCCCGGTGAAGCGTCGAAGGGCGGCACCCCCTGGTGGGGTGCCGCCCTTCGGCGTGGGTGCCGGTTTCTCGGTTACTTCCGCATGACCTCGGGCTCGTGGCGGCGCAGGAAGCGGGCCACGAGGAAGCCGCAGACGACGCCGATCAGGACCAGGGCGACCATGTCGAAGGCGTAGACGCCGGCCGTGTGGTCCCACAGCGGGTCCGTGTCGCCGGCCTCCTTGGGCGGGCTGATGTTGTTGAAGTCCAGCGTGGCGCCGGCGGCGGCGACCGCCCAGCGCGACGGCATCAGGTACGAGAACTCGTTGACGCCGGGGCTGCCGTGCAGGGCGAAGAGGCAGCCGGTGAAGACGACCTGGACGATCGCGAACATGACCAGCAGCGGCATGGTCTTCTCGGCGGTCTTCACCAGCGAGGAGATGACCAGGCCGAACATCATCGACGTGAAGCCGAGGCCCATGATCGGGATGGAGAGTTCGAGCATCACGGCGACCTTGCCCTCGCCGAGGATCAGGGCCTCGTCGGGGATGGTCCGGCTGGCGAAGCCGATCGCGCCGACCATGGCGCCCTGGAGCACGGTGACCGTACCGAGGACGATCACCTTCGACATCAGGTACGCCGAGCGCGACAGGCCGGTCGCCCGCTCCCGCTCGTAGATCACCCGTTCCTTGATCAGCTCACGGACGGAGTTGGCGGCTCCCGCGAAGCACGCGCCGACCGCGAGGATCAGCAGCACGGTGGTGGCGGTGCCGTTCGGGATGGGCAGGTTGGTCGCCGGGTTCACCTTCCTGACCAGCAGGTCCTTGTCCGGGTCGATGAGCAGGCTCACCGCGCCGAGGACGGCCGGCAGGATCACCGTCAGCGCCAGGAAGCCCTTGTCCGACACGATCACCGCGAGGTAGCGGCGGACGAGGGTGCCGAGCTGGGAGAACCAGCTCTGCGGCTTCGGCGGGCGCATCGACTGCGGCGGCGGCATGTGCACCGACTGCGGGGCGACGGCGTCGATGTCCGCGGCGTACATCTGGTAGTGCTGCGAGCCCTTCCAGCGGCCCGCCCAGTCGTAGTCGCGGTAGTTCTCGAAGGCGGAGAAGACGTCGGCCCAGGTGTCGTAGCCGAAGAAGTTCAGGGCCTCCTCGGGCGGGCCGAAGTACGCCACCGAACCGCCGGGGGCCATCACCAGGAGCTTGTCGCAGATCGCCAGCTCGGCGACGGAGTGGGTGACGACCAGGACCGTACGCCCGTCGTCGGCGAGGCCGCGCAGCAGCTGCATGACGTCGCGGTCCATGCCCGGGTCGAGGCCGGAGGTCGGCTCGTCCAGGAAGATCAGCGACGGCTTGGTCAGCAGCTCCAGGGCGACCGACACACGCTTGCGCTGGCCGCCGGAGAGGGACGTGACCTTCTTGTCCTTGTGGATGTCGAGCTTCAGCTCGCGCAGCACCTCGTCGATGCGGGCCTCGCGCTCGCCGGCCGTGGTGTCGGCCGGGAAGCGGAGCTTGGCCGCGTACTTGAGGGCCTTCTTGACGGTCAGCTCCTTGTGCAGGATGTCGTCCTGCGGGACCAGACCGATGCGCTGACGCAGCTCGGCGAACTGCTTGTACAGGTTCCGGTTGTCGTAGAGGACGTCGCCCTGGTTGGCGGGGCGGTAGCCCGTGAGCGCCTTGAGCAGCGTCGACTTGCCGGAGCCCGAGGGGCCGATGACCGCGATGAGCGACTTCTCCGGGACGCCGAAGGAGACGTCCTTGAGGATCTGCTTGCCGCCGTCGACGGTGACCGTCAGATGCCGGGCGGAGAAGGAGACCTCACCGGTGTCGACGAACTCCTCGAGGCGGTCCCCGATGATGCGGAACGTCGAGTGGCCGACGCCGACGATGTCGTTCGGGCCGAGGAGTGCCGTGCCGCCCTTGGCGATCGGCATACCGTTGACGAACGTGCCGTTGTGGGACCCGAGGTCGCGGATCTCGAAGCGGCCGTCGGGCGTCGCGTGGAACTCGGCGTGGTTCCTGGAGACCTGGAGGTCGGAGACGACCAGGTCGTTCTCCAGGGCACGGCCGATGCGCATCACACGGCCGAGGGCCAGCTGGTGGAACGTGGTCGGGCTGCGGTCGCCGTACACCGGCGGCGCCCCCGCGCCACCACCGGAGCCCTGCTGCGGATGGCCCTGCTGATGCGGGACCTGGGGCTGCTGCGGCTGCTGCCAGCCCGCCTGCGGCACCTGCTGCTGCGGCGCCTGCTGGGCGGCGTATCCGGCGCTCGCGCCCTGCGCCGCGTACGGCTGCTGGGGCTGCGCCACCGAGGCGGCCGTACCGGAGAGGCTGACTCTCGGGCCGTCGGTCGCGTTGCCCAGGTGCACGGCCGAGCCGGGGCCGATCTCCAACTGGTGGATCCGCTGGCCCTGCACGAATGTGCCGTTGGTGCTGCCGTGGTCCTCGATCACCCAACTACGGCCGCTGAAGCTGATCGTGGCGTGGCGCCAGGAGACCCTGGCGTCGTCGAACACGATATCCCCCTGCGGATCCCGTCCGAGGGTGTATGTCCTGGACGGATCGAGCGTCCAGGTTTGTCCGTTCAATTCCAGTACGAGTTCCGGCACTCCATGCCCCACTGAGTTGTCCCCCGAGTTACCCCCATCACAGGGAGTCTAGGGATGTCGAACATCGGGGGGAACTATTTCAGGCTCGACCCCTTGACCGAAAGTCGGGCCTTGTGAAGAGACCGTACGCGGGCGCCCACCGGTCCCGTTGACGGGGTGGAAACCGGGCCGGAGAGTGGTAATCCCACGTGAGGGGGACATCAGCGGTGCAACGCCGCGATGCGGATCGGGGGGTCCGACCATGAGCAACCGGAGTGCCGGCCATGGCAGGAGCGTGCGGTGGGGGGACGTCCTGTTCTCCGCGATCGCCGCGGTGAGCTGGTCGTTGATCGGGATGGCGGGCACGGCGGCGCTCGGTCTGCGCCTGCTGGAGGCCGACTCCGCGGGTGAACTCGGGCCGATGACCGCGGCGGTCGTGGCCCTCGGGGCGGGTGGGTCGGTGACACCGTCGGGTGATGTGTCCGTCTTCGGCCTGGAAGGAGCGCAGGTCACGACCGCCATCGACATCACGCCACTGGGTGTGAGTCTCGTGGGCGCGCTCCTGTTGTCGGGCTTCTTCCTGCGGTCGCTGCGCGGCGCGGGAGTTGACGTCGTTCCGGGTGAACTCCTCGCGCGGGTGGGCGCGGTGGTCGTGCTCTTCATGGCGCTGATGGGCGGACTGGCCTGGGCAGGCAGCGCCGTCGTCACCCTGGACGGCGGCGATCTGGGCTTAGACGAACTGCCCGGGGGCGGTGACCTCGACGCCATCGAGATCCCCGGGCTCGGCGACGTCGGAGACATCGGCGGCGGCCTGCTCCCGGAGCGGCTCGGCGACCTCGCCGACGCCAACGCCCAGGTGGGCTTCACCGTCGACGCGGCGCCCACGGTGCTGGGCGGTCTGCTGTGGTGCCTCGGAGTGCTCCTGGTCGCCCTGCTGGCCTCGCGCCGCACTCCCCTGCCGCGCGGGCTCGACGCCGTGCACCGGGTGGTACGGCCCGCCGTGTCCGCGCTGGTCACCGTGCTGCTGGTGGCGGTCGCGGCGGGCCTCGCGGCGGCGGCGTACGCGGCGACCGGCGATCCCCACCCGAGGCGGATCGCGGGCGCGGCGCTGCTCGGAGCGCCCAACGGCGTCTGGCTCGGCGTCCCCGTCGGCCTGTTCGTGCCCTGGGACGGCAGCGCCACGGGGGCGCTGGCGAACCTGCTGCCCGACCCGCTCGACGCACTGCTGCGCGTGGACGCCAGCGAACCCGTCACCCTCGCCCGGCTGGCCGAACTGGACAGCCGGGTATGGCTGTTGGGGGTGGCGGCAACGCTGATGACGCTGTACGCGGGCGTGTTGACCGCCGTGCGTACGCCGTTCGCCGGGCAGGTGTCTCCGCCGACCGCCGGGGGTCCGGTGGGTGCGGGTGTACGGGGCGGGGGTGCGCTCGGGTTCGCGGGGCACTGCGCACTTCGGCTGGGGGTCGCCACGGCGGTGGCACTTCCCCTCCTTGTCCTGCTGACGGAGGTGTCGGTGGACGCCTCGCTGGCCGTGTTCGGCATCGACGCGTTCGACGCGGGCATCGAGCTGCGCGGGCGGGCGGCCATGGCTCTCGCGCTGGGCGCGGTGTGGGGGGCGGGCGCGGGGGCCGTGGGGGCGCTGCTGGCGTGCGCCACCGGGGCGGCGGGGCGACGGGTCGCGCCCCTGGCGCTCGGGACCGGGTACGCGGGGTCGGCACCGGCCGCCGGGCCCTCCGTCCCGGCCCCCTCCCCCTCGGGCCCGTACACGCCGGGTACGCCGTACCGGCCGCCGAACCCGGACACCAATCCCTATCTGCGGCTGCCCGACGGGCTGCTGCGACCGGGGCAGGTCGTGGAGCGGGGGGACCGGCGGGGGGCGCGGAACGCCGGCGCCCAAGGGCCGGGTGAGTACGGGCGGGAGGCCGCGGGCCCGGCCGGGGACGACCGGGGGGCGGGGAGCGGTGGGCCGGGCCCAGAAGGTCGACGGCCGCCCGATGTGTACGGCGCGCCCACGGTGGCGAGGCGGTTCACACCGCCGCCCCGCCGGCCCGGGGCGGGGCCCCGGCCGGGGTCGGGATCGGGATCGGGGTCCGGGTCGGGGGCAGGTGGGGGGTCGGGGGCTGGATCGGGGGCGGGAGCCGGTGCGGGATCGGGAGCGGGAGCCGGTGCGGGATCGGGCGTGTGGCCGGCTCCGCCTCCGCCACCGGACGACGGGCCGGCTCCGCCTCCGCCACCGGGCGACGGGCCGCCTCCGCCTCCGCCGCCCCCACCGGCGGCCGGGCCGCGAGGACGCTGAGGGACTCGATGCGGGGGCAACGCGGGGCTGGCGCGAGTCGGGGGCGGGTGCGGGGCTGGTGCGAGGTCCGGGGCCGGGGCGAGGTCCGGGGCCGATGCGAGGGCTGGTGCGAGGTCCGGGGCCGATGCGAGGGCCGGGGCCGATGCGAGGGCCGGGGCCGGCGCGAGGGCCGGGGCCGGCGCGAGGGCCGGGGCGAGGTCCGGGGCGGGGAGCGTCTCCGCGGGGTGGTCAGAGGGCGTGGATCGGGGGATTCCGGTGTCGCCCCGGCGCTTCGCGCACGATCCGGGTGGCCTTCAGCCACTCGTAACGCAGTGTTCTCCGTCCGCTGGGCGGACCTCAGGGGCGGAGGGCGCCGGGTGCCGGATACGGTTGGAGCATCATGAGCGCTTCGCAGACCTCCTCTGACGTCCCCACTCTCCTCGTCAAGATCTTCGGCAAGGACAGGCCGGGCATCACCGCCGGGTTGTTCGACACTCTTGCCGCGTACTCCGTCGACGTGGTCGACATCGAGCAGGTCGTCACCCGTGGCCGGATCGTGCTGTGCGCCCTGGTGACCGTGCCGCCGGCCGGGCAGGAGGGTGATCTGCGGGCCACCGTCCACGGCTGGGCGGAGTCCATGAAGATGCAGGCTGAGATCATCTCGGGCCTGGGCGACAACCGGCCCCGTGGTCTCGGCCGCTCGCACGTCACCGTGCTGGGGCATCCGCTGACCGCCGAGTCGACGGCCCGGATCGCCGCGCGGATCACGGCGACCGGCGGCAACATCGACCGTATCTTCCGGCTCGCCAAGTACCCGGTGACGGCGGTGGAGTTCGCCGTGTCCGGCACCGAGCCCGAGACGCTCCGCACGGCGCTGGTGACCGAGTCGGTGGCGCTCGGCGTGGACGTGGCCGTGGTCGCGGCGGGACTGCACCGGCGGGCCCAGCGGCTGGTGGTCATGGACGTGGACTCCACGCTCATCCAGGACGAGGTGATCGAGCTCTTCGCGGCGCACGCCGGGTGCGAGCAGCAGGTCGCCGAGGTGACGGCGGCCGCGATGCGCGGGGAACTGGACTTCGAGCAGTCGCTGCACGCGCGCGTGGCACTGCTGGAGGGGCTCGACGCGTCGGTGGTGGACAAGGTGCGCAGCGAGGTGCGGCTCACCCCTGGGGCGCGCACGCTGATCCGCACGCTGAAGCGGCTCGGTTTCCAGGTCGGTGTCGTCTCGGGTGGCTTCACCCAGGTCACGGACGACCTGAAGGACCGGCTGGGCCTGGACTTCGCGCAGGCCAACACGTTGGAGATCGTCGACGGCAAGCTGACCGGCAGGGTCGTCGGGGAGATCGTGGACCGGGCGGGCAAGGCGCGGCTGCTGCGCCGGTTCGCCGCCGAGGCGGGGGTGCCGCTGGCCCAGACCGTGGCGATCGGCGACGGCGCGAACGACCTCGACATGCTGAACGCGGCCGGGCTGGGCGTCGCCTTCAACGCCAAGCCGGTCGTACGGGAGGCCGCGCACACCGCGGTGAACTTCCCCTTCCTCGACACCGTGCTCTACCTCCTCGGCGTCACGCGGGAAGAGGTCGAGGCGGCGGACACGCACGACGAGCGGTGAACACGAGCGGGGCGTGAGGGTGAGGGTGAGCGACCGCGTGTGACGACGTGCGAAGGCCCGGCAGCACGGTGCTGCCGGGCCTTCGTCGTGCCCGTGTGGCGTCCGGCGTGCGCCCGAGCCCTGGGTGGCTACTCCGTCGGCGCCCAGTAGTCGACGAGGGTGCCGACGCCCGGCTCCAGGCTCTTCCAGGAGCCCTCGAAGGTGATCACGGCGTAGGCGGCGGCCGGGAAGTCGCGGCGGCTCATGCGCTCGCGGGCGTCGCCCTCCGCCTGCCCGGCGAGGATCTCGGCGAGGGCCTGCACGCCGGGGTTGTGGCCGACCAGGAGGACGTTCTGCGCGTCGTCCGGGGTCTCGTTGAGCAGGGCGATCAGCTCGCCGGGAGACGCCTCGTAGATCCGCTCCTCGTAGACCGTTTTCGGTCGCTCGGGCAGCTCGTGGACGGCCAGCTTCCAGGTCTCGCGGGTCCGGACGGCGGTGGAGCAGAGGGCAAGGTCGAAGGAGATGCCGCTGTCGGCGAGCTTGCGTCCGGCGACGGCGGCGTCCATACGGCCCCGGTCGGCGAGCGGCCGCTCGTGGTCGGACACCTGTGGCCAGTCGGCCTTCGCATGCCGGAAGAGGACAATCCTGCGGGATTCTGCGACGCTCATGGGTCCCAGCTTCGCACGAAACAGGCCATGGGGCGCAGGGAGTTGAAGTGCGGATATCCGCGACCGGTGTCCGCGCCCGCGGGGGCTCGGCCGGCCGTCACGGGACGAGGGCCGTCAGGGCCCGCTGTATCCGCTCGAAGACATGGGCGAGCAGGGGGTCGCCGCTCGCGGCGTGGGCGTCGGCGGGGTTGAGGATCAGCAGCAGGAGGGTGGCGAAGCCGAGGGCGGGCAGGGCGAGGGCCCACCAGGGGAGCCGGATGTCCACGCCGCCCGTGGGGGCGGGGGCCGCCGGGTGGGGTCGGGTGTGCGTACGGGCCGACATGCCGCCTCCGTGGTCTTCGCGTCGTCGGTGGCCGCTCCTCCGTAGGGTCCTCGCGAGTCCCCCGCGGCCACTCTTCGAAGCTACGGAATCCGGGCGGCGCAACCCATCCGGTGATCCACCCACTTCACCCTGAGACTCACCCCCTAGGGGATGGGGGGTCAGCCCCACCATGGACGGGGGGTCAGCCCCACCATGGGGGTGGGCGCGACACGGCCGGCGCCGAGCGGTCAGCCGCTCGGGGCCACCGCAGGTCGGCGTCCGTGCGGCGTCACGGGGAGGCGATCGCCGCGATGATGCCGATGACGATGAAGATGGCGAGGAACGAGCCGAAGACCACGAGCATCTTCTTCTGGCCGTTCTGGGGGTTCGGGTCGAGCACGGGCATGGGCCCAGTCTCGCACCCCGCGCCACCGCGCCGGCCCCGGGGTCGGCCTTCCACCCCGCTCAGCGCGCCGCCCCCGGGGTCGGCCTCCCACCCCGCTCAGCGCGCCGTCGCGGCCGTCTCGTCCTCGACCATGCGGTCGCGGCCCGCCAGGGCGCCCACGGCGATCTGCGGGACCATCAGGGCCGCCATGAGGGCCAGGGGCAGGCCCCAGCCGCCGCTGTGCTGGTAGAGGACGCCGACGAGGAGCGGGCCGGGGATCGAGATCAGGTAACCGGTGCTCTGCGCGAACGCGGACAGCCTGGCGACGCCCTCACCGGTCCGGGCCCGCATGCCGACCAGGGTGAGCGCGAGCGGGAAGGAGCAGTTGGAGACGCCGAGCAGCAGCGCCCACGCCCAGGCGCCGTCGGCCGGGGCGAGGTACAGACCACCGTACGAGAGGAGCCCGCACAGGCCCAGGGCGACGGCGATGGGCCCCTGGTGGGGCAGCCGGGTGGCGAGCCGGGGGATCACGAAGGCCAGCGGTACGCCCATCACCATCGTCACGGCGAGCAGCAGGCCGGCCGTGTCCGCGGGGACGCCGGCGTCCCGGAAGATCTGCGGCATCCACCCCATCGTGATGTACGCGGCGGTGGCCTGGAGCCCGAAGAACACGGCGAGCGCCCAGGCGGTACGGCTGCGGGTGACGCGCGACGCGGTCGCGTCCTTGCGCGCGGGACCGGCGTCGAGAGCCGTGTCCCGGCGGGCGGGGTGCCGCTCGGCGGTCTCGCCTCCCCGCGCGCCGCGCCCCCGTACGAGCGGCAGCCAGGGCAGTACCGCCGCCGCCGCGAGGGCCGACCAGGCGGTGAGGCCGGTCCGCCAGCTGCCGCCGAGCGCCTCGGTCAGCGGGACGGTCACGGCCGCGGCGGCCGAGGTGCCGAGGGCGAGGGCCATGGAGTACAGGCCGGTCATGGAGCCCACCCGGTCGGGGAACCAGCTCTTGACGATGACCGGCATGAGGACGTTGCTGACGGCGATGCCCATCAGGGCGAGGGCGGTCGCGGCCACGAACCCCGCGGTGGTGCCGGTGCGGGGCCGGACCAGCAGGCCGGTGGCGATCGCGGCCATGCCGGCGCAGACCACGGCGGCGGGGCCGAAGCGGCGGGCCAGCCGTGGCGCGAGGCTCCCGAACACGGCGAAGCAGAGGGGCGGTACGGAGGTGAGGAGTCCGGCGACGCTGCCGCTCATACCGAGTCCGTCGCGCACCTCTGCGAGGAGGGCGCCGAGGCTGGTGATGGCGGGCCGGAGGTTCAGGGCGGTGAGCACGATGCCCAGGACCATCAGCCGCTTCGTCCACGCGCGCGTGCCCGGTGACCCGGTCCTCGGGCCGGGGGCGCGGGTCACGGGCCTCGTCCTCAGGGTTTCCTCGCTCGCCATGCCCTACATCATAGAATCATAGGATGATTGGTTGTCGAGGTGGTTGCCGAGGGGTCGGCTCCGCCCTCCGCCCCGGACCGTGCGAAGGTGTGCCATGCCCCTGAGTCATCCCCGCCGTTCGGCGCTGTCCGAGCAGGTCATCGCGGCTCTGCGGAACCAGATCACCTCGGGCGAGTGGCCGGTCGGCTCACGCATCCCGACCGAGCCCGAGCTGGTCGAGCAACTGGGCGTCGCCCGGAACACCGTCCGTGAGGCCGTCCGCGCCCTCGCGCACAACGGCCTGCTGGACATCCGCCAGGGCTCCGGCACCTTCGTCGTCGCGACGAGCGAGCTGGCGGGGGTCATGCACCGCCGCTTCGCCGACGCCGACCCCCGGCACATCGCCGAGCTGCGCTCCGCCCTGGAGTCGAGCGCCGCGAAGCTGGCCGCCGAGCGGCGCACCGAGAAGGACCTGAAGCAGCTGGACGCGCTCCTCGCGCACCGTGAGGCGGCCTGGGAGTCCGGGGACGCGGAATCCTTCGTGGCGGCCGACGCGACCTTCCACCTGGCGGTCGTGGCCGCCTCCCACAACGACGTCGTCACGGCCGTCTACGCGGATTTGGGCGAGGTCCTGCGGGACTGGCTGCGCGACGACGTCGGCGCGGAGCTGACGCCGGAGACGTACATGGACCACGCCCGGCTCGTGGAGGCGATCCGCGCGGGTGACGCGGACTCCGCGGCGGCGGAGGCGGCCGGTTATCCGTTCCACTGCCGGCCGTGAGGAGCCTCAGCCCTCGGTCGTCCTACCGTGAGGAGCCTCGGCCGAGTCTCAGTCGTCCGGCGGTGAGGAGTCCTGGTCGTCCGGCCGCTGGTGGGTGAACCACACGGCGCGGACCTCCTTCCAGCAGCGCCCGGTGAACCGCACCGTCTGCGCGGGACCCGTCTCGACGGGCGCGCCGTCGCTGTCGATGTCCCACCAGCGCGCGCACTCGATGTGCAGGCGGACCCGGTCGGGGTCCGGGTAGGGGTTGTAGCAGTACCCGATCACCTGGGAGCCGATGACCGTGCTGCGGCAGGCCGCCCCGAACGGTTCGGGACGGTCGGCCGTCACGCGCGCGTGCCGTGAACCGGCTGCCTTCCCGGTCTCCACGCGTGCGTACGGGATCGCTTCGTACGGAAGGGACAGTACGAGAGCCAGGGCGACGGCCACGGGGGCGAAGCTGCGGGACAGACGCACAAGGGAGACCTCCTCGGCCGAGCGGCTGGGCGGTGTACGTCCAGCGTGCGCGGCACCCGGCCCGGGCGGCCCGTCGGATGGGCCGAACGGGGGATGCGCGAAGGGCCCGTGTCCGGGGGGACACGGGCCCTCGACCCGACCGTCAGGCCGCGGGTGGCGTCACGCGCCGATCGCGTGCAGCCCGCCGTCGACGTGGATGATCTCGCCGGTGGTCTTCGGGAACCAGTCGCTGAGCAGGGCGACGACACCGCGGCCGGCCGGCTCGGGGTCCTTGAGGTCCCACTCCAGCGGCGAGCGGTGGTCCCACACGGAGGCCAGCTCGCCGAAGCCCGGGATGGACTTGGCGGCCATGGAGCCGATGGGGCCGGCGGAGATGAGGTTGCAGCGGATGTTCTGCTTGCCCAGGTCGCGGGCCATGTAGCGGCTGGTGGCCTCCAGGGCGGCCTTGGCCGGGCCCATCCAGTCGTACTGCGGCCAGGCGTACTGCGCGTCGAAGGTGAGGCCGACGACCGAGCCGCCGTTCTGCATCAGCGGCAGGCAGGCCATGGTCAGCGACTTCAGGGAGTACGCCGAGACGTGCATGGCGGTCGCGACGGACTCGAACGGCGTGTTGAGGAAGTTGCCGCCGAGCGCGTCCTGCGGGGCGAAGCCGATGGAGTGCACGACGCCGTCGAGGCCGCCGAGCTCCTCACCGACGACGTCGGCCAGGCGCCCGAGGTGCTCCTCGTTGGTGACGTCGAGCTCGATGACCTTGGTGGGCTTCGGGAGCTTCTTGGCGATGCGCTCGGTCAGCGTGGGCCGGGGGAAGGCGGTGAGAATGATCTCCGCGCCCTGCTCCTGGGCCAGCTTGGCGGTGTGGAAGGCGATGGAGGACTCCATCAGCACACCGGTGATCAGGACGCGCTTGCCCTCGAGGATTCCGCTCATGGTGATCAGTGACCCATTCCCAGTCCGCCGTCTACGGGGATGACGGCTCCAGTGATGTACGAGGCGTCGTCCGAGGCGAGGAACCGCACCGTCGCGGCGATCTCCTCGGGCTGCGCGTACCGGCCGAGCGGCACCTGCGAGACGATGCCCGCGCGCTGCTCGTCGGTGAGGACCTTGGTCATGTCGGTGTCGACGAAACCGGGCGCGACGACGTTGAAGGTGATGTCGCGCGAGCCCAGCTCACGGGCGAGGGACCGCGCGAAGCCGACCAGGGCGGCCTTGGAGGCGGCGTAGTTGGCCTGGCCGGGCGAGCCGTAGAGGCCCACGACCGACGAGATCAGCACGACGCGGCCCTTCTTGGCGCGCAGCATGCCGCGGTTGGCTCGCTTGACGACACGGAAGGTGCCGGTGAGGTTGGTGTCGATGACCGAGGTGAAGTCCTCCTCGGACATCCGCATCAGGAGCTGGTCCTTGGTGACACCGGCGTTCGCGACGAGAACCTGGACCGGACCGTGCTCGGTCTCGATCTCCTTGTAGGCCTGCTCCACCTGCTCCGAGTCGGTGATGTCGCACTTGACCGCGAGGCAGCCCAGCTCCGCGAGGGCGGCCGGCGGCTCCCCCGAGCGGTATGTGTAGGCGACCTTGTCGCCGTTCTCGGCGAACGCGCGGGCGATGGCGAGGCCGATGCCCCGGTTGCCTCCGGTGACGAGAACCGAGCGGCTCAACGGATCACCCTTTCCATAGCGGTCTGCACACCTGCCCGAATGCCTGGACGGCAGGCGCCTTCCTCGAAAACCTATCGGTCGGGCCCGTCGCGCGGGCATTCGGGCAGTGACAGTGGCGTGGGGGACTCACTGTGGGGTCCCTACAGAAAGCCATCGGGGTCGGCGCGGAAAGATGTGGTCCGGGTGCCCGCGGGCGCGACATGATCGGACCCGACAGGCCACGACAGCAGGGAGACCTCGGTGCCTCATTCCATCGACGAAGCCTTCACGGCACTGCCGCTAAGGGCCTTGGCCGACGCCGCGCTCGCACGCGCGCGTGCGCTCGGGGCCGAGCACGCGGACTTCCGGTTCGAGCGGGTGCGCAGCGCGTCCTGGCGGCTGCGGGACGCCAAGCCCGCCGGATCGTCGGACACCACCGACCTCGGCTACGCGGTGCGGGTGGTGCACGGCGGCACCTGGGGGTTCGCCTCCGGTGTGGACCTGACGATGGACGCCGCCGCGAAGGTCGCCTCGCAGGCGGTGGCGATGGCCAAGCTCTCGGCCGAGGTGCTCAAGGCGGCCGGGTCCGACGAGAGGGTCGAGCTGGCGGACGAGCCGGTGCACTCGGAGAAGACGTGGATCTCCTCGTACGGGATCGACCCGTTCACCGTCCCCGACGAGGAGAAGACCGCGCTGCTCACGGACTGGAGCGCGCGGCTGCTGGCGGCGCCCGGGGTCAATCACGTGGACGCCTCGCTGCTCACCGTGCACGAGAACAAGTTCTACGCGGACACGGCGGGGACGGTGACCACGCAGCAGCGGGTCCGGCTGCACCCGTCGCTGACCGCCGTGTCCGTCGACGAGTCCAGCGGTGAGTTCGACTCGATGCGGACCCTGGCGCCGCCGGCCGGCCGGGGCTGGGAGTACCTGACGGGGACCGGCTGGGACTGGGACGACGAGCTGGCGCGGATCCCCGAGCTGCTCGCCGAGAAGATGCGCGCCCCGAGCGTGGAGGCGGGCCTGTACGACCTCGTCGTCGACCCGTCGAACCTCTGGCTGACCATCCACGAGTCCATCGGCCACGCCACCGAGCTGGACCGCGCGCTCGGCTACGAGGCCGCCTACGCCGGCACGTCCTTCGCCACCTTCGACAAGCTCGGCAAGCTCCGGTACGGCTCCGAGCTGATGAACGTCACCGGTGACCGCACCGCCGAGCACGGCCTCGCCACCATCGGGTACGACGACGAGGGGGTGGAGTGCCAGAGCTGGGACCTCGTCAAGGACGGCACCCTCGTGGGCTACCAACTCGACCGCCGCATCGCCCGGCTGACCGGCCTCGGCCGCTCCAACGGCTGCGCGTACGCCGACTCCCCCGGGCACGTCCCCGTGCAGCGCATGGCCAATGTGTCGCTCCAGCCGGATCCGGCGGGGATGTCCACGGAGGACCTGATCGGCGGTGTCGACCGCGGTATCTACGTCGTCGGGGACCGGTCGTGGTCCATCGACATGCAGCGGTACAACTTCCAGTTCACCGGGCAGCGGTTCTTCCGGATCGAGAACGGGCGGATCACCGGGCAGCTGCGGGACGTCGCGTACCAGGCGACGACGACCGACTTCTGGGGTTCCATGGCGGCCGTGGGCGGGCCGCAGACGTATGTCCTCGGCGGCGCCTTCAACTGCGGCAAGGCCCAGCCGGGCCAGGTCGCCGCGGTCTCGCACGGCTGCCCCTCGGCCCTGTTCAAGGGCGTCAACATTCTGAACACCACGCAGGAGGCAGGTCGATGAGCGCGCCCGTCAACAAGGCACACAAGCCGCACGAGATCGTCGAGCGGGCTCTCGAACTGTCCCGGGCCGACGGATGCGTGGTGATCGCCGACGAGTACTCCACGGCCAACCTGCGCTGGGCGGGCAACGCGCTGACCACGAACGGGGTCACGCGCGGGCGGTCGGTGACGATCGTCGCCACGGTCGACGGCAAGGAGGGCACCGCCTCCGGTGTCGTGTCCCGCTCGGCCGTCACCGCCGAGGAACTGGAGCCGCTGGTACGGGCCGCGGAGGAGGCCGCGCGCGGGGCCGGGCCCGCCGAGGACGCCCAGCCGCTGGTCACGGGCGTGCAGCCGTCCCCCGACTTCACGGAGCCGCCCGCCGAGACCACCTCCGCCGTGTTCGCCGACTTCGCCCCGGCCCTGGGCGAGTCGTTCGCACGCGCGCGTGCGGGCGGCCGCGAACTGTACGGCTTCGCCAACCACGAGCTGGTCACCAGCTATCTGGGCACGTCGACGGGGCTGCGGCTGCGGCACGACCAGCCGAACGGCACGCTGGAGCTGAACGCCAAGTCCCCGGACCGTACGCGCTCGGCGTGGGCGGGTCGCTCCACGCGGGACTTCAAGGACGTCGACCCGGCGGCCCTGGACGCGGAGCTGGCGGTACGGCTCGGGTGGGCAGAGCGGCGGATCGCGCTGCCCGCCGGACGGTACGAGACGCTGCTGCCGCCGACGGCCGTGGCCGACCTGCTGATCTACCAGATGTGGTCGGCGTCGGCGCGGGACGCCGCCGAGGGCCGGACCGTGTTCAGCAAGCCCGGCGGCGGCACCCGGATCGGCGAGCGGCTCACCGACCTGCCGCTGTCGCTGCGCAGCGACCCCTACGAGCCGGGGCTGGAGTCGGCGCCCTTCGTGCTCGCCCACTCCTCCGGCGGCGACAGCTCGGTGTTCGACAACGGGCTGCCGCTGAAGGCGACCGACTGGATCCGCGAGGGCGAGATCGCGCATCTGCCCACCACCCGGCACAGCGCGGGCCTGACCGGCCTTCCGGTGGCGCCCGCCATCGGCAACCTCGTCCTCGACGGCGGCGACGACCGCTCCCTGGAGGAGATGGTCGCGAACACCGGACGCGGGCTGCTGCTGACCTGCCTGTGGTACATCCGCGAGGTCGATCCGGCGACGCTGCTGCTGACCGGCCTGACCCGCGACGGTGTCTACCTCGTGGAGAACGGCGAGGTCACGGGCGAGGTCAACAACTTCCGGTTCAACGAGTCGCCGGTGGACCTGCTCGGGCGGGCCGTCGAGGCGGGCCGCACGGAGAAGACGCTCCCCCGGGAGTGGAGCGACTACTTCACCAGGGCCGCCACCCCCGCGCTGCGGGTGCCGGATTTCAATATGAGCTCTGTCAGCCAGGGCGTATAACCTCGTAGTCGTTCGTGGTCGGCCGCCCCCGGCTGCCGACCACCATCCGAAGAGCATTCGAGGAGACACGAGAACCGTGACGGACATCGTCGACGAGCTGAAGTGGCGGGGGCTGTTCTCCCTGTCCACCGACGAGGACGCTTTGCGCAAGGCTCTCGCGGACGGTCCCGTCACGTTCTATTGCGGTTTCGACCCGACCGCGCCGTCCCTGCACGTCGGGCACCTGGTGCAGGTGCTCACCGTGCGCCGGCTCCAGCAGGCCGGCCACCGGCCGCTGGCGCTGGTGGGCGGTGCGACGGGTCTGATCGGCGACCCCCGCCCCACGGCGGAGCGCACGCTCAACGACCCGGAGACGGTGGCCGGCTGGGTCGGCAGGCTGCGCGCCCAGATCGAGCCGTTCCTGTCCTTCGAGGGCGAGAACGCGGCCGTCATGGTCAACAACCTCGACTGGACCGAGGGCCTGTCCGCGATCGAGTTCCTGCGGGACATCGGCAAGCACTTCCGCGTCAACAAGATGCTGACGAAGGACTCCGTGGCCCGCCGTCTGGAGTCCGACCAGGGCATCAGCTACACCGAGTTCAGCTACCAGATCCTCCAGGGCATGGACTTCCTCCAGCTCTACCGGAGGTACGGCTGCACGCTCCAGCAGGGCGGCAGCGACCAGTGGGGCAACCTCACGGCCGGCCTGGACCTGATCCACCGGCTGGAGCCCGGTGCCGAGGTGCACGCGCTGGCGACCCCGCTGATGACCAAGGCGGACGGCACCAAGTTCGGCAAGACCGAGGGCGGCGCCGTCTGGCTGGACCCGGAGATGACGACGCCGTACGCGTTCTACCAGTTCTGGCTGAACGTGGACGACCGGGACATCGCCCGGTACATGCGCATCCTGTCCTTCAGGTCCCGTGCGGAGCTGGAGGAGCTGGAGCGGCAGACGCAGGAGCGGCCCCAGGCCCGTGCCGCGCAGCGCGCGCTGGCGGAGGAGCTGACGACGCTGGTGCACGGCGCCGACCAGACGGCAGCGGTGATCGCCGCGTCGAAGGCGCTCTTCGGCCAGGGTGAGCTGGCGGAGCTGGACGAGCGGACGCTGGCCGCGGCGCTGGCCGAGGTGCCGCACGCCAAGGTCGCCGAGCTGGCTCCGGTCGTGGACCTGTTCGCCGAGGTCGGGCTGGTGCCGAGCAAGTCGGCGGGCCGGCGCACGGTCAAGGAGGGCGGGGCCTACGTGAACAACGCGAAGGTCACCGCCGAGGACGCCGTGCCGGCGGCGGAGGACCTCATCCACGGGCGCTGGCTGGTGCTGCGGCGCGGCAAGAAGAACCTGGCGGCCGTCGAGGTGACGGGGGCCCGGTAGAAGCACCGAGGGGTGTGGGGGCGCAGCGGCCACGGCGTCGCTCGGTCCCCGCACCCCTTCGCGCGGCGGGCGTCCGTCAGCCGCGTTGGTGTTTCTTCTTCCCCACCGTCGCCATGTAGAGGCTGTCGCCCAGGTACACGATCGCCACCGCGGCGACCACCTGGAAGACGTGGCGGCTCCAGTCGATGCCCGCGGTCTCCTCGACGCCGAAGCCCCGTGCGATGGCGTTGCCGACGACGGCGCCCAGCATGCCGAAGATCGTCGTCAGCCAGAGCGGGCTGTGCTGCTTGCCCGGAATGATCGCCTTGGCCAGCAGGCCGAGCACGAGCCCCACGATGATCGCCCACAACCAGCCCATGGCTGCCTCCTCCTACGGCTCGACGTGAGCAGTACGGCCAGTGTCGGCCCGCCTCCGCTACGCCGCATGTCGGGCGGTGCCGTACGCGGGACGGCGCAGGTCGTCCCGTCCCGCCGGGAGGAGACCCGGTCTCGTAGGCGGCGCAGGCGCGGCGTACCGTGGAGAGGTACCGGCCCGCCGTTCACCGTGCGGGGTCCGGCAGGGGAACGGGCCGGGGCGCGTCCGACAGAGGCGGGTGGTGGAACGCGATGCGGAAGCAGAGCAACGTCGAGGTCTTCCGGATCACCGGCGCCCGGCAGGGGCTCGCCGACGACGTCCGGGGCAGGCAGCGACGCTATGTCATCTCGATGTCGGTGCGCACGCTCTCGGTGATCGCCGCGGCGGTCCTGTGGAACGTCGAACGGCACGTCGCGGTCGTCGCCCTGGTGCTCGGAATGGTGCTGCCGTACATCGCCGTGGTGATCGCCAACGCGGGCCGGGAGAACGCGCCCTCGCTGCCGTCCACGTTCATCGTCCCGCCGGTGCGGCCCATGATCACGCCGCTCCCTGCCGAGGAGTCCGCGGAATCCTTCACGGAAGACGTCCCGGCGGACTCCGCGGGGGGTCACCGGAGTGAGCCGCGCGAGCGGGCCTGAGCCGGGGACCCGCTGGAAGCGGAATCCATCCGGCCGCCAACCTCAAGAAAAGCTCAGATCAATCATGTAGTTCCTGTGCCGGGCAGAGGGTCACCCGTGACATACTGCGTACGCGCTCCGCATCCCCCGTCGGAGCGACAGACCGACGCCGGGCAGCTCCCCCCGTGGCTGCTCGGCGTCGCCTTTTGTGCGGCTAGGGTCGACGGGTGAACATCCTCAACGTCCCCGGTGCCGATCCCGTCTCCCCCGTCTGTTCCGCCAAGGGCTGTCGTGCCGACGCGGTCTGGGTGCTCGCCTGGAACAACCCCAAGCTGCACACCCCGGACCGGCGGAAGACCTGGCTCGCGTGCGAGGAGCACCGGGAGCATCTGTCCCAGTTCCTCGGGGTGCGCGGGTTCCTCAAGGACGTCGTCACGCTCAAGGAGTGGGAGGACAGGGCCTAGGCCGCCGCCGGGCAGCCCGTGCGCCGCTGCTGCGTCGTGGGGGTCCTCATCCCCCGATCGCGGACATCGGCCGGTCGGGCTGGACGAACGACGGATCGTCCAGGCCGGCGCCCGCCTTCTTGCCCCACATGGCCAGTCGCCAGATGCGGGCGATCTCCTCGTCGGGGGCGCCCGAGCGCAGGGCTGCGCGGAGGTCGGTCTCCTCGCGGGCGAACAGACAGGTGCGGACCTGGCCGTCGGCGGTGAGGCGGGTGCGGTCGCAGGCGGAGCAGAACGGGCGGGTGACGGAGGCGATGACGCCCACGCGGTGGGGGCCGCCGTCGACGAGCCAGCGCTCCGCCGGTGCCGAGCCGCGCTCCTCCTGGCCCTCGGGGGTGAGGTCGAAGCGGGTGCGCAGGGAGGCGAGGATGTCGCCGGCGGTGACCATGCCGTCGCGCTTCCAGCCGTGCTGGGCGTCCAGCGGCATCTGCTCGATGAACCGCAGCTCGTAGTCGTGCTCGACGGCCCAGGCGAGGAGGTCCGGGGCCTCGTCGTCGTTGAGGCCGGGCATCAGGACCGAGTTCACCTTGACGGGGGTCAGGCCCGCCTCGCGGGCTGCTTCGAGGCCCTCCAGGACGTCCTTGTGGCGGTCCCGCCGGGTGAGGGTCTTGAAGACATCGGGGCGCAGGGTGTCCAGGGAGACGTTCACCCGGTCCAGGCCCGCCGCCTTCAGGGCCGCCGCCGTGCGCTTCAGGCCGATGCCGTTGGTGGTGAGGGACGTCTGGGGGCGGGGCTCCAGCGCCGCCACGCGCTCCACGATGCCGGCCAGGCCGGGGCGCAGCAGGGGCTCGCCGCCGGTGAAGCGGACCTCGGTGACGCCGAGGGTGGTGACGGCTATGTCGATGAGGCGGACGATCTCGTCGTCCGTGAGCAGATCGAGCTTGGCCAGCCACTGCAGGCCCTCCTCGGGCATGCAGTAGGTGCAGCGCAGATTGCACCGGTCGGTCAGCGAGACCCTGAGGTCGGTGGCCACTCGGCCGTAGGTGTCGATGAGCACGTGGGCCCCCTCCCGCGCCGGATCAGTCGTTCCCTGACACCTGCGAGCCTACGTGACACCGGTGACGACATCACAGGCCCGATCCCACGAGACGCGGCGAGGGGCCGCCGTAGATCCCTACGACGACCCCTTCGCAACACGACCTCTCAGTGCGCGCCGGTGCCCGTGAGGGAGCGGACCTCCAGCTCGGCGTACTTGGCCTCGTCGGGCTTCTCCTTGGAGAGCACGGTGCCGAGGAAGCCCATGAGGAAGCCGAACGGGATGGAGATGATGCCCGGGTTCTTCAGCGGGAACCAGTGGAAGTCGACGTCCGGGAACATCGCCTTGGGGTCGCCGGAGACGACGGGCGAGAACAGCACCAGGCCGACGGCGACGATCAGACCGCCGTAGATCGACCACAGCGCGCCCTGGGTGGTGAACCGCTTCCAGAAGAGGCTGTAGAGGATGGTCGGCAGGTTGGCCGAGGCCGCGACCGCGAAGGCGAGCGCGACCAGGCCGGCCACGTTCAGGTCGCGGGCGAGGGCGCCGAGGCCGATGGAGACGATGCCGATGAAGACGGTCGCCCAGCGGGCCGCGCGGACCTCCTCGGCGCCGGACGCCTTCCCCTTGCGGATGACGTTGGCGTAGATGTCGTGCGCGAAGGACGACGACGAGGCGAGGGTGAGGCCGGCGACCACGGCGAGGATGGTCGCGAACGCCACCGCCGAGATCGTGGCGAGCAGGATCGCGCCCCAGGCCGAGTCGACGCCGCCGAGGTGCAGGGCGAGCAGCGGGGCCGCGGTGTTGCCCGACGGGTTGGAGGCGATGATCTCCTTCTGGTCGATCAGCGCGGCGGCGCCGAAGCCGAGGGCGATGGTCATCAGGTAGAAGCCGCCGATGATGCCGATGGCCCAGTTGACCGACTTACGGGCAGCCTTGGCGTTGGGCACCGTGTAGAAGCGGATCAGGATGTGCGGCAGGCCGGCGGTGCCGAGGACCAGGGCGATGCCGAGGGAGATGAAGTCCAGCTTGGAGGTGCCGGTCGCGCCGTACTGGAGGCCGGGCTCCAGGAAGGCGGCGCCCTTGCCGCTGTTCTCGGCGGCGGTGCCGAGCAGATCGGAGATGTTGAAGTTGAACTTCAGCAGCACCAGGAACGTAATGAGGAGCGTGCCGCCGATCAGCAGCACGGCCTTCACCATCTGGACCCAGGTGGTGCCCTTCATACCGCCGATGGAGACGTAGACGATCATCAGGAGGCCGACGAGGGCGACGATGAGGATCTTGCCGGCGTCGGAGGTGATGCCGAGGAGCAGGGAGACGAGGACGCCCGCGCCCGCCATCTGGGCCAGCAGGTAGAAGATCGACACGACGATCGTGGACGTACCGGCGGCGGTGCGCACCGGGCGCTGGCGCATGCGGTACGCGAGCACGTCGCCCATGGTGTAGCGGCCGGAGTTGCGCAGCGGCTCGGCGACCAGGAGCAGGGCGACCAGCCAGGCGACGAGGAAGCCGATGGAGTAGAGGAAGCCGTCGTAGCCGAAGAGGGCGATCGCGCCGGCGATGCCGAGGAACGACGCGGCGGACATGTAGTCGCCGGAGACGGCGAGGCCGTTCTGGAAGGCGCTGAACTGGCGGCCGCCCGCGTAGAAGTCGGCGGCGTCCTTGGTCTGGCGGCCGGCCCACACGGTGATGGCGAGCGTCGCGAGGACGAACAGCGCGAACAGCGTGATGATGAGCGGCCGGTGCTCGCTGGCCTCGTTGGCCGCGAGGACTGTCTGCTGAACGGGGCTCATGCGCCGCCCTCCATCCGGGACTTGATCGCCTCGGCCTTGGGGTCGAGCTTCGCGGCGGCGTGCCGCGAGTACCACCAGGCGATGAGGAACGTGGTGACGAACTGGGCGACGCCGAGGACGAGGGCGATGTTGATGTTGCCGAGGAGCTTGGTCCCCATGAAGTCGCCGGCGTAGTTGGAGAGCAGGACGTACAGCAGGTACCAGGCGATGAAGGCGACGGTCAGCGGGAAGGCGAACGACCGGTAGGAGCGGCGCAGTTCACCGAACTCGGCGCTCTCCTGGACCGCGGTGAACTCCTCGGCCGAGGGGAGATGGTGTTCTGCCTGCGCGGGGGGCGGTGCGTCGGTTGCCACGGAGTCTCCTCGCGTATCCGCCGCGGTCGCGACGGTGGATGGGGACGATTTCGCCGTCGGATCGGGGGACGGGTCGATTACGGACATCTGGTCGGCTCTGTTCCTAGCGGTGAGATGGGGCGCACGATCGTGCTCGGGCTCCCTGCTCAACGTCACGGCGGCACGGGAGGACCGGTTCAACCGTCTGTCGTTCTTTCGAAAATCGATTCGGCGACGGATCGACACAGGCGTGTCGATAAGGGATACCCCTCTACTTCGGCCGGGGTCCCCTCAAGTCATTGCTGGCCAGGGACGGCGGGGGATAGCTTCGGGGCGCACCACCAAGTCATGTACCTGCCCAGGCACTCGTGTGCCCGGGGCCGGTTTCTTTGAGGATGATGTGGAGACCCCATGGCTCATCTGCGCTCCAGCCGTCGGCTCGCGCTCGCGGTACCGGTCGCTCTCTCGCTGACCGCCTCACTCGGCTTCCTGCCGGGTGTCGCCTCGGCGGCGCCGCTCGCCGCACCCGCCACCGCGACCGCGACCGCGGAGGGCCCGAACCTCTCGTACGTCGTGAACACCAGGACCGACAAGTGGACCCTCGCCTCCGTCAAGAAGGCGATCGCCGAGGCGGGCGGCAAGGTCGTCGTCGCCTACGACCGGATCGGCGTGATCGTCGTCCACTCCACCAACCCCGAGTTCGGCGCGACGATCCGTGCCGCGCGCGGTGTGCAGTCGGCCGGTCTGACCCGTACCTCGCCGCTGACGCCCGCGGGCACGACGGACGAGGGTGCCGTCGACGTCCTGACGGACGCTGAGGCCGCGAAGGTGAAGGCCGCCTCGGCCGACATCCCCGACGCCGAGCCGCTCGAGGCCGACCAGTGGGACCTGCGGTCGATCGGCGCCGACAAGGCGGCGAAGATCAACGACGGCAGCAGGAGGGTCACGGTCGCCGTCATCGACACCGGCGTCGACGACACCCACCCGGACCTCGCGCCGAACTTCTCCAAGTCCCAGTCGGCCAACTGCGACGGCGGTGTCGCGGACACCAGCGAGGGCGCCTGGCGGCCGTACACCGCGGCCGACTACCACGGCACGCACGTCGCCGGTGAGATCGCCGCGGCCCGCAACGGCATAGGCGTCGCCGGCGTGGCTCCCGGCGTCCAGGTCTCCAGCATCAACGTGACCGACAAGAAGAGCGGTCTGTTCTACGCGGAGAGCGTCGTCTGCGCGTTCGTGTTCGCCGCCGACCACGGCGTGGAGATCACGAACAACAGCTACTACGTCGACCCGTGGCTCTACAACTGCATGGAGGACCCGGACCAGAAGGCGATCGTCGACGCCGTCAACCGGGCGCAGAAGTACGCCACGAAGAAGGGCACCCTGCACCTGGCCTCGGCGGGCAACTCCAACCACGACCTCGCCTCCGACGCGATCGTGGACGCCTCCAGCCCCAACGACACCACTCCGGTCGAGCGCACCATCGACCCGAGCGAGTGCTTCGACGTGCCGACCCAGCTGCCGGGCATCGTCACGGTGAGCGCGACGGGCGTGAAGAACGAGAAGTCGTACTACTCCACGTACGGCAACGGTGTCGTCGACATCGCGGCGCCGGGCGGCGACCGGCGTTACCAGCTGCCGGACACCCCGTCGAAGGACGGCCGCATCCTGTCCACGATGCCGGAGGGCAAGTACGGCTTCCTCCAGGGCACGTCGATGGCGGCGCCGCACGCCTCGGCCGTGGCCGCGCTGCTGAAGTCCACGCACCCGTGGGCGTCCCCGGCGCAGCTGCAGTGGCTGCTGAAGGCCCAGGCGGACAAGCAGGCCTGCCCCACGACGTACGACCAGAACGGCGACGGCACCCCGGACGCCGTCTGCGAGGGCGGCCCGCGTGTCAACGGCTTCTACGGGCACGGCATCGTCAACGCCCTGAAGGCCGTCAAGTAACAGCCACCGGGGCGGACCGACACCCCGACGGGAACGCGTTCCCGCACAGCTCGTACCGCTCATCACGCGAAACGAACTGGAGACAGCATGACAGCGCCTCGTAAGCGCTCGCGTCGCCTGGCGGCGATCCCCCTGGGGATGGTCCTGGCGACGGCAGTGGTCGTCATACCCGGTACCACGGCCTCGGCGGCAGAGGTGACCGCCCGGACCGCGGCCGACGCGACACAGCTCAGCTACGTGGTCAACGTCCGCCCCGGTCACGGACCGTCCGCCAAGGTGAAGAAGGCCATCACCGAGGCGGGCGGCACGATCGTGACGTCGTACGACAGGATCGGCGTCATCGTCGTCCACTCGGCGAACGCCGACTTCGCCCCCGCGATCCGCCGGGTGCCCGGGGTGGAGTCGGCGGGCGCCACGCGCACCGCGCCGCTGCCCGCGCAGTCCACCACCGACGTCGGCACCCCCAAGGTGCTGTCCGCCGAGGAGATCGCGGCAGCGGACGCCGCCGAGGGCCAGGACCCCCTTGAGTCACTGCAGTGGGACCTGCCCGCCATCAAGGCGGACAAGGCCCACGAGGTGTCCCTGGGCAGCCCGGACGTCACGGTCGCCGTCATCGACACCGGCGTCGACGACACCCACCCGGACATCGCGCCCAACTTCGACCGGAAGGCGTCGGTCAACTGCGTCACGGGCAAGCCCGACACGACCGACGGCGCCTGGCGGCCGGGGCCCACGGAGAGCCCGCACGGCACTCATGTGGCCGGTGAGATCGCCGCCGCGAAGAACGGCGTCGGGGTCACGGGTGTGGCGCCGGGCGTGAAGGTGTCCGGCATCAAGGTGTCCACGACGGCCGGCTTCTTCTACACGGAGGCCGTGGTCTGCGGCTTCATGTGGGCCGCCGAGCACGGCGTGGACGTCACGAACAACAGCTATTACACCGACCCGTGGTACTTCAACTGCAAGGACGACCCGGACCAGAAGGCGCTCGTCGAGGCCATCACCCGGGCCTCGCGGTACGCGGAGAAGAAGGGCACGGTCAACGTCGCGGCGGCCGGCAACGAGAACTACGACCTCGCGGCCGACGAGATCACCGACCCGACGTCGCCGAACGACACGACGCCGTCGGACCGGGTGATCGACCCGTCGAAGTGCCTGGACATCCCGACCCAGCTGCCCGGTGTCGTCACGGTCGCCGCGACCGGCGCGAAGGGCGTCAAGTCGTCGTTCTCCAACCACGGTCTGGGTGTCATCGACATCGCCGCGCCCGGCGGCGACTCGACCCGTCTGCAGACCCCGGCCCCGCCCGCCACCAGCGGCCTCATCCTGGGCCCGCTGCCGGGCGGCAAGTGGGGCTACATGGCCGGTACGTCGATGGCGTCACCGCATGTCGCGGGGGTCGCCGCCCTCATCAAGTCGACGCACCCGTACGCGCCGGCGCCGCTCGTGAAGGCCCTGCTGTACGCGCAGGCCGACGCGACGCCGTGCACGGACCCGTACGACCTCGACGGTGACGGCAAGGCCGACGCGGTGTGCGAAGGGCCGAAGAACTACAACGGCTTCTACGGCTTCGGCACGGCGGACGCGCTGGACGCGGTCACCAAGTAGCGGCTCACCACGCGGGAACTCTCCTCAAGGGAGCGTCAGGGTCGGGCGGTCGGGTACCGCCCGGCCCTTTCCGCTGCCCCGGCACCCATGTTGATCCCGTCCACACCGCACAGTGGACTCATGACGGACATGGGTGCGGGCAAGGGCGCGGGCAGGGACTCGGGCGCGGGCGGAGCCAGGGGGATCGGCACCGGCGGAGGCAGCTCGATCGGCACCGGCGTGAGCCTGGCGTCGGCGTGGGCGGCGCTGGGCGGCGACCCCGGTCCGCTGCGGCGGGTGTCGACGGTCGTACGGGACGGGGTGCTGCCGGCCCGGCTCCCGGTACGGGAGCTGGCGCGGGCCTGCGTGGGCGTGTGCGCCCTGGCCGCCGCCGAGCTGGGCGCGCGGCGGGCCGGCCTCGCGGACGTGCCCCGCGTACGGGTGGACGACGGGGCGGTGGCCACGGCCTTCGTGAGCGAGCGGCATCTGCTGATCGACGGGCGGGCGCCGGTCGCCTTCGCGCCGCTGTCGCGTTTCTGGCGCACGGCGGACGGCTGGGTGCGCACGCACGCCAACTACCCGCACCACCGGGAGCGGTTGCGGTCCGCGCTGGGGCTGCCCGGGGGCGACGCGACCGCCGTCGGCGCGGCGCTCGCCGAACGCTCGTCGCTTCAGGTCGAGGAGGCGGTGTACGCGGCCGGGGGTCTCGCGGTCGCGCTGCGGTCGGTGGACGAATGGGCGGCGCACGAACAGGCCGCGGCGGTGGCGGCCGGGCCGCTGGTCGAGCACGACCGGGCGGACATCGCGCACGCGCGCGTGCCGCCGCCCGCGGCTCGGGCCGCGCACCGGCGTCCGGGGCCGGCGCCGTCCTCGTCGGGCGGGGCTCTCCCGCTGCCCGCCGCCGGGGTGCGGGTCCTCGACCTGACCCGTGTCATCGCGGGCCCGGTCGCCACCCGGACGCTCGCCCTGCTGGGCGCGGACGTGCTGCGCGTCGACCCGCCGGGGCTGCCCGAAATCCCCGACCAGCACATCGACACCGGCTTCGGGAAGCGGTCGACGGCACTGGACCTGGCCCGTGCCGCCGACCGGCGCGTCTTCGAGGAGCTGCTGGCCGCGGCGGACGTCGTCGTCACCGGGTACCGGCCGGGTGGGCTGGACCGGTTCGGGCTGGCCCCGCAGGCACTGGTCGCCCGGCGGCCCGGCCTCGTCGTGGCGCAGCTGTCGGCGTGGGGCGCGTACGGGCCGTGGGCCGGGCGGCGGGGCTTCGACAGCCTCGTCCAGGTGGCGACCGGGATCGCGGCGGTCGAGGGGTCGCCGGAGCGTCCGGGCGCGCTGCCCGCGCAGGCCCTCGACCACGGGACGGGGTACCTGCTGGCGGCGGCGGTGCTGCGGTCGCTCTCCGAGGGGTGGGCGGACGGTCGCGGACGGGTCGTACGGCTGTCGTTGGCGCGAACGGCGGCGTGGCTGCTGGAGGACGCGGGCCGGGGCCGGGGGTCCGCCCTGCGGGTGCGGAGGAGAGCAGCGCCGGTGCGGTGTCCGGCTCGGCGGATCCCTGGCTCGCCGAGCGGGACAGTCCGGTCGGGCGGCTGCGGTACGCGCTGCCGCCGGTCTCCTTCGAGGGCGGGCCGGGCGACTGGGCGCGACCGCCGGGGCCCTGGGGCGCGGACGAGGCGAGGTGGGTGTGAGGGGCGAGAGGGTGCCAGGGGGTGTGCGAGGGAGTGAACTGGCGGCGCGTGGGTGAGATGTGCGCCTCCCCCGCGCTTCTTGGCGCGCAGGTCTCCGTGAGACGGACACCGTCCCCAGCCGTAGGTATGGGCGTGATGTCGAACTACCGGCTGTTTTCCGGAACTTGCCCGTCTCTGGGGCGACTGGTGGACTTTCGGGGTGAGCCTGACGAGACGGACGACGGAGGAGAACGGGGCCCTGGGCCCCGGGCGGCGGGCCGTCGGGGGACGTGCGGGGCGGTGGCCCGGACGGTGGTGGCCGGCGGGCGGCGGGCGGGCCGCCGGGCTGCTCCTCCTGGTGGCCGTGGGCGCGGCGGTCCCCCTGTTCGGGCCGCGTGTCGCGCTGGCCGGCACGGGTGAGGCGGCGGCCCCCGGGGCGGGCGGGATCGCCCTCCTGAGAACGGTCGCGCTGGCCGCGCTGTGCGTACCGCTGGGCGAGCTGTTCGTCGTGCGGCTGGCCCGGCGGGTGCCCGGTGCCCCGGAGGAGAGGCCCCGCAGTCGGGCGGCGGGGGCGGCTGTCGCCGGTTGCGTGGCCGCCCTGGGGCTGGCCTCGGTGGTGGCGACCGGCAACCTCCTGCCGGGCTCCCCCGCCGACATGGACATCGGCGGCCTCCACGCGACGCGGGACGGACGGCTCGCCCTGCTGGAGGTCAACGCGTTCGCGGCGGCGGCCCTGTGCGCCCGGTCCCGGCGTCCGCTCACCCAGGTGGTGCCGCTCACGGCGATCGTCGCCGCGGAGGCGTCGCGGGCGCACCCCACCGTCGAGGACGACCCGCTCCTCGGCACTGCCCTGACGTTCGTTCACCTGCTGTGCGCGGCCTTGTGGGCGGGCGGACTGCTGTACGTCCTACGCACCCTGGGCACGCGCGCGTGGCGCGCGACGGCAGGGCCGGGCGCCGCGCTGCTGGGTTTCTACGCGCGCGTGGCCGTGGTTCTGCTGGCCGCCGTGACCGCCACCGGGTTGGGCAGCACGCTCCGCCGGATGCCGCCGGGCACGGTCCTCGACCAGCTGACGGAGACGGCGTACGGGCGCGTCCTGCTCGCCAAGGTGCTGCTCATGGCCGCCGTCGCCGCGCTCGCCCTCTCCGCGCGGCTGCGGCTGCGGCGCGCGGCCGACCCGCTCGACGCCTGTGCTCCCGCACGCGCGGAACTGGTGTTCCTGGGGGTGGTCGTGGCGGTGTCGGCCCTGCTCACGGCGCTGCCGGTGCCGATCCGCTGGTGAGGGCCGGCGGCCCCGGGGGCCGCCCTCGCTCAGGGGGCCGCCGTCACCGAGCCGCCGGTGGGCGCCGGTCGCCCGGTCTCCGGGGTCTGGAGGACACCGTGGGCCAGCAGGCACTGGGCGGCGATGTACGTGAGCATGATCCACAGGTCCGGGCGCGGGAGCTGCGGCCACTCGGCGACACCCGTCGCGATGAGCATGTCCGACAGCACGAAGAGCGCGCCGCCGGCGCCGGCGACGACCCCCAGCCGGGCCGCGGAGCACGCCATCGCGGTCAGCAGGGCGCTGTACCCGGCGACAGGCACCCGCAGTTCCGCGGGCAGACCGGCCCACAGGCTCGCCAAGGCGACGACGAGGACGAGCGCGTACCCGGCGGGCAGCCGGAGGGCACGCGCGCGTGCCGCCCGCTCTCCCTCGGGTGAACGGCCCGCCCCCGCGCTCCCCGCGTCGTTCGCCCGCCGCGCCCGCTTCCCGAAGAGGACGAGGTAGCAGACGTGCCCCGCCGCGAAGGAGCCCATCCCGGCGAGGAAGGCGGGGTCGGCGTCGGAGAGGAGGAGGACGTCCCCGCCCCAGCCGCACAGGAGCGCGGCGATCAGCAGCCGGGGGCCGCCGCGCGCGTGGACGCACGCGGCGAGCAACGGCATCAGCAGCGGCTTGGCGGCGAGGTGCCCGGGGGTGAACCCCGCGGCGAGGGAGCCGAGGTCGACGACCGCGGCGACCCCGAAGGCGACGAGGACGGTCTGTCCGCCGTCCCGTCTCACGCGGCGGTCTCCGTGACCGCCGGCCGCTCCTCGGCGGCCGGCTTCCCCTCGGCGGCCAGCTTCCCTTCGGCGGCCGGCTTCCCCTCGGCGGCCGGCTTCCCTTCGGCGGCCGGCTTCCCCTCGGCGGCCGCGCGCCGAGCCGCCGGTCCCCAGCCGGGGCCCCGGAAGACCCGCCCGGCCCGCTCGCTCCAACTCCGGGCCGCCCTCAGGTCCTTGGCGATGGCGACGTACTCGTGGGTGGCGACCCGCAGGGGGTTGTAGGTGCCGATGTTCTTGGTCAGACCGTAGACGGGGCGCTCGGTCTCCGCGACGAAGGACCGGAACAGCCGGTCCCAGACGATGAGGATGCCGCCGAAGTTGCGGTCGAGGTAGCCGCCCTGGGAGGCGTGGTGGACGCGGTGGTGCGACGGCGTGTTGAACACGAACTCGAACGCCGGGTGCAGCTTGCCGATGCGCTCGGTGTGGATCCAGAACTGGTACACGAGGTTGGCCGACGAGCAGAAGGCGAGCGCGGCCGGATGCACACCGAGGGCGATGAGCGGGACGTAGAAGGGCCACACGGTCCACGTGGTCCAGGGCTGCCGCAGCGCGGTGGTCAGGTTGAACTTCCGGCTGGAGTGGTGCACGACGTGGCAGGCCCACAGGATCCTGACGACGTGGTGGCCCCGGTGCGACCAGTAGTAGAAGAAGTCCTGCGCGAGCAGCATCAACGGGACCGTCCACCACAGCACGGGCACGCGCAGCGGGGTCAGTTCGTAGACCGCGGTGTAGATGGCGACGATCGGGATCTTCCACAGGAAGTCGAACGCGAGACTGCCGAGCCCCATACCGACGCTCGTCGCGGCGTCCTTCGCCTCGTATCCGGCGGCGTCCTCGTCCGGATGGAGGCGGTAACTGATCACCTCGATCACGGTGAGCAGCACAAACGCGGGTATCGACCACAGCACGACATCGGGCAGGTTCGGCATGTGGGCACCGTAGAACCGCTGGTGAGCTGGGGCTAGACGTTGTTACTGACAAGTATTTCCAGTGGTACGCGCTTGCTTCTTGGCGTCCTCCGCCAATCCGGCGGGCAGACTTGAGGGGTGGCCCCCGAAAGGGAGCCGTCGATCTGCGCCACCGGGCGATGTGCCCCATCTGCGACATCCGGCCCAGAACTTCGCGACCTTGGAGACCAGCCTCGCCGAACTGGCCTTCGCCGCACAGCTCACGGCACCGGCTTCCACGGCAAGACACCTCACCGTCGAGTAACAGGCTGTCAGTCGTGGCCCGTATCCTCAGGGACCATGCTCGAAGACCTTTCGACCGCGGCGTCGCAAGCTCCCTGGCCGACCGCGTATCCGCAGGGGTACGCGGTTGTTGACGTGGAGACGACCGGGCTGGCCCGGGACGACCGGATAATCTCCGCGGCTGTGTACAGACTGGACGCGCGCGGTGAGGTCGAGGACCACTGGTACACGCTGGTCAACCCGGAGCGCGACCCGGGGCCGGTGTGGATCCACGGGCTGACGAGCGACGTGCTCGAAGGGGCCCCGCTGTTCCGGGACATCGTGGAGGAGTTGTCCTCCCGGCTCGCCGACCGCGTACTCGTCGCGCACAACGCGGTGTTCGACTGGTCGATGCTCGCCCGGGAGTACGCCCGCGCGGAGACCGAGGCGCCGGTGCGGCAGCGGCTGTGCACCATCGCGCTGTCGAAGGAGCTGGGGCTGCCGCTGCCCAACCACAAACTGGAGTCGCTCGCGGCCCACTTCGGCGTCGTGCAGCAGCGCGCCCACCACGCGCTGGACGACGCGCGGGTGCTGGCGGAGGCGTTCCGGCCCAGTCTGCGCGCCGCCGCCAGCCGGGGTGTGCGGTTGCCGCTGCTCGAATGCCGGCCGCTGACCGAGTGGTCCTCCTCGCCGACGATCGGACGGCAGGCCACCGGCGGGTACTCCTCCGGTGGCTACGGGGCGGGCAGTTGGCGGCCCTCCCGCAAGCGGCCCCCGTGCCCGTACCCCAACCCCGGCCGGTACGAAGAGGGCAAACCGCTCAAGCAGGGCATGCGGGTCGCCTTCTCCGGGGACACCTCCGTCGACCGGGAACTGCTGGAGGACCGGGCGGTGGAGGCGGGGCTGCATGTGGCGACGAGCCTGTCCCGGGTGACGAGTCTGCTCGTCACCAACGACCCGGACTCGGGTACGTCCAAGACCGTCAGGGCCCGGCAGTACGGGACACCCGTGATCGACGAGGCGGCGTTCGGGCAGCTGCTGCGGGACGTGGAACCGGCCTCCGAGGGGTGAGAGGGGCGTACGGGTGATTGGCGGGCGACTCGCCCGCCGTCCGCTCGCCCGTGGCGGGTCGGCGCCGCACGCTGTGGCGCATGGCACGTTGCGAAGTCTGCGGAAACGACTACGGCATGACGTTCGAGGTGCACGCGCAGGGCGCGGTGCACGTCTTCGACTGTTTCGCCTGCGCGATCCACCGCATGGCCCCCATCTGCGAGCACTGCCGGGTGCAGATCATCGGTCAGGGCGTCGAGGTCGAGGGCCACTGGTACTGCGGCGCCCATTGCGCGCGGGCCGAGGGGAGGGTGGGGATCGTCGACAAGGTCTGAGCCGGTATGCGGCGGCCCCCGGCGGGACCCTCCCGCCGGGGGCCGAACCGCGCGAGGTACGGTCAGTGGGTGTACCGCTTCCTGTTGTCCCGGCAGTGGGTGATCCTCACGCTGCTCGCGCTCGTCCTGATCCCGACCATGGTCAGGCTGGGCTTCTGGCAGATGCATCGGTACGAGGAGCGCTCCGCCCGGAACCAGCTCGTCGCCGACGCGCTGGCCGCGAAGCCGGTGCCCGTGGAGCGGCTGACGTCCCCCGGGCACACCGTCACCAGCGCCGAGCGCTACCGGACCGTGACCGCGCGGGGCACCTTCGACACCGACGACGAGGTCGTGGTCCGCCGCCGCACCAACGCCGATGACGAGGTCGGCTTCCACGTCCTGACCCCGTTCGTCCTCGACGACGGCAAGGTCCTGCTCGTCAACCGCGGCTGGATCCCGTCGGGAGGACTCGGCGAGACGGCGTTCCCCAAGATCCCCGCGCCGCCCGGCGGTGAGGTCACCGTCACCGGGCGGCTGATGCCCGACGAGACGACCGAGGCCAGCGGGATCAAGGACCTTGAGGGCCTGCCGGACCGGCAGATCATGCTGATCAACAGCGGGCAGGAGGCCAAGCGCCTCGACGCCCGGGTCCTCGGCGGCTACGTCGCCCTGACAGCGCCCGAGCCGAAGGGCGACACCCCGGAACTCCTCGGCAGCCCCGGCGACGAGAACGCCGCGCTGAACTACGCGTACGCCCTCCAGTGGTGGCTCTTCGCCGCCGCCGTCCCCGTCGGCTACGTCATCCTCGCCCGCCGCGAGCGCCGCGACCGCGAGGCGGCCGCGGCGAACGCCGAGCATGCGGAGAACGAGCAGACCGAGGACGAGCAGACGAAGACGACGCCCTCTCCGGCGTAGGGCCTGCCCCGTCAAGGACCCGTCCCGTCAAGGACCCGCCCCGTCAAGGCCCCGTCCCGTCCAGGGCCCGTCCCGTCAGCAGCAGCGGCCCTCCGGGTGCTCCTCCCGGTGCCGGGCCCGCAGGGCGTCGTACTCCCTCCGCGTCGGCACCGGGGTTCCGGCGTGCCGGCGGTGGTGCCGGGCGCAGTAGCGGTCGTACTCGGCCTCGCCCGTCAGTTCCCGGAGGTACCAGCGCACGGTCCGGGCCCAGCGGCGGATGCCCGGGGCCGTCATCGGCGGGCCCCCGCCAGCTCGTCCTCGGACCGCTCGGGCAGGTCGTCGAGGCGGGACTCGACGTAGGGCGCCTCGGAGGTCGGGAGCGGGGACGGGGAGCGTACGGCGCGGACGCAGACCACCGCGCAGTTGACGAGGACCGTGAGGACGAGGAGGAGGAAGATCGCCATGATCACGCCGTCGACCGTGTTGTTGAGGACGATGGTGTGCATGTCGTCCATGGTCGTGGCGCCGGGCAGCAGCTCGCCCCTGTCGATGGCGGCCGCGTACTTGTCCCGCAGGGCGAAGAAGCCGACCGCCGGGTTGTCGGAGAAGATCTTCTGCCAGCCGGCGGTGAAGGTGACGGCCACGTCCCAGGCCAGCGGGATGCCGGTGACCCAGGCCCAGCGGAGCTTGCCGGACTTGATCAGGACAGTCGTGGTGACGGCGAGGGCGACCGCGGCGAGCAGCTGGTTGGCGATGCCGAAGAGCGGGAACAGCTGCTTGATGCCGCCGAGGGGGTCGGTGACACCGGCGTGGAGGAAGTAGCCCCAGGCGCCGACGACCAGGGCGCTGGTGATCCAGATGCCCGGCTTCCAGGTGACCCGGCCGATCGGCTTCCAGACGTTGCCGAGCATGTCCTGGAGCATGAAGCGGCCGACGCGGGTGCCGGCGTCCACGGTGGTGAGGATGAACAGCGCCTCGAACATGATCGCGAAGTGGTACCAGAACGCCTTCATCCCCGCGCCGCCGAAGACCCCGGCGAAGATCTCCGACATGCCGACGGCGAGGGTGGGCGCGCCACCTGAGCGGCCGACCAGGGTCTCCTCCTCGACGGCCTTGGCGGCGGCGGTGAGCTGCTCGGGGGTGATGGTGAAGCCGAGGTTTCTCACGGCCTCGGCGGCGGTGTCGACGGTCGGACCGAGCAGGGCGGCGGGGGAGTTCATGGCGTAGAAGAGGCCGGGCTCCAGCACGCACGCGGCGATCAGGGCCATCACGGCGACGAAGGACTCCGTGAGCATGGAGCCGTAACCGATGAGCCGGACCTGGGACTCCTTCCGGATCAGCTTCGGGGTCGTACCCGAGGAGACCAGGGCGTGGAAGCCGGAGAGGGCGCCGCAGGCGATGGTGATGAACAGGAACGGGAAGAGGGAGCCGGCGAAGACCGGGCCGGTGCCCGTGTGGGCGAACTCGGTGACGGACTCGGCCCTGAGGTTCGGGGCGGCGATGACCACGCCGACGGCCATCAGGGCGATGGTGCCGACCTTCATGAAGGTGGAGAGGTAGTCGCGCGGGGCGAGCAGCATCCACACGGGGAGCACGGAGGCGACGAAGCCGTAGCCGACGAGGCAGAACACCAGGGTCTCGGGGCTCCAGACGAAGTACCCGGCGAGCGAGGAGTCCTGGATCCAGCCACCGCCGAGGATGGCGAGCAGGAGCAGGGCCACGCCGAGGAAGCTGGTCTCGACGACCCGGCCGGGGCGGAGATAGCGCAGGTAGAAGCCCATGAAGAGGGCGATGGGGATGGTCATGGCGACCGAGAAGGTGCCCCAGGCGGACTCCGCGAGGGCGTTGACGACGACCATCGCGAGGACCGCGAGCAGGATGATCATGATGGCGAAGACGCCGATCAGCGCGGCGGCTCCGCCGACCTTGCCGATCTCGTCACGGGCCATCTGGCCGAGGCTCTTGCCGTCCCGGCGCATGGAGAGGAACAGGACGATCATGTCCTGGACGGCGCCGGCGAAGATGACGCCCGCGATGATCCAGATGGTGCCCGGCAGATAGCCCATCTGCGCGGCCAGGACGGGGCCCACCAGCGGACCGGCACCCGCGATGGCCGCGAAGTGGTGGCCGAACAGCACCCGCTTGTCGGTGGGGTGGTAGTCGACGCCGTCCTCCAGCCGTTCGGCGGGCGTGGCACGGGTGTCGTCGACCTGGAGGACCCGGCGGGCGATGAACCGGGAGTAGAAGCGGTAGGCGATCGCGTACGAGCCGAGGGCCGCCACGACCAGCCAGACGGCGGAGATCTCCTCGCCCCGGGACAGGGCGACCACGGCCCAGCCGAGCGCGCCGACGAGGGCGACGGTGATCCAGAGCGCGAGGGATCTCGGCGACATCCGGGGCTTTTCGGGTGCGGTGCGGCCGGATTCGGGCACGGCTGATGTGGGCATGGCGGCTCCTGACCTCAACGGGTGTGCGGCGGGAAAGGGTGAAGCGAAAGAAGGAAGAAGGGAGAAGGAAGAAGGGTGGGCTCAGCGAGGCCGGTCTCGGCGCCGGTCCCGCCGCCGGTCCGTCAGCGCGTACGCGGCGAGCAGACAGAGGCCGCATCCCGGTACCCAGGCGAGCTGGTACCAGTAGAAGAACGGCGTCCCGGCCAGTCGCGGCTCGGCACCGGCGTACCAGGGGACCCACAGCAGGCCCGCGGCGGGCGCGAGGAGCAGTACGGCGATCGCGACGCGCCGTAGCCGGTGATGACCGGTCCGTGGCATGGCCTGCGCTCCTCTCCCGCTTCCTGTGGGTCTGTGCAAGAGTTGCCCACCCGCTCGGATCGGTTGACAGCGCGTTTCCGCGAGATTCCTCGAGATTTCCTCCGGTCTCCGGTCAACCGGAGCGGCGCCCCGCGCAACTACCGCGTGAAGGCCCCCGGCGCGCCGAAGGCGGCGCGGCACCCCGGGACGGTGCGGGGCCAGGCACACCAAGGACGGTGAACCATGGCGGACGCTGCCATGACCGCGACGTTCCTCGCCGTGATCGGCGGAGCGTCGCTGCTCGCCGTCACCGCGCGCCGGCTGCGCCCCACCGACCGGCTGCCGTCCCTGGAGGGCTGGGCGCTGGCCGACCGCTCCCTCGGCCCGGTGTGGACCTGGCTGCTGCTCGGCGGCACCGTCTTCACCGCGTACACCTTCACCGCCGTGCCCGGCCTCGCGTACGGCAACGGGGCGCCCGCGTTCTTCGCCGTGCCGTACACGGTGATCGTCTGCCCGCTCGCGTTCGTGCTGCTGTCCCGGCTGTGGGAGGTGGCCCGGCGCCACGGCTATGTGACGGCCGGGGACTTCGTGCGCGGCCGGTACGGTTCGGCGCCGCTCGCTCTGGTGGTGGCGCTGACCGGGATCCTCGCGACGATGCCCTACCTGGCGCTCCAGCTGCTCGGCATCCGGGCGGTGCTGACGGCCGGGGGCGTCTACCCCGAGGGCGCGGCCGGTGACCTGGTGATGGTCGCGCTGTTCGCGGGGCTCGCCGTGGCGACGTACCGGCACGGGCTGCGGGCGCCCGCGGTGATCTCGGCGCTGAAGGCGGTGGCCGTCTTCGTGTCGCTGACCGCCGTGTGCTGGCTGGTCCTCAGGCGGTTCGGCGGTCCCGGCCCGGTCTTCGAGGGGGCGGCGGAGCGCCTCGGCGGACCGGCCCTGCTCCTCTCCCCCGAGCAGCAGCCCGCCTACGCCACCCTCGCGCTCGGCTCGGCGCTCGCCCTGCTGATGTACCCGCACGTCCTGACCGCCGGGTTCGCCGCCGACGGCCCCCGCACCGTCCGCAAGGCCACGGTGGCCCTGCCGGCCTGGACCGGGCTGCTCGCCCTGTTCGGCTTCCTCGGGATCGCGGCGCTCGCGACCGGGGTGCGGGCACCGGAGGGCGGCGCCGAGGCGGCCGTCCCGATGCTGGTGGACCGGCTGATGCCGGGGCCGCTGGCCGGGCTGGTGTTCGGCGCGATCACCGTGGGCGCGCTGGTCCCGGCGGCGGTGATGTCGATCGCGGCGGCCACCGGCTTCGTCCGCAATGTGTACGTCGAGTACTTCCAGCCCACCGCCACTCCGAAGCGGCAGGTACGCATCGCCAAGGCGGTGTCGCTGACGGCGAAGGTGGGGGCGGTGGCGTTCGTGTTCGGGCTGCGCGACCAGGACGCCATCAACCTCCAGCTGCTGGGCGGGGTGTGGATCCTGCAGATCTTCCCGGCGGTGGCGGTCGGCCTCGTCACGGGCCGGCTGCATCCTCGGGCCCTGCTCGCCGGGTGGGGCGTCGGCATGGTGACCGGCACGTTCCTGGTCGTACGGGAGGGGTTCTCCTCGATCGTGCTGCTGGGCGGCGGCTCGCTGGAGATCTACGCCGGTCTGCTCGCCCTCCTGGTGAACCTGGCCGTCGCGGTGGTCGCCACCGCGGTCCTCGAACGGCTCGGCGTCCCGCGCGGCGCCGACGCGACCGACCTACCGTCCCGCCTGACCGTCAGGCGGCGCCCCGAGACGGGAGCGAGCAACCCGTGAGACGCAGACAGCACATGAGCGTGCCGGTGCCGACACCGACGGCCCCCGCCGCCGAGCCGCCGGTCGGTGCCGTACGGCCCCAGGCGACCGTCGAACCGCTGGTGCCGCGGCCGGCACACCGGGGCGAGCCGCCGGCCCCCGCCGCGAGCGACCCGGTCGACGTGGAACGCGAGGCCGGCGTCGCCCGGCTGTTCGAGCTGCACTACTCCTCGATGCTGCGGCTCGCCGTGCTGCTGGGCGCCGACGACCCCGAGAACGTCGTGGCGGAGGCGTACTACCAGATCTACCGCAAATGGCGGCGTCTGAAGGACGCCGCGGCGGCGGAGGCGTATCTGCGTTCCACCGTCTGCAACCTCACCCGGATGCGGATACGGCACCTCCAGGTCGTCCGCAAGCACGCGGAGACCCCGCCGGACGAGGCGGTCGCCTCCGCCGAGAGCACGGCCCTGCTCCATGACGACCAGCGGGTGCTGATCGGCGCCCTCCAGCAGTTGCCCGCCCGGCAGCGGGAGGCGCTCGTGCTGCGCCACTGGCTCGGGCTGAAGGAGAGCGAGATCGCGGCCGCGATGGGCATCTCCTGCGGCTCGGTCAAGACCCACACCGCACGCGGCCTCGCCGCCCTGACCCAGGCGATGGAGGCCCGGCGATGAACGACACCACCGGCAACGACACGGGCAGGGACCGCACCGAGCGGGAGCTGGCCGAGGCGCTCGCCGCGCTCGCGGGCGGCGTCCACGCGGCCCCCGACGCCTACCGCACGGCCCGCGGCGACTGGCTCCGCCGGGAACGGCGCCGCCGGCTCGTCCTCGCGGTACTGATCATGGTCGTCTTCGCGCTGGCCACCCTGATCGGCCTCTGGGTCCTCAACCGGACCCCGTCCAGCCCCGGGGTGATCTTCTCGGGGGTGGGCGGCACGACGGCGGGCACGGGACCGGGCTGACGGACGGGGCGGGCGGCCACCGGGGGTACCAGGTGGGTCGCATTCCGTCGGACTGATCATCCCCGGCTCAGGGAACCCGACTTCCGTGCACCCCCGAATCGAGGACTACGCGCTGATCGGTGACCATCAGACGGCCGCCCTGGTGAGCAACCGGGGCTCGATCGACTGGCTGTGCCTGCCCCGCTTCGACTCGGCGGCCTGCTTCGCCGCCCTGCTGGGCACCGAGGAGAACGGCCACTGGCGCATCGCCCCGAGAGGCGCCGAGATCTGCACCCGGCGCGCGTACCGCAAGGACACGCTCGTCCTGGACACCGAGTGGGAGACGGAGGACGGCACGGTCCGGGTGACCGACCTGATGCCGCAGCGCGACCGCGCCCCCGACGTCGTCCGCGTCGTCGAGGGCCTCGCGGGCCGGGTGACCCTCCGCTCCACGATCCGCCTGCGCTTCGACTACGGCTCGGCCGTCCCCTGGATGCGCAGGTCGGACGGCCACCGGGTGGCGGTCGCGGGCCCGGACGCGGTGTGGCTGCGCAGCGAACCCGAGGTGCGCACCTGGAGCGAGGACCGCGCCACCTACGCCGAGTTCACCGTGGAGCCCGGCGACAGGATCGCGTTCGTCCTCACCTGGCACCCCTCGCACGAGCCGCGCCCCCGCCTGGTCGACCCGTACGAGTCGCTGCGCACGAGCCTGCACGACTGGCGGGCCTGGGCGGCGCGCTGCCGCTACGACGGGCCGTACCGGGACGAGGTGGTCCGCTCCCTGATCACCCTCAAGGCCCTCACCTACGAGCCCACCGGCGGGATCGCCGCGGCCGCCACCACCTCGCTCCCCGAGGAGATCGGCGGGGTGCGCAACTGGGACTACCGCCACTGCTGGCTGCGCGACTCCACCCTCACCCTCGGCGCGCTGCTGGCCTGCGGCTATCTGGAGGAGGCCGAGGCATGGCGTGACTGGCTGCTGCGCGCGGTCGCCGGTGATCCGGCGGACCTGCGGATCATGTACGGCCTGGCCGGTGAGCGGCGCCTGCCCGAGCTCGAACTGCCATGGCTGACCGGCTACGAGAACTCCCGTCCCGTCCGCATCGGCAACGACGCCGTGCGGCAGAGGCAGCTCGACGTGTACGGCGAGGTCATGGACACCCTGACCCTGTCCCGCAGTGCGGGCCTGCCGGCGAAACCGCAGATGTGGCAGATGCAGTGCGCCTTGATGGAGTACCTGCGGTCGGTGTGGCGGGAGCCCGACGAAGGGCTGTGGGAGGTGCGGGGCCCGCGCCGGCACTTCACGCACTCCAAGGTGATGTCCTGGGCCGCCGCCGACCGGGCCGTGCGCACCCTGGAGGAGGAACCGGAGCTGGACGGCGACCTCGACGGCTGGCGGGCGCTGCGCGACGAGATCCACCGCGAGGTCTGCGCCCGCGGCTACGACGCCGAACGCAACACGTTCACCCAGTCCTACGGCTCCCGTGAACTCGACGCCTCGCTGCTGCTCATCCCCCGGATGGGTTTCCTGCCCCCGGAGGACCCCCGGGTCGTCGGCACGGTCGACGCGATCCGCGAGGAGCTGAGCCACGAGGGGTTCGTGCGCCGCTACAGCGCCGACCACCTCTCCTCGACCGCCTCCGTCGACGGGCTGCCGGGCGGCGAGGGCACGTTCCTCGTGTGTTCGTTCTGGCTCGCCGACGCCCTGCATCTGACCGGCCGAACGAAGGAGGCCCGCGAGCTGTTCGAACGGCTGCTCGGGCTCACCAACGACGTGGGTCTGCTCGCCGAGGAGTACGACCCGGTCGCGGGCCGGCAGCTGGGGAACTTCCCGCAGGCGTTCAGCCACATCGGACTGGTGGGCACCGCCCTCGCCCTGTTCGACGGCGACGAGGCAGGATAGGGCCATGGATCTTGGGCTGAAGGACCGTGTCTACATCGTCACCGGGGCGACCCGCGGACTGGGCAACGCGGCGGCGCGGGAACTCGTCGCCGACGGCGCGAAGGTGGTCGTGACCGGCCGCGAGGAGGAGAGCGCGGAGCGGGCCGCGGCCGCGCTCGGGCCGAACGCGGTGGGGGTGGCCGCCGACAACGCCGACCCGGAGACCGCCGGCCGGCTCATCGCCGTCGCCCGCGAGCGGTTCGGGAGGTTCGACGGCGTTCTCGTCAGCGTGGGCGGGCCCGCGCCGGGGTTCGTCGCGGACAACACGGACGAGCAGTGGACCGCCGCGTTCGAGTCGGTGTTCCTGGGCGCGGTCCGGCTGGCGCGGGCCGCCGCCGCGGAGTTGGGCGAGGGCGGCGTCATCGGGTTCGTGCTGTCCGGGTCGGTGCACGAGCCGATCCCCGGTCTGACGATCTCCAACGGCCTGCGGCCGGGTCTGGCCGGCTTCGCCAAGTCGCTCTCCGACGAGCTGGGGCCGCGCGGGATCCGGGTCGTGGGGCTGCTGCCGGCCCGTATCGACACGGACCGGGTGCGGGAGCTGGACGGGATGTCGGCCGACCCGGAGGCCACGCGCGCCGCGCACGAGTCGCGGATCCCGCTGCGGCGCTACGGCAGGCCGGAGGAGTTCGGACGGACGGCGGCGTTCCTGCTCTCCCCCGCCGCGTCCTATCTGACGGGTCTGATGCTGCCCGTCGACGGCGGGATGCGGCACGGGTTCTGATTCCTCGGCCCCCTTGTCTGTCGGGGGTTTCGTCAGGTCACGCGTTCCGCGCGGTGTTTGACGCCGCGCAGTCTGACCTCCGCCGGGAGCGCGGCCAGACCGGCCGAGTCCCTGGCGTGGGTCACCGCCTCGGTGGTCAGGCGGTGCAGGGTGTCGGCGGGGTGGGCGTGCGGCTGGAGGCGGGCGCGGAGCCGGGCCTCGGGGGCGTTGCGGCGACCGGTGAGCTGGGCGTGGGCCCGGTCGACGCCGTCAAGCCGGGCGGCCTCGGCGGTCAGGACGCTCTCCAGGGCGCGGCCCCGCAGCAGCGCGCCCTCGCCGTCGCCGGTGTCGACGAGGACCTCGGTGAGGCGGTGGCGGCGCAGTACGGCGGTCAGCCACCACAGGGCGAGCAGCACCAGCAGGGCGAGCACGGCGATGACGGTGGGCCACCACCAGCCCTCGTCGCGCCACCGGGTGCGCTCGGCCTGGCTGAGCAGCACGTCGTGCCGCCCGTCGTGGATCCACCAGGAGGGCGGTTCCAGGCCGAGCCCGACGGCGAGCACGCTGCCGCCGAGCACGAGGAGCACCAGGCCGACGAGCCCGAGCAGCACCCTGTTGACGATCCGCAGCATGGTGTCACCCCTTCCGGCCGGGACGCCGTACGTGCACGGACAGGGCGGGCGGACGGGCGAGGCCCAGGCCCCGGATGCCGTCGGCGAGGGTGGCGTCGAGGTCGGCCCGGACCTCGTCGAGTTCCCGGAAGTGGGAGACCGCGCGGGCGTCGACCTTCTTGCGGCCGGCGCGGACCCGTACCGACTGCACGCCGGACACCTCCATCGCGCGGTCGCGCAGCACCAGCGCGGCGGCGTCCCGGTGCAGACCCGCCCGGACGTCGGGGTGGAGGCGGCGCATCGGCAGCACGTCACGCAGGCCGGGGGTGACGGCCAGCACGAGCAGCCAGAGACCGAGGGCGGCCGCGATTCCGGCGCCGGTCAGCACCCAGACGTCGTCGAGGGGACGCTCGGCGAGCTCCCGGGCCAGCGTGCGGCGCCAGGCCATGGCGGGCCGGTCGGCGCGGACGGCGGCGATGTCGTACAGGAGGAGGCCCGCGCCCGCGAGGAGCAGCAGGGCGAGGATGCCGGCGGGGACGCGGCGCGCCGACCAGAAGCGCTTCTCGTCCCCGTGGCCGTCCTCGGTGACGGGCGGTGGGTCGTAGGCCGCGGCCGACGCGGACTGGCCCGGCTGGTCCGGTTGGTCCGCTCGGTCCGGTTGATCCGGTTTCTGGCCGGTGGTGGTCTCGTCGGTCTTCTCGATGACGGGCAGGCGTTGCGTGCTGCCTTCGGAGCGCTGGGGTTCGCTCATCGCGTCCTCCCCTGTGCCGCGTCGTGTGCGTGCGCCAGGTGCAGCCGTTCGACCTGGACGGCCACGTCCGATACGTGCATTCCCGCCAACGTCCCTACCCGCTCCCTGACTCGGCGACGCACCGCAGCGCATTGGCCACCGATGTCGGAGGGGTAGGGGAGTTCGAGGGCGACGCGGATGCGCGCGGTCTCATGATGGACGACGACCGTGGCATTGGGGGGCGCGGAGTCGGGCGGCCGTGCCCCCAATGCCTCGCGCGCCGCCTGGCCCGCGATCTTCGCGACGACCCGGTCGGCGATCCGGGTCGCGCCGCGCTCCCGGGGCGCGACGGACCGCGTCCCCGTGCGGTTGCCGCTGTCGGCGAGGGTCATCGGCGTCGGTCGTCGCGGGGGCGGAAGAAGTCGCCGAGGTCCAGGTCCCCCTCCAGGAACCGGCCGACGACGAAGCCGACGGCACCCAGCGCCGCCACCAGCAGGAAGGCACCGAATCCGCCGAAGTATCCGGCGAAGCCCAGCGCCATCCCGGCGATCACGCCGATCACAGCAAGACTCATCCTGTGCTCCTAGGGCTCGGGTGCTCCTGTCACTGCAGCCGGGTCTCCGGCTCCTCCTCCTCGTCCTCCGGCAGCTTCACATCGCTGACGGCGATGTTGACCTCGACGACCTCCAGGCCCGTCATCCGCTCGACGGCGGCGATGACGTTCTCGCGCACGGCGCGGGTGACGTCGGAGATGGACACCCCGTAGTCGACGACGATCTCCAGGTCGAGCGCGGTCTGCACCTCGCCGACCTCGGCGTTCACACCCCGGGTGACGGCCTTCGAACCGCCGGGCACCCGGTCGCGGACGGCGCCGAAGGTCCGGGACAGACCGCTGCCCATGGTGTGCACACCGAGCACGTCCCGTGCCGCGAGCCCGGCGATCTTCTCGACGACACCGTCGGCGATGGTCGTACGCCCCCGGGTCGCCGGATCGCCGCCACCGCGCCGGACGGTCCTGCGCCCTCCGGTCTGTCCCGACGCCGACTCCTTCGTGGTGTCGGGGCCCTCCGTCCGGTTCCGCTCCGTCATCTCACTCATGGCGCACACCCCTTCCGATTGTCCTCCTTTGCTCACATTAAGCCGGGTTGCGGCGCCGCGCGCCGGGGATGCGGCAGGCTGGAGGAATGACGGCGGACAGCTGGACCAACGCGGTACGACAGCAGCTGGGCCTCGGCCGGGTCCTCCCCCTGGGCGGCCCGCACGACGGGGCGTGGATCACGGAGGCGGCGGCCCGAGCGGCGCTGCGGCGCGCGGCGGCCTCGATGCGGGGGGTGCGCCTCGGTGCCCTGCGCGTCGGGCCGGCCGAGCCGTCGAGCGCGGCACCCGCCGTCCCCGCTCCCCCGAGCGCCCTGCCACCGGGCCCGTTGCGGGTCACCGCGGACTTCCTCGCCGCGGCGGCCCCGGCCGCCGAGCCGTTCCCCGTGACGGCCGACCGGCTGCGGGCGGCCCTGGCCGAGGCCGCGGCGGAACACCTGGGTCTCGCGGTGACGGAGATCGATCTGCGGATGGCGGATCTGCTGGAGACGGATCCGCCGGAGACGGAGGAGCTTGGTGTCACGGCGGCGCCGACGGCACCGCCCCCGCCCGGAACGCCCTCACCGTCCTCACCACCCTCGCCGCCCACGCCGTACGACGACCGCGCCTCGGCCCGGCCCTTCCCACCGGACGACGGCGAGGAGTCCCGGGTGACCGCGGCGGCTCTGGGGGTGCCGGGCGTGAGCCGGCTGACCGGTGCCCTCGGCGGTCCGGGCCGCGCGGTCCACATCGACACGGGGCCCGCGCTGCCCCGCCGCCATGTGCGCGTCGAACTGGCGGTTGTGGAGGGCAGACGGGCCCTGGACGTGGCACGCGACGTCCGCACGGCGGTGGGCGAGGCGCTCCCCGACCACCCGTCGGTGGCGGTCCTCGTCACCGACGTCGAGTGAGCGGGCGGTGCCCGCTACTCCGTCACGCCGGCGAGGTCCCGCAGCCGCCTGGCCTGGGCGGCACGCTCCGCGGCGCGCTGCTGCTCGTAGTCCCGGCCCTCGGCGCCCCGCAGCAGCGCCTTGGTCTCGATCACCGCGTCGCGCGGGGCGGACACGAGCGCGGCGACCAGGTCTCGTACCGCGTCGTCCAGCTGGTCGGCGGGCACGGCGAGGTTCGCCAGGCCGATGCGCTGGGCCTCCTCGGCCTGGACGAAGCGTCCGGTGAGGCAGATCTCCAGCGCGCGGCCGTACCCGACGAGGCTGACCAGCGGATGCGTGCCGGTGAGGTCGGGGACGAGGCCCAGGCTGGTCTCGAGCATGGCGAACTGCACGTCGTCAGCGACGACGCGCAGGTCACAGGCGAGCGCGAGCTGGAAACCCGCGCCGACGGCATGTCCTTGCACGGCGGCGACGGACACGATGTCACTCCGCCGCCACCAGGTGAACGCCTCCTGGTATTCGGCGATGGTCGCGTCGAGCGCGGCGTCGTCACGACGTGCCAGGTCGATGAACGACGGCTCGCCCTCGATGCCCTCGGGCGTGAACATCTGCCGGTTGAGCCCGGCGGAGAACGACTTGCCCTCGGCCCGCAGCACGACGACCCGGACGGAGCCCGGCACCGACCTGCCGGCCTCGGCGAGCGCCCGCCACAGAGCGGGGCTCTGCGCGTTGCGCTTGGCCGGGTTGGCCAGGGTCACCGTGGCGATCGCGTCGTCGACGGTGAGCCGTACGCCGTCCTTGTCGAGCAGCGGTTCGAGCGAAGCCATGGGGCGCCTCCGATGGGTGCGGTCAGCAGAGCAGAGCTAAGTGACTGCACAGTAACCACCCGGCCGATCAGACAACCGACCGGGTGGCCACCATCGAAGCCGATGGGCCGCCCGGCGTCAGGCCGACGCGGCCTTCTTGCCGCGCGTCGCACCGCCACGCCCTCGAAGCGTGACGCCCGACTCGCTGAGCATCCGGTGTACGAAGCCATACGAGCGGCCGGTTTCCTCGGCCAGCGCCCGAATGCTCGCACCGGAGTCGTACTTCTTCTTCAGGTCTGCCGCGAGCTTGTCGCGCGCGGCGCCGGTCACCCGGCTGCCCTTCTTCAGAGTCTCGGCCACCCGGTCCTCCTCATGGGAAGTGCGCTCTGGTCTCCTCATGATCACCCCTCCGGGGCGTGATGGCCACCCATTCGGCAAGGTCCGTGGGACAAGGTTGTGACGACGGGAGCGCGTCCCCACAACCGGAATCTGTCATTCCGAGCGGGCTTGTCCGTACGGCCGAACGAGTGGATTCGCGAAGAGGCAGGTCAGAGACGTGCGACGGCCGAGCCCTGCGCACAGCAGGGCTCGGCCGGCAATTTCGTGTACGACACACCTCGGTACGAGGAGATCTCACACAGATGATGGATCACCGATGAGCCGAATGATCCAGAGGCTGTTGATCAACGGTTTGCCGGGACGTTCGGCGCCGCCGAGCGGTCAGGCGAGTGCCACGAGGTCCGCGTAGTCGGCGCCCCACAGGTCCTCGACGCCGTCCGGCAGCAGGATGATCCGCTCCGGCTGGAGCGCCTCCACCGCGCCCTCGTCGTGGGTGACGAGGACGACCGCGCCCTTGTAGGTGCGCAGCGCCCCGAGGATCTCCTCGCGGCTGGCCGGGTCGAGGTTGTTGGTGGGCTCGTCGAGCAGGAGGACGTTCGCCGACGACACCACCAGGGTGGCGAGGGCGAGCCGGGTCTTCTCGCCGCCGGAGAGGACACCGGCGGGCTTGTCGACGTCGTCGCCGGAGAACAGGAACGAGCCGAGCACCTTGCGGACCTCGACGAGGTCCATGTCGGGGGCGGCCGAGCGCATGTTCTCCAGGACCGTGCGGTCCGGGTCGAGGGTCTCGTGCTCCTGGGCGTAGTACCCGAGCTTGAGGCCGTGGCCCTCGACGACCTGGCCGGTGTCGGGCTTCTCGACGCCGCCGAGCAGACGCAGCAGCGTGGTCTTGCCGGCGCCGTTGAGGCCGAGGATGACGACGCGGGAACCCTTGTCGATGGCGAGGTCGACGTCGGTGAAGATCTCCAGCGAGCCGTACGACTTCGACAGGCCCTCGGCGGTGAGCGGTGTCTTGCCGCACGGGGCGGGCTCGGGGAAGCGGAGCTTGGCGACCTTGTCGCTCTGGCGGACCGCCTCCAGACCGGCCAGCAGCTTGTCGGCGCGCCGCGCCATGTTCTGCGCGGCGACCGTCTTGGTGGCCTTGGCGCGCATCTTGTCGGCCTGCGAGTGCAACGCGGCGGCCTTCTTCTCGGCGTTGGCGCGCTCGCGCTTGCGGCGCTTCTCGTCGGCCTCGCGCTGCTGCTGGTAGAGCTTCCAGCCCATGTTGTAGACGTCGATCTGGGCGCGGTTGGCGTCCAGGTAGAACACCTTGTTCACGACCGTCTCGACCAGGTCGACGTCGTGGCTGATGACGATGAACCCGCCGCGGTAGGTCTTGAGGTAGTCCCGCAGCCAGACGATGGAGTCGGCGTCGAGGTGGTTGGTGGGCTCGTCGAGCAGCAGGGTGTCCGCGTCGGAGAAGAGGATGCGGGCCAGTTCGACGCGGCGGCGCTGACCGCCGGAGAGGGTGTGCAGGGGCTGGCCGAGCACCCGGTCGGGCAGGTTGAGCGCGGCGGCGATGGTGGCGGCCTCGGCCTCGGCGGCGTACCCGCCCTTGGTGAGGAACTCCGTCTCCTGGCGCTCGTACTGCTTCATCGCCTTCTCGCGGGTGGCGCCCTGGCCGTTGGCGATGCGCTGTTCGTTCTCGCGCATCTTGCGGATCAGGACGTCGAGGCCGCGGGCGGAGAGGATGCGGTCGCGGGCGAGGACGTCGAGGTCGCCGGTGCGGGGGTCCTGCGGGAGGTAGCCGACCTCGCCGGACCGGGTGACGGTGCCGGCGGCGGGGATGCCGTCGCCGGCGAGGACCTTGGTGAGGGTGGTCTTGCCGGCGCCGTTGCGGCCGACCAGGCCGATGCGGTCGCCCTTGGCGACACGGAAGGTGGCGGACTCGATGAGGACGCGGGCACCGGCGCGCAGCTCGATACCGGAGGCGGAGATCACGGACAGACTCCAGGGCGGATTTGGGTGGCGGGTGGGCGGCTGAGGACGTTCCCGCTGTCTAATGCGCGAGGAGAATGGCCATGGGCCGATTCTAACGGGGGGCGGCAAGCGGTTTTCCGCCCGCGTCCCAAGGGATCACGTGGTCTCGGTCACCGCCCGACGACCGTTGTGCGGTGGGTCGTTGCGCGGAGGGTCGCTGTCCGGTGGGTCGTCGCCCGGCAGCTCGCTGCCGTGGGGGCGCTGTCGGTGCCGGGTGCCAAACTGGACAGCGGTTTGCGTTCCGGGCGACAGAGAGGTCGTGATCGGCATGGCGGGCAAGGGCGAGGTACGTCCGAGCATCTGTCCGACGCTGCTGTACACGGACGCCAAGGCGGCCGTCGCGCAGCTCACCGCGGGACTGGGCTTCACCGAGCTGTCGGTGTACGAGGGCGAGGACGGCACGATCCACCACGCCGAGCTGGCGCAGGGCAACGGCGTGGTGATGCTCGGTTCGCGGGGCACCGGCAGCGCCTTCGACGCGGCGATGAAGGGCGCCGGCCCCGCCGGGGTGTACGTCGTCGTGGACGACGTGGACGCCCACCACCGCCGGGCCGTGGAGCACGGGGTGGAGATCCTGATGCCCCCGACCGACCAGGACTACGGCTCACGGGACTACATGGCCCGGGACATCGAGGGCAACGTGTGGAGCTTCGGCACGTACGCCCCCGAGCCGGGCGCCTGACGCCCGGCCCGGCGGGGCCCGGCCGCCCCCGGTCCGCACCGGGTGGGCTCAGCTGCCCCCGGTGTGGACCTGGAAGGCCGCGCGGCGGACGGCCTTGGCCAGGGCCGGGTCGGGGTGAGCGGCGGCGAGCGCGACCAGCACCTGGACGGTGCGGGGGTGGCCGACCGCGCGGACCTCGTCGAGCAGCGCGGGCACGGTGGCCTGCACGGCGGACTCCAGGTGCCGGACCAGCAGCGGGGCCTCGCCGTGGTCGGCGACGGCGGCCGCGGTGTCCACCCAGAGCCAGGTCGCCTCCTCGCGGGTGAGCACCTCGTGGGCGTCCTCGGGGTCGGCGCCGTCGTGCTCGGCGAGCCACAGCAGGGCGTAGGGCCGCAGCGGCGTCTCGTCGGCGACGGTGCGCACATCGGGCTCGGCGGGGGCGCCGACGACCCGCAACGCCTCGAAGGCGAGGCCCCGGATGAGGGCGTCCTCGCCGCGGGCCGCGTCGATGAGTTCGGTGACGGCGGCGCCGACCGTGCGGGCGGCGAGCCAGGCGCGGTACTCGGCGCGGGCCGCGTTCGGGCGGAGCTGGGCGCAGCCGCGGAGCATGTCCTCGGCGGAGACCTCGATGTTCCCGGCGGGGCTCTGCGCGGCGACGCAGATCTGCTCCAGCTTCACCCACACCGCCCAGCTGCCGAGCGGGGTGAGCGTGGCCTGGCCGTCGCCGTAGGTGAGGGCGCCGACGGAGGCGATGGCCCGCAGGGCCCAGTCGAGGAGCGGGGCGAGCGGGGTGTCCTCCGCACCGGCGTCCGCGGCGGGCTCGGCACCCGCCTCGGGCTGCGGCCCGTACGTGATCTCGCAGCGCTCGGTGCGCAGTTCCGTGACTCTCTGTTCGAGGAGGTCGAGGAGCTGCTCCACGGGCACGGGCCCGGCGGAGAGCTGGAGGAACGAGAGCACCTGCGGCATGGCCGAGACGACCTCGGCGACGGCGGCGGGCTCGCGGTCCCCGGGCTCGGGGTGGGCGAGGGACCAGGCGTCGAAGAGGGCCACCCAGCCGCGCAGTACGGCACTGTCGTCGCGGTGCCAGGCGCGCAGCCGCCAGCCGGGGCGCGCGCTGTCGCCGTGCACCTCGACGAGACCGGCCAGGCGTGCCGTGTCCCAGTCGTGGCGGACCTGATCCGGGGTCAGCCCGAGGTCGACGGCGGCCCGTTCGGCGGTCGCCTCGGAGAGGGTGCCCTTGCCGTCGGAGCCGGCGCCCTCGCGGCCGGGGCGCAGGGCGGCGTCGGCCCAGCGGGCGACGCGGGCCGCGTCCGCCAGGACGGTGCGGGCCATCCGGGCCAGTTCCGCGGGCGGCGGGGTGCCCTCCGGGGGCCGGGGGGCCGGTCGGCGGCGCTGGGTCACTGCTGCTCGGGGAGCGGCGGCCAGGGTTCGCGGGCTGACGAGTCGGAGCCTGGAGTCGCGCGGATTACGGGACGTCACGGGGGCAGTCTTCCGGTTGACGGTCCGAAAACCCAAACGGAATGTCACAGCGGGCGACAGGGGTGGCCAACGCACGGGTCCCTCAGGGGCGTCCCACGGGTGCGTGGCGCCCTGGTTCGACGCTAAGCGGAATGGGGCGTACCTGTCTGCGGGGGGACGGGTCGGCGGGCTTCGCGGCGGTGAGCCGCGGGGATGGTGGGGGACACCCCGTCGCCTGCCCCCCGGCCCTGCAGCCGCCCCCTCCCCCGGCCCTACATCAGCGGTGTCAGGAAGCGGCGCAGGGTCTCCTCGTAGCGCGCCGGGTCGGCGTTCCACATGGCGCCGTGGGGCGCCTGGCGCACGGCGCTCAGGGTGACGCGGCCGGGGTGGTGGGCGGCGAGCCGGCGGGAGGCGTCCCAGGGGGCGACGACATCGTCCGGGCCGTGGAAGATCAGGGCCGGTACCGGGAAGCGCACGGGTTCGACCGCCTGGGCGCCGCCCAGCCCCGTGCGGCCCTGGGCGGCGCGGACGGCGAGGGGCAGCAGGGCGCCGGGGGTGCGGCGGGCGGCGGCGAGGGCGCGCAGGGTGGCCGTCCAGTCCAGGACCGGCGAGTCCAGGACGAGCCCGGCGATCCGGTCGCGCAGCCCGGAGCGCGCGGCGGCGCGGAGCACCATGGTGGCGCCGGTGGACCAGCCGTGCAGGACGACCTTCTCCGCACCGAACCGGACGGCGTGGTGGATCGCCGCGTCGACGTCGCGCCACTCGGTCTCGCCGAGGTGGCTCAGACCGTCCGGGGAGCGGGGCGCGCCGTCGTCGCCGCGGTAGGCGAGGTCGAGCACCGGGAAGCCGTGGCGGTGCAGGAACCCCATGACGTTCATGGGGTGTTCGCGGGTGGCGCCCAGTCCGTGCACGGTGATCACCCAGGTGCCGCGGTCCCCGGGGACGTACCAGGCGGGCAGGGCGCCCAGCTCGCCGGGCACCTCGACGTCGCTGTGGTCGAGGCCGAGGGCGGTGCGCGGGTCGCCGATGTGGGTGGTGGGGGTGAACCACACCTTGTCGCCCGGCTCCAGGGTGCCGTGGCTGACGCGTTCGAGGCGGCGTACGACGGTGTCGGGGGCGTGCGGGGCACCGTTCACCACGGAGCCGACGACGGCGTGGGCGGCGGTGCCGGTGAGGCCGTAGGTGCCGGGGCGCTGGGAGGCGAACGCTCTGGTCAGGGCGATCCGGCCGACGGCGGTGGAGTGCACGGTCAGCCGGGGCTCCGTGGGCAGTGGTCTGCCCGGCGGAGCCTTCAGCGCGGCGTCACTGGCCAGGCGGCCGGCGGCGACACTGGCCGCCCCGGCCGCGAACGCGACTCCGACGGCCGCGGCTGCTGCTCTCACTGCTCGCACGCGTCCAGTGTCCTGGCCGACCCCGTCCGGGGCCAGTGGGCCGACCCCGTCCGGGGCCCGTGGGCCGGGGCCCCGGACCATCGTCCGGGTGGCGGTCGGCCACCGGCTACCGCGGCTGGCCGTACCCCCGGAACCGCTCCCCCGCCTCCGCCACCTGCTCCGGTGTGAGCAGGTGGGGGGACAGGCCGGGCACCGAGGAGGCCGTCAGCCAGACCCTGCACATCCATTCGAGCTGGGCGGTGCGGTCGAACGCCTCGGAGAGGCTCTGCCCGTAGGCGATCGTGCCGTGGTTCTGGAGGAGACAGGCGGTGCGCCCCGCCAAGGCGCGCAGCATGTTCTCGGCCAGCTCGGGGGTGCCGTAGGTCGCGTAGGGGGCCACGCGGACCGGTCCGCCGAGGGCGCCGGCCATGTAGTGGATCAGCGGCAGCTCGGGGACGAGCGTCGAGACGGCGGTCGCGTGGACGGCGTGGGTGTGGACCACGGCGCGGGCGTCGGTGGAGGTGTGGATCGCGAGGTGCATCGGCAGTTCGCTGGTCGGCCGGAGGGTGCCGAGGGTCTGGCGGCCCGCGAGGTCGACGCCGGTCACGTCGTCCGGGGTGAGGCGGTCGTACGGGACGCCCGTCGGCGTGACCAGCACGGTGTCGCCGACGCGTACGGAGACGTTGCCGGAGGTGCCGACCACCAGACCGTCGGCCACTGTCCGGCGGGCCGTGGCGACGAGTTCCTCCCAGGCCCCCGCCACGTCGTCGGGGACCGCCCCGGGCGGGGTGTCCCGCGTCTGCCGTGCGTCCCCGCCCGCGCCCCGCGGGTCCCCTGCGTTCCGCCGCTGCTCAACCATGCGGCGATCCTGCCAGGAGGCCGCCGGGTGACCGGAATCCGTCGCACGGCTCCACGGCCCGACCGGGGAAGTTCGCCCGGCGCCGACGGGGCCCAGGCGCGGGTCACGCACGGAGGCCGAAGCTCCGTTTCAGTTCGAGGACATCGGGGAAGGCGCGCCCGCGGATCGGCGGAGGGCGCCCCCGTGGACACAAGCGGAACCAGGGCGGCCCGATCGCTACACCCTCCGGTACGCCTCAGTTCATCTTCCGTTCACCCAGGTTGCCTACGGTCCAGATGCCACTGACATCCAAAAGAAGCTCGGGTAAATGGAAAACTTCTCGCTGATCCTCGCGATCGTGGTCATCACCGCGCTCGTGTTCGATTTTACGAACGGTTTCCACGACACCGCCAACGCGATGGCCACCACCATCTCGACCGGCGCCATGAAGCCCAAGGTCGCGGTGGCCATGTCCGCCGTGCTCAACCTTGTCGGCGCGTTCCTTTCCATCGAGGTCGCCAACACCATCTCCAAGGGACTCGTCGACGAGTCCGGCATCCAGCCAGAGGTCATCTTCGCGGCGCTCGTCGGCGCCATCCTCTGGAACCTGCTGACCTGGCTGGTGGGACTCCCCTCCAGTTCCTCGCACGCCCTGATGGGCGGCCTGATCGGCGCCACCATCGCCTCGGTCGGCACCGGCGCCGTGCACGGGGACGTGCTCGTCACCAAGGTGCTGATCCCCGCCGTCGCGGCCCCGCTGGTCGCCGGCGTCGCGGCGATGTTCGCCACGCGGCTGACGTACAGGCTCGGGCAGCACACGAGCGAGAAGGCCGCCGGCAAGGGCTACCGCGCCGGTCAGATCGCCTCCGCCGGTCTGGTCTCGCTGGCCCACGGCACGAACGACGCCCAGAAGACGATGGGCATCATCACCCTGGCCCTGGTCGCCGGCGGCGCTCTCGCGCCGGACTCCGACCCGCCGGTCTGGGTCATCGTCTCCGCGGGCATGGCCATCGCCCTCGGCACCTACCTGGGCGGCTGGCGCATCATCCGCACCATGGGCAAGGGCCTGACCGACCTCCAGCCGCAGCAGGGCTTCGCCGCCCAGACCAGCGCGGCGACGGTCATCCTGGCCTCCTCGCACCTGGGCTTCTCCCTGTCCACCACGCACTCGGTCTCCGGCGCGGTCATGGGCGCGGGCCTGGGCCGCAAGGGCGGTGTGGTGCGCTGGTCCACCGCCACCCGGATGTTCGTGGCCTGGGGTCTGACCCTGCCGGCCGCGGCGCTCGTCGCCGCGCTCGCCGAGTGGGTGACGTCCCACGGCACCTGGGGCACGGCTCTCGTCGCGGTCTTCCTCGTCGCCTCCAGCGCCGCGATCTGGGTGATCTCGCGCCGTGAGGTGGTCGACCACACCAATGTGAACGACACCGAGGAGCCCCCCGGTGTGGTGACCACGGCCATCGCCGCGGTGACCCCGCCGCCGACCGCCGCCGTGGCCGAGGAACTCGCGGCGACGATCCCGGCCCCCGCGGCCGCGACCGCCGGCGCCGAGGCCCCGGCCGGCCCCTCCGCCCCCACACCGGCCGTCTGAGCCCCGCGCCCCTAGGAAGACACCACCATGCACATCGACTGGGCAGCACTCGGCTCCGTCTTCGGAGTCAGCCTCGTGGTCACCGTGGCCCTCGTCGGCCTGTTCACCCTGGGGATCGTCGGCCTCTCCAAGCGGGAGACGGCGACCGCCTCCGGCGGCTCGGCCGCCCTCGCCACGACAGCGGCGTACGCCTGCTTCGCGGCGTGCGCGGCGGCGGTGGGCTACGGGATCTACCTGATCATGGCCTGAGATCACACCCGCCCCACGGCCCGGGACCGCAGCCACTGAGGTCCCGGCCCCGTAGGACACCCGTCCCGCCCACGGTGGGACACCGCGACGAACCCCTTGTGCCTGTCACCCCGGCGCAGGGGGTTCGTCGTCGTTCACGGCGTCCGGTGACCGGGGTTCGGGCCCCACCACAGGCCCGCTCCCGTGGCGACGAGGGTCGTCACCGCCATCCAGACGACGGCCCGCGCCTCCGCCGCCGGCACCCACAGCGAGGCCAGGGCGCCGACGCCGACGGCGAACACCCCCGCCACCGTGCTGAACAGCACCAGCGGGGCGGCGGCCGTCACCCGCGTCCGCCGGTCCCACGACGCCCCCGTGCGGGTCCGCGCGACCGTCTCGGTCCGGTCTTCCATCGTGCGCACCTCCCGTCCCCGGACGGGCCTTCACGAGCCGTCCGCTCCCGGGTCCCGAGCTCCGCCAGAAAACCACAGCACGCCGTGTGACGGAAGAAGAACAGAGCGTTCTGACACCTGTTCGAGCACGCACCGGGGCGGGCGCCGGGAAAGGGCACGGAAAGTGCCGCTTCGGGCGACTGACGGCATTTCAGCGATGTGGGGCTCAGCACACCGCTGCGCCGCAGGTCAACAGCAAGTTGACGGGTCTTCCGGGGCCGTGGTGGACTGCCGGGGCCATCTACGACGGCAGGAGAGGAAGCCGGTGCGAGTCCGGCGCGGTCCCGCCACTGTCACCGGGGAAGAACCTTCCCCGGGAGCCAGGAACTCTCGTCGTCGGTCTCGTCGAACCAGGGCGTGGACACCCTGAGTGAGGACATGAAGCCATGCGCGGCTGCCGCTTGAGATTCAGCACCCGGTCCTTGCCCGACCCCGCGATCGGCTGAACGCGTGCGTGCCGATCGCGTCTTCGCGTACGGCGCCACCGCCGGGCTCCTCGGTGACCTGCTGCTCGGCGATCCCCGCCGGGGGCATCCCGTCGCCGTGTTCGGGCGGGCCGCGGGCGCCGTGGAGCGGGTGTTGTGGCGGGACCACCGGGGGTGGGGCGCGCTGCACACCGTGGTGTGCGCCGGAGGCGCCGTGGCGCTGGGGGCGGTGGCCGCCGCCGCGGCACGGCCGTCCCGCGCCGCGTCCGTCGCGCTGACCGGCGCGGCCACCTGGGCCGTCGTCGGGGGCACCTCCCTCGCCCGGGAGGCCCGTGCCGTCGGGCGGGCGCTGGAGGACGGGGACGTCGAGGCCGCGCGGGCCCGGCTGCCGCATCTGTGCGGACGGGACCCGCAGGCACTGGACGCGGACGGGATCGCCCGGGCCGTCGTCGAGTCCGTCGCCGAGAACACCTCGGACGCCGTCGTCGGGGCGCTGGTGTGGGGGGCGTTGGGCGGTGTGCCCGGACTCGTCGGGTTCCGGGCCGTCAACACGCTGGACGCCATGGTCGGGCACAAGTCGCCGCGTCACCGGCGGTACGGGTGGGCGTCCGCCCGCCTCGACGACGTGGCGGGGTGGCCGGGAGCCCGGCTCACCGCCCTGCTGGCCGCCGCGGCCGGCGGGGACGCCCGGGGCGCCGTACGGGCGTGGCGGGCGGACGCGCGGAAGCATCCGAGCCCCAACGCGGGGCCGGTGGAGGCGTCGTTCGCCGGGGCGCTCGGCGTCCGGCTGGGAGGCACCTTGTCGTACGGGGGGCGGGTCGAGCACCGGCCCGTGCTGAACACGGAGGGGCGGGCCGTCACCGTGGGGGACATCGAGCGGGCCGTGCGGCTGTCGCGGCGCGTGGGCTGGCTCGCGCTCGGCGTCAGCGCGGGCGCGTCACTGCTGCGGGGCCGCGTCGCGCGGGGCCCGGCACGGGAGTTCACGAAGGGCCGCTCCCGGCGGTCGAAGGGGGCGTCATGACGGGCGGGGGGCTGTTGGTCGCCGGCACCACCTCCGACGCGGGCAAGAGCGTCGTGACGGCCGGGATCTGCCGGTGGCTGGTGCGGCAGGGCGTCAAGGTGGCGCCGTTCAAGGCGCAGAACATGTCGCTCAACTCGTTCGTGACGCGGGAGGGCGCCGAGATCGGTCGGGCCCAGGCCATGCAGGCGCAGGCCTGCCGGGTGGAGCCGACGGCGCTGATGAACCCGGTGCTGCTCAAGCCCGGTGGGGAGCAGAGCAGTCAGGTCGTGCTGCTCGGCAAGCCGGTCGGGGAGTTGAGCGCGCGGGGCTACCACGGGGGACGGCAGCAGCGGCTGCTGGGGACCGTGCTCGACTGTCTCGCCGAGTTGCGGGGCACGTATGACGCGGTGATCTGTGAAGGGGCCGGGAGTCCCGCCGAGATCAATCTCCGGCGGACCGACATCGTCAACATGGGGATCGCCCGCAACGCCGGGCTCCCCGTGCTCGTCGTCGGCGACATCGACCGCGGGGGCGTGTTCGCCTCGTTCTTCGGGACGGTGGCGCTGCTGTCGCCCGAGGATCAGGCGCACGTCGCCGGGTTCCTCGTCAACAAGTTCCGCGGGGACGTCTCCCTGCTGGAGCCGGGGCTCGACATGCTGCACGGGCTGACGGGGCGTCGGACGTACGGGGTGCTGCCGTTCCGGCACGGCCTCGGCATCGACGAGGAGGACGGACTGAGGGTGTCCCTGCGTGGGACGGTCCGCGAGTCGAACGTGTCGCCGCCCGTCGGGGAGGACGTGCTGCGGGTCGCCGTCTGCGCGATTCCCCTCATGTCGAACTTCACCGACGTGGACGCGCTCGCCGCCGAACCCGGTGTCGTGGTGCGGTTCGTGGACCGGCCCGAGGAGCTGGCCGACGCGGACCTCGTCGTCGTCCCCGGAACCCGGGGCACCGTGCGGGCGCTGGACTGGCTGCGCGAGCGGGGCCTCGCCGACGCGCTGCGCGCCAGGGCCGCCCACCACCGGCCCGTGCTCGGCATCTGCGGCGGCTTCCAGGTCCTCGGCGAGCACATCGAGGACGACGTCGAGAGCCGCCGGGGACAGGTGGACGGGCTCGGCATCCTGCCCGTACGGGTGCGGTTCGCGCGGGAGAAGACCCTCACCCGGCCGGAGGGCGAGGCCCTCGGGGAGCACGTCACGGGGTACGAGATCCATCACGGGGTCGCCCAGGTCGCCGGGGGCGAACCCTTCCTGGACGGGTGCCGGGTCGGTCAGACCTGGGGCACGCACTGGCACGGGTCGCTGGAGTCGGACGGCTTCCGGCGGGCCTTTCTGCGCGAGGTGGCGGCCGCCGCGGGCCGTCGTTTCGTGCCGGCCGCCGACACGTCGTTCGCCGCGCTGCGCGAGGAGCAGCTGGACCGGCTCGGCGATCTGATCGAGGAACACGCGGACACGGACGCGCTGTGGCGGCTCATCGAGTCGGGCGCGCCGCAAGGACTGCCCTTCATTCCACCGGGAGCGCCCGCATGAGCACTGGCACTGTGTTGTTGTTGTCGACCGCCGACACGGATCTGCTGGCGGCCCGGGCCGCTTCCGGCGCCTCCTACCGGATCGGCAACCCGACCCGCGTCGACGTGAGGGACGAGCTGCCCGCTCTCCTCGACGGCGCGAACATCGCCGTCGTACGGCTGCTGGGCGGAAAGCGGGCCTGGGAGGACGGGCTGGCCGCGCTGAAGGCCGCAGGGATCCCGACCGTGCTGCTCGGCGGTGAGGCCGTGCCGGACGCCGAGCTGATGGCCGAGTCGTCGGTGCCGGCCGGTGTGGTCGCGGAGGCACTGAAGTACCTCGTGGAGGGCGGGCCCGACAACCTCACCGAGCTGGCCCGGTTCCTGTCCGACACCGTGCTGCTGACCGGCGAGGGGTTCGTCGAGCCGCGCAAGATGCCCGAGTACGGGCCGCACGGGGAGCGGCCCTTCGTCGAGGGGCGGCCCACGGTCGGGGTGCTCTTCTACCGGGCGCACGAGCTGAGCGGCAACACCGCGTTCGTGGACACGTTGTGCGACGCGATCGAGGCGAAGGGCGCCAACGCGCTTCCCGTGTACTGCGGTTCGCTGCGCGGCGCGGACGCCGGGCTGTACGAGCTGCTCGCGAAGGCGGACGCGCTGGTCGCCACGGTCCTCGCCGCCGGCGGTACGCACGCCTCGCAGGCGTCGGCCGGCGGCGACGAGGAGGCGTGGGACATCGGGGCGCTCGCCGAGCTGGACATCCCCGTCCTCCAGGGCCTGTGCCTGACGTCGTCGCACGCCGCGTGGGACGAGTCGGACGCCGCCCTCTCCCCCATGGACGCGGCGATGCAGGTCGCGATCCCCGAGTTCGACGGGCGGCTCATCACGGTGCCGTTCTCGTTCAAGGAGCAAGGGCCGGACGACGTGCCGGTGTACGTCGCCGACCCGGAGCGGGCCGCGCGGGTCGCCGGGATCGCCGTCCGTCACGCGGCGCTGAAGCACAAGCCGAACGCGGAGAAGAAGCTCGCGCTGGTCTTCACCGCCTACCCGACCAAGCACTCGCGCGTCGGCAACGCGGTGGGCCTCGACACGCCCGCTTCGGCGGTGCGGGTCCTCGACGCCCTCAAGGCGGCCGGGTACGGCGTCACCGAGTACCCCGACAACGGCGACGAGCTGATCCACCGGCTCATCGAGGCCGGCGGCCACGACGTGGAGTGGCTGACGGAGGAGCAGCTGGCGTCGGCGCCCGCGCGGGTGCCGCTCGCCGACTACCGGGCCTGGTTCGACAAGCTGGACCCGGAGCTGCGGGACGGCATGCTCGAGGCGTGGGGCGAGCCGCCGGGTTCGCTGTACGTGGACGGGGACGACATCGTGCTCGCCTCCCTCCAGTTCGGGAACGTCGTCGTGATGATCCAGCCGCCGCGCGGCTTCGGGGAGAACCCGATCGCGATCTACCACGACCCGGACATGCCGCCGTCGCACCACTACATGGCGGCCTACCGCTGGCTGGAGAACAGCTTCGGCGCCGACGCGATCGTGCACATGGGCAAGCACGGCACGATGGAGTGGCTGCCGGGGAAGGGCCTCGGGCTGAGCGGGGGCTGTGCCCCGGACGCCGTGCTCGGCGATCTCCCCCTGGTCTACCCGTTCATCGTCAACGACCCCGGTGAGGGCACCCAGGCCAAGCGGCGCGGGCACGCCACCGTCGTCGACCACCTCGTACCGCCGATGGCGCGCGCCGACACCTACGGCGACCTGGCGAAGCTGGAGCAGCTGCTCGACGAGTACGCGCTGGTGTCCGACCTGGACCCGGCGAAGGCGCCGGCCGTGCGGGCGCAGATCTGGACGCTGGTGAAGGCCGCCGAGCTCCACCACGACCTGCATGTGGACGAGCAGCCGGGCGACGACGACTTCGACGAGTTCGTCATGCACATCGACGGCTACCTCTGCGAGATCAAGGACGTGCAGATCCGCGACGGTCTGCACATCCTGGGCGGCGGCCCGGTCGGTGAACCGCGCGTCAACCTGGTGCTGGCGGTGCTGCGCGCCTCGCAGGTGTGGGGCGGGCAGGCGAACGCGCTGCCGGGTCTGCGGGCGTCCCTGGCGGCCCACTTCGGGCTGGTCGAGAAGGAGTTGCTGGCGGAGCCGGGCGCGCCGGTGAAGGTGCCGGCGGAGCTGAGCGACCTGGTGGAGGGCCCCGCCCGTACCGCCGCCGACGCCATCGACCTCCTGGAGCAGCTGTGCCGGCGGATCGCCGAGGGCATGGAGGCACGGGACTGGGACGTCACCGTGGTCCCGGCGCTCGTGCGCGGTGTGCTCGGCACCGAACTGCCGGGCGCCGTCGCGGTGCTGGAGTTCGCGTGCAACGAGGTCGTGCCGCGGCTCGCCCGGACCACCGACGAGATCGGGCACATCCTCAAGGCCCTCGACGGCGGTTACGTCCCGGCGGGTCCGTCCGGCTCGCCGACGCGCGGCCTGGTCAACGTCCTGCCGACGGGCCGCAACTTCTACTCCGTCGACCCCAAGGCCATCCCGTCCCGGCTGAGCTGGGAGGTCGGGCAGTCGCTCGCCGACTCGCTGGTGCAGCGGTACCTGGCCGACACCGGGGAGTACCCGAAGTCCGTCGGGCTGACGGTGTGGGGCACGTCCGCGATGCGCACCCAGGGCGACGACATCGCCGAGATCCTGGCGCTGCTGGGTTGCCGTCCGGTGTGGGACGACGCGTCGCGCCGCGTCACCGGGTTCGAGGTCGTGCCGCTCGCGGAGCTGGGCCGGCCGCGCATCGACGTCACGGTGCGCATCTCCGGGTTCTTCCGGGACGCGTTCCCGCACGTCGTCGGACTGATCGACGACGCGGTGCGGGCCGTGGCCGAGCTGGACGAGCCCGCCGACCAGAACTTCGTGAAGGCGCACGCCGACGAGGACACCGCCGAGCACGGTGACCGGCGGCGGGCCACGGCCCGGGTCTTCGGCTCCAAGCCGGGCGCGTACGGCGCCGGGCTGCTGCCGCTGATCGACGCCCGCAACTGGCGCTCCGACGCCGACCTCGCAGAGGTGTACGCCGTCTGGGGCGGCTACGCGTACGGGCGCGGCCTCGACGGGCGGGCGGCGCGCGGGGACATGGAGACCGCGTTCAAGCGGATCGCGGTGGCGGCGAAGAACGTCGACACCCGCGAGCACGACCTCGTCGACGCCGACGACTACTTCCAGTACCACGGCGGCATGGTCGCCATGGTGCGGCATCTGACGGGCGCGAGCCCCGAGGCGTACGTCGGCGACTCGGCGACACCGGACCAGGTCAAGACACGCACGCTCGGCGAGGAGACGCACCGGGTGTTCCGCGCCCGTGTGGTCAACCCGCGCTGGATGGCGGCCATGCGGCGCCACGGCTACAAGGGCGCCTTCGAGATGGCGGCGACCGTCGACTACCTCTTCGGCTACGACGCCACGGCGGGCGTGGTCGACGACTGGATGTACGAGAAGCTCAGCGCCGAGTACGTCTTCGACGCGGAGAACCGGGACTTCATGAAGAAGTCCAACCCGTGGGCGCTGCGCGGCATCACCGAGCGGCTGCTGGAGGCCGCCGACCGCGGCCTGTGGGCCGAGCCGGACGCCGACACGCTGGAACGGCTGCGGGCCACCTACCTGGAGCTCGAAGGCGACCTGGAGGGCGAGGACAAGTGAGTGTTCCGTTTCCGTTCACGGCCGTCGTCGGTCAGGACGACCTGCGGCTCGCGCTGCTGCTGAACGCCGTGTCCCCGGCGGTCGGCGGGGTGCTGGTGCGCGGCGAGAAGGGCACCGCGAAGAGCACCGCCGTGCGGGCGCTGTCGGCGCTGCTGCCGGAGGTGGACGTCGTCGCCGGGTGCCGTTTCTCGTGCGACCCCGCGAAGCCGGATCCAGCGTGCCCGGACGGGCCGCACGAGCCGGGGCCGGGCACCACCCGTCCGTCCCGGATGGTCGAGCTGCCCGTCGGTGCCTCCGAGGACCGGCTCGTGGGCGCCCTCGACATCGAGCGGGCGCTCGCGGAGGGCGTGAAGGCGTTCGAGCCCGGCCTGCTGGCCGACGCGCACCGCGGAATCCTGTACGTCGACGAGGTCAACCTCCTCCACGACCACCTCGTCGACCTGCTGCTGGACGCGGCGGCGATGGGTGCCTCGTACGTGGAGCGCGAGGGTGTCTCCGTCCGGCACGCGGCGCGTTTCCTGCTCGTCGGGACCATGAACCCGGAGGAGGGCGAGCTGCGGCCGCAGCTCCTCGACCGGTTCGGGCTGACCGTCGAGGTGGCCGCCTCGCGGGAGCCCGACCAGCGGGTGGAGGTCGTCCGGCGGCGGCTCGCCTACGACGACGACCCGGCCGGCTTCGCGGCGCGATGGGCGGACGAGGAGGCGGCGGTACGGCAACGGATCGTCGCGGCGCGGGAGTTGCTGCCGTCGGTGCGGCTGGGCGACGGGGCGCTGCGGCAGATCGCGGCCACCTGCGCGGCCTTCGAGGTGGACGGCATGCGGGCCGACATCGTCATGGCCCGGACGGCGACCGCGCTGGCCGCGTGGGCCGGGCGGACCGATGTGCTGGCGGAGGACGTACGGCAGGCGGCGCTGCTCGCGCTGCCGCACCGGCGGCGCCGCAATCCGTTCGACGCGCCGGGCCTGGACGAGGACAAGCTCGACGAGACGCTGGAGGAGTTCGGCGGGTCGCCCGAGGACGAGGACCCCGATCCCGATCCCGATCCTGATCCCGACCCCGGTCCGGACGGGCCCGGCGGTGGCGGGCAGCCGCCGTCGGCGGACCCGGAGGGGCCGCGGGGCGGGGACACCGGTGCGCGGCCGGAGGCCGGGGAGGGCGGGGAACCGCAGCCCTCCGGCGCGGGTGCGGGCGAGCAGTCCGCCGTCCGGGCCGCCGAGCCGTTCCGTACGAAGGTGCTGAGCGTGCCGGGGCTGGGTGAGGGCGCCGCCGGGCGGCGTTCGCGGGCCCGGACCGAGCACGGGCGCACCACCGGGGCGCGCCGACCGCGCGGCACGCTGACCAAGCTGCATCTGGCGGCGACCGTGCAGGCGGCCGCGCCGCACCAGCGGGCGCGGGGGCGGTCCGGGCCGGGGCTCGTCGTACGGCGTGACGATCTGCGGCAGGCGACGCGGGAGGGGCGTGAGGGGAACCTCGTGCTGTTCGTCGTCGACGCCTCCGGGTCGATGGCGGCGCGGCAGCGGATGAGCGCCGTGAAGGGCGCCGTGCTGTCGCTGCTGCTGGACGCGTACCAGCGGCGGGACAAGGTGGGGCTCGTGACGTTCCGGGGGTCGGCGGCGGAGGTGGCGCTGCCTCCGACGTCGTCGGTGGACGCCGCCGCGGCCCGGCTGGAGTCGCTGCCCACGGGCGGGCGCACACCGCTCGCCGCCGGGTTGCTGCGGGCCCACGAGGTGCTGCGGGTGGAGCGGCTGCGGGATCCGGCGCGGCGCGCGCTGGTCGTCGTGGTGACCGACGGGCGGGCGACGGGTGGGCCCGAGCCGGTGGCGCTGGCGGGGCGGGCGGCCCGGCTGTTCGCGGCCGAGGGCGTCGCCTCCGTGGTGGTGGACTGCGAGTCGGGGCCGGTGCGGCTGGGGCTGGCCGGTCAGCTCGCGGGTGAGCTGGGCGGTACGGCCGTGACGCTGGACGAGCTGCGCGCGGACTCCATCGCCGGGCTGGTCAGGGATGTGCAGGGGACGTCGAGGAGGGCCGCGTAATGCCGCAGGGACAGCCGAGTGTGGTGCCGGACGACGGGCTGACGACACGGCAGCGGCGCAACCGGCCGCTCGTGGTCGTGCACACCGGCATCGGGAAGGGCAAGTCGACCGCCGCGTTCGGGCTGGCGCTGCGGGCCTGGAACCAGGGCTGGCCGATCGGGGTGTTCCAGTTCGTCAAGTCGGCGAAGTGGAAGGTCGGCGAGGAGAACGCGCTGCGGGTGCTGGGCGCCAGCGGTGAGGGCGGCTCCGTCGACTGGCACAAGATGGGCGAGGGCTGGTCCTGGGTCCAGCGCGACGCGCAGATGGACAACGAGGAGAAGGCCCGCGAGGGCTGGGAGCAGGTCAAGCGGGACCTGGCGGCCGAGACGTACAAGCTGTACGTGCTCGACGAGTTCGCGTACCCCCTGCACTGGGGGTGGGTCGACACCGACGAGGTCATCGACGTGCTGCGGAACCGGCCGGGGACCCAGCATGTCGTCATCACCGGGCGGAACGCGCCGGAGAAGCTGGTCGACTTCGCGGACCTCGTGACGGACATGTCGAAGGTCAAGCACCCCATGGACGCGGGCCAGAAGGGCCAGCGGGGCATCGAGTGGTGAGGCCCTCGTGAACTTCTCCTCGTCCGTCCCCCGGCTGGTCGTCGCCGCGCCCTCCTCGGGCAGCGGGAAGACCACCGTCGCCACGGGGTTGATGGCCGCGCTCACCGCGCGGGGGCTCGCCGTGTCCCCGCACAAGGTGGGGCCGGACTACATCGACCCCGGCTACCACGCGCTCGCGAGCGGGCGGGTGGGGCGCAACCTCGACGCGTATCTGTGCGGGCCGGAGCTGATCGCGCCGCTGTTCGCCCATGGGGCGCGCGGGTGCGACCTCGCCGTCGTCGAGGGCGTGATGGGGATGTACGACGGGGCGGCGGGCGAGGGCGAGTTGGCGTCCACGGCGCATGTGGCCAAGTTGCTGCGGGCGCCGGTGGTGCTGGTCGTCGACGCGTCGTCGCAGTCGCGGTCGGTGGCGGCGCTGGTGCACGGGTTCGCTTCCTGGGACCCCGAGGTGCGGGTCGGGGGCGTGATCCTCAACAAGGTCGCGTCCGACCGGCACGAGGAACTGCTGCGTGAGGCGCTCGACTCGGCCGGGGTGCCGGTGCTGGGTGTGCTGCGGCGGGTTGCTCAGGTGGACACGCCGTCCCGCCATCTGGGGCTGGTGCCGGTCGCCGAGCGGCGTTCGGCGGCGCTGGAGGCCGTGACGGCGATGGGGGCGCAGGTGGCCGCCGGGTGTGACCTGGAGGGCTTGGTGGCCCTGGCGCACAGTGCCGGGGTGCTGCCGGGTGCGGTCTGGGATGCGGCTGCGGCGCTGGCTTCCTCGCCCCCGCCGCCCCTCCCCGTCCCCTCGCCGGGGGCTGCGCCCCCGGACCCCCGCCGTCGGCCTGAACGGTCTCGTCCACGAACGCCGGACGGGCTGGACATACCAGGGCCGGTGTCAGGGAGCCGGACGCCGGAGAGGACGAGGACCGCGTCGGAAGTCTCGGCGCCGGTCGTCGCTGTCGCCGGTGGGCCCGCGTTCACCTTTTCCTATGCCGAGCATGCCGAGTTGCTGGCCGCCGCCGGGGCCGAGGTCGTGACGTTCGATCCGTTGCGGGACGAGCGGTTGCCCGAGGGGACTCGGGGGCTGGTCGTCGGGGGCGGGTTCCCGGAGGTGTACGGCGCCGAGCTGTCCGCCAACGAGGCGTTGCGCAAGGACGTGGCCGCACTGGCGCTCGGCGGGGCGCCCGTGGCGGCCGAGTGCGCGGGGCTGCTGTATCTGTGCCGGGAGCTGGACGGGCGGCCCATGTGCGGGGTGCTCGACGCCACGGCCCGGATGGACGCGCGGCTGACGCTCGGGTACCGGGACGCCGTCGCGGTGAGCGACAGCTCGCTGGCGCCCGCGGGGACGCGGATGCGGGGGCACGAGTTCCATCGGACGGTCGTCGAGCCGGGGGCCGGTGCCTCTCCCGCGTGGGGGATCCGCGGTCCCGTGCGGCGGGTGGAAGGTTTTGTGGAGCGCGGTGTGCACGCGAGCTATCTGCACACGCACTGGGCGTCCGAGCCCGGTGTCGCCCGTCGGTTCGTGGAGAGGTGCCGGACGTCATGAGCAGCAGGCTGATCGGAGTGGGCGTCGGCCCCGGTGACCCGGAGCTGGTGACCGTCAAGGGCGTGGGCGTGCTGCGGGACGCCGACGTCGTCGTCGTGCCCGTCATGGACACCGGGGAGATGGGGCGCGCCGAGGCGACCGTGCTGCACTACGTGGGCGCCGAGAAGATCGTCCGGGTGGTGTTCGCGCTCAACGAGCGGACCGACCGGGGGCGCCGCGAGGCCGCCTGGGACGCCGCCGGTGAGCGGGTCGCCGAGCTGCTGAAGACGCACTCCGCCGTCGCGTTCGCCACCATCGGCGACCCCAACGTGTACTCGACGTTCACCTATCTCGCCCACACCATCGGCGAGCTGGTGCCGGGGACGGTCGTCGAGACGGTGCCCGGGATCACCGCGATGCAGGACCTCGCCGCCCGCTCCGGTGCCGTGCTGACGGAGGGGACGGAGCCGCTCACGCTGGTGCCCGTGACCGCGGGGGCGGCCGTGCTGAGGGAGGCCCTCGACGGGCCCGGGACCGTGGTGGCGTACAAGTTCGGGCGGCAGGCGCAGGCCGTCGTCGAGGCGCTGCGGGAGACCGGGCGGCTCCAGGACGCCGTGTGGGGGTCCGCGCTGGGCCTTCCCGAGGAGTCCATCCAGGCCGCCGACGCGCTCGACGGCGGCCCCCTGCCGTACCTGTCCACGCTGATCGCGCCCGCCCCGCGCGACGGCGGACGCGGCGGCAAGCTGTGAGCGGAGCCCTCGGGTACGGCCTCTCACTCGGCCACGCCCACCACCAGCCAGATGAACGCCGCACCGGCGATCGTGCACAGCAGCGTGGAGCGCGCCGGGTGCGCGTGGTGGGCCTCCGGGAGGATCTCGGCGGCCGCCAGGTACAGCAGCGCGCCGCCGAAGAAGCCGAGGTAGCAGCCGAGCGGGCCCTCCGGGATGGTGAACAGGAGCGTGGAGGCTGCGCCCAGGACGGGCGCGGCCGCGTCCGCGACGAGCATCGTCACCGCCCGGCGGCGGGCGTTGCCGTACACGCTGGTCAGCGTGTACGTGTTGAAGCCGTCCGCGAAGTCGTGGGCGATCACCGCGAGCGCCACGGCGAGGCCCATGCCCTCGCCGACCTGGAAGGCCGCGCCGATGGCGACGCCGTCCATGGCGCTGTGACCGACCATCGCCGCGGCCGCGGTGAGACCGACCTGCGGGGTGCGCCCGTCGTGCTCCTCGGCGCCGTGCGCCGCCTGACGGGCCGCCAGCAGGCGTTCCACCAGGTGCGCCAGGAGGAAACCGGCGACGAACAGCAGCAGCGCCGCCGGTACGCCGAAGAGCTCGTTGCCGGCGGCCTCCAGGGCCTCCGGCAGCAGGTCGAGGCCGACCACGCCCAGCATCAGACCGCCGGCCAGGCCCAGTACCAGGTGGCGGCGGTCCGTGACGCGCTGTGCCGTCCAGCCGCCGATGAGCGTCATGAGGAACGCGCCGAGCGCCACGAACACCGCCATGGGTCCTTGCTACCGGAAGAGCCGGGCCTCTTCCGCGCGGCACCCCGAGACCGCGCCCGGGTTCCGGGGTCCGGCACCGCTCCGGCGGGCACCGCCGCGGTGGGCGCCGCTCCCCTGGGACCCGACCCGAAGGGGCACCGCCCCGCAGCGCCTTCGCGCGCCGTACCCGCTTTGAGAGAGGAACGATGACTTCCATGGCCGATGCCCCCACCGGCAAGGTGACCTTCGTCGGGGCCGGACCCGGGGCCGCCGATCTGCTGACGTTCCGGGCCGCCCGGGCGATCGCGGAGGCGGACGTCGTGATCTGGGCGGCCAGCCTGGTGCAGGCCGACGTGCTGGACCACGCCCGCGCGGAGGCGGAGATCCTCGACTCGGCCACCATGTCCCTGGAGGACGTCGTCGCCGTGTACGAGCGGGCCCTCACCGAGGGGCTGCGGGTCGCCCGGATCCACTCCGGTGACCCGGCGCTGTGGGGCGGTACGCAGGAGCAGCTCGACCGGTGCCGTGCCCTGGGGATCGAGACCGAGGTCGTCCCCGGTGTGTCGTCGTTCTCCGCCGTCGCCGCGCTCGCCCAGCGGGAGTTGACGATCCCGGAGGTCGCGCAGTCCGTGATCCTGACCCGGCTCGGCGGGGGCAAGACGCCCATGCCGCCCGGTGAGGAGGTCCGGGAGTTCGCACGGCACGGCACGACGATGGCGATCTTCCTGTCGGCCGCGCGCAGCGGGCAGTTGGTGCGGGAGCTGCTGGAGGGCGGCTATCCGACCGCGACCCCGGTGGTCATCGCCTACCAGGCGACCTGGCCCGAGGAGCTGGTCGTGCGGTGCACGATCGAGACGCTGGAGGAGACCGTCAAGGAGCACAAGCTCTGGAAGCACACCCTGTTCCTCGTCGGCCCGGCCCTCGACGCGCAGGGCACCCGCTCGCACCTGTACCACCCCGGCCACTTCCACGGGTACCGCAAGGCCGACCCCGAGGCGCGCAAGGCGCTGCGGGAGGCGCGCGGCCGGGGCGGCACGCCGTGATCACCGTCATCGGTACGGGCACGGGGGCGCCCCTCCCCGCGGACGCCGAGGCCGTTCTGGCCGGGGCGGAGCTCGTCGTGGGCGGACGCCGGCACCTGGCGGCGGCCCCGCTCCCGGCGACCGCCGAGCGGGTCGTCCTCGGGCCGCTGGCGCCCGCCCTCCGGGTGATCGAGGAGTACCGGGACCGGCGGGTCGTCGTCCTGGCCTCCGGCGACCCGGGGTTCTTCGGGATCGTGCGGGCGCTCGCCGAACGCTTCGGCGCCGGTGAGCTGGACGTACGGCCGGGAGTGTCGTCGGTGGCGACCGCGTTCGCCCGGCTGGGGGTGTCCTGGGACGACGCGGTCGTGGTGAGCGCCCACGGGCGGGCGCTGCGGACCGCGCTGAACGTGTGCCGGGCCCGGCCCAAGACGGCGGTCCTGACGGGGCCCGGCTGCGGGCCCGCCGAGCTGGGGGCGGGGCTGTTGGACAGCAGGCGGACGCTCGTGGTGGCGTCCGCGCTGGGCGACCCGGAGCGTGAGCGGCTGGAGCGGGTGACACCGGCCCAGGCCGCCGCGCGCGACTGGGGCGCCGAGGTCAGCGTCGTGCTGTGCCTGGACGAGGCGCACGCCGTGTCCGCCGTGCGCACCGTCGCCGGGGCGCCGGCCGCTCCCGAGCGGTGGGCGCTGGACGAGAGCGAGTTCGCGCACCGCGACTCGATGATCACCAAGTCCGAGGTGCGGGCCTTGGCGCTCGCCCGGCTCGGGCCCCGGCTCGGCGACCTGGTCTGGGACGTCGGCGCCGGCTCCGGTTCGGTGGCCGTGGAGTGCGCACGGCTCGGCGCGGCCGTCACCGCGGTCGAGCGCACGGCGGACGGGGTCGCGCGGGTCCGTGCCAACGCCGCCGCGCACGGCGTCGACGTGCACGTGGTGCACGGGGCCGCGCCGGACGCGCTGGCCGGGCTGCCCGACGACCCCGACGCCGTGTTCGTCGGCGGCGGGGGGCGCGAACTGCCCGCGATCGTCACCGCGTGCGCACGGCGCGCCCGGCGGACCGTGGTGGTCGCGATGGCCGCGCTCGACCGGGTCCCCGCGGCCCGCGAGGCGCTGGTCGCGGCCGGGTTGAGCTGCGACGGCGTCCTGCTGCAGGCGTCCCGGCTCGCGCCGCTGCCGGGGGACGTGACCCGGCTCGCGGCGACCAATCCCGTTTTCCTGCTGTGGGGCGTGAGGCCCCCGGCGCACAGTGAAGGAGTTGACCGGTGATCGGCCTGATCTCGGCGACCGCCGCGGGGGCCGTTGCCGCCCAGCGGCTCGCCTCGGCGTGGCCCGAACGGACCCGTGTGTACGAGGGGCCCGTACGGGACACCGTGCGGCGCGCGTTCGGTGAGTGCGAGCAGGTGGTGTGCTTCCTCGCCACCGGGGCGGTGGTGCGGCTGATCGCGCCGCTGCTGGAGGACAAGGGCACCGATCCGGGTGTGGTGTGCGTCGACGAGGGCGGGCGGTTCGCCGTGTCGCTGGTCGGCGGGCACGCCGGGGGTGCCAACGCGCTCGCCGTCGAGGTGGGCCAGGTGCTCGGCGCCGAGCCGGTCGTGACGACCGCGACCGACGCGGTGGGGGTGCCCGGCCTGGACACGCTCGGGATGCCCGTCGAGGGCGATGTGGCCGGGGTCTCCCGGGCGCTGCTCGACGGGGAGGCCGTGGAGCTGGACCTGGAGGTGGGCCATCCGCTGCCCGCGCTGCCGCCGAACGTGCGGCGCCCGGCGGCGGACGCCGCGCCCGCCCGGCACCGGATCGTCGTCACCGACCGGCTGCCGGACACCGCCGGGCCGGGCCGCGCCGAGACACCGGAGGCGGACCGGCCCGGCGACGCGGCCGAGGCGCTCGACGCCGCCCGGCGCGAGGGCACCGGTGAGGTGCGGGTGATCCTCCGTCCGCCCTCCCTCGTGGTGGGCGTCGGAGCGTCCCGGGGCGCCCCCGCCGACGAGGTGCTGGGGCTGATCGAGGGCGCCCTGCGCGACGCCGGTCTCTCCCCGCGGTCCCTCGCCCAGCTCGCCACCGTCGACGCCAAGGCCGGCGAACCCGGCCTCGTCGAGGCCGCCGCACGTCTCGGTGTGCCGCTGGTCACCCACTCCGCCGAGGAGTTGGCCCGGGTCGAGGTGCCCAACCCGTCGGACGCGCCCCTCGCCGCCGTGGGCACTCCCTCCGTCGCGGAGGCCGCCGCGCTCGTCGGCGGGGGTGAACTCCTCGTGCCCAAGCGGAAGTCGCGGCGGGCGGACGGGAGCCCCGCGATGGCGACCTGTGCCGTCGTACGGCGGCCGGCGCGGGGCCGGCTCGCGGTGGTCGGGCTCGGGCCGGGCGCCCGGGACCTGCTGACGCCGCGTGCCGAGGCCGAACTGCGGCGGGCCTCGGTGCTCGTCGGGCTGGACCAGTACGTCGACCAGATCCGTGACCTGCTCCGCCCCGGCACCCGCGTCCTTGAGTCCGGGCTCGGCGCGGAGGAGGAACGGGCGCGGACCGCGGTCGCCGAGGCCCGCAAGGGGCAGGCCGTGGCGCTGATCGGCAGCGGGGACGCCGGGGTGTACGCCATGGCCTCCCCCGCGCTCGCCGAGGCGTCCGACGACATCGACGTGATCGGTGTGCCCGGCGTCACCGCCGCGCTCGCCGCCGCCGCGATCCTCGGGGCGCCGCTCGGGCACGACCATGTGTCGATCAGCCTGTCGGACCTGCACACGCCGTGGGAGGTCATCGAGCGGCGGGTGCGGGCGGCGGCCGAGGCCGACATCGTCGTGACGTTCTACAACCCGCGCAGCCGGGGCCGCGACTGGCAGCTGCCGAAGGCCCTCGCCATCCTGGCCGGGCACCGTGAGCCGACCACGCCCGTCGGTGTCGTACGGAACGCCTCGCGGCCGGACGGGTCGCACCGGTTGACGACCCTGGCCGCGCTCGACCCGGCGACGGTCGACATGATGACCGTGGTGACCGTGGGCAACACGGCGACCCGTGAGATCGCGGGCCGCATGGTGACGCCCCGCGGCTACCGCTGGCAGGAGAACCCGGAGGGCGCCGAGTGAACCACCCCGTCCACCCGCCCGGGCCGGCGCCCGTCGCCCCGCAGTACCACCCCGTTCCAGACTCCGAGGAGACATCGTGACCACCCCGCCGCCCGCCCTGCTCATCGCCGGTCATGGCACCCGGGACGATGCGGGAGCCGAGGCGTTCCGCGACTTCGTACGGGAACTGGGGCGCCGCCACCCCGAACTGCCCGTCGCGGGCGGCTTCATCGAGCTGTCCCCGCCGCCGCTGGGCGAGGCCGTGGCCGAGCTGGTGGAGCGGGGTGTACGGCGGTTCGCGGCCGTCCCGCTGATGCTGGTGTCCGCCGGGCACGCCAAGGGCGACATCCCGGCGGCGCTGGCCCGCGAGAAGGAGCGGCACCCGGGGATCTCGTACACCTACGGCCGTCCGCTCGGCCCGCACCCGGCGCTGCTGAGCGTGCTGGAGCGGCGGCTGGACGAGGCCCTCGGCGGCGCGGGCCGCATCCCGGAGGACCGTGCCGACGTCACCGTGCTGCTGGTGGGGCGCGGGTCGACCGACCCGGACGCCAACGCCGAGGTGTTCAAGGCGGCCCGGCTGCTGTGGGAGGGGCGCGGCTACGCGGGCGTGGAGACGGCGTTCGTGTCGCTGGCGGCGCCGGACGTGCCGAGCGGTCTCGACCGGTGCGTGCGGCTCGGCGCCCGGCGGATCGTGGTGCTGCCGTACTTCCTGTTCACCGGCATCCTGCCGGACCGGGTGCGGCAGCAGACCGAGGGCTGGGCTGCCGCGCACCCGGAGGTCGAGGTACGGTCGGCCGATGTCATCGGTCCGGAACCGGAGTTGCTCGACCTGGTGATGGAGCGCTACCGGGAGGCGCTGGAGGGCGATCTGCGCATGAACTGCGACTCCTGCGTCTACCGGATCGCGCTGCCCGGTTTCGAGGACAAGGTGGGGATGCCGCAGCAGCCGCACTTCCACCCGGACGACGACGGGCACCACCACGGCCACCACCATCACGGGGGACACACGCACTCGCATGCACACTGAACGGCACGCGGGGCCCGACCTCCGGCACCACGGTGACGCCGAGGTGCGGGACGACGGGGCCGGGCTCACCGATCTCGCGGTGAACGTGCGGGCCGGGACGCCGCCCGCCTGGCTGCGGGAGCGGATAGCCGGGTCGCTGACCGGGCTGGCCGCCTATCCCGACGGGCGGGCCGCCCGGGCGGCGGTGGCGGCCCGGCACGGGCTGCCCGCCGAGCGGGTCCTGCTCACGGCGGGCGCCGCCGAGGCGTTCGTCCTGCTGGCGCGGGCTCTGAAGGCCCGTCAACCGGTCGTGGTGCACCCGCAGTTCACCGAGCCGGAGGCGGCGCTGCGGGACGCGGGGCACCGCGTGGACCGGGTGCTGCTGCGGGCCTCGGACGGCTTCCGTCTCGATCCGGCGGCCGTGCCCGAGGACGCGGACCTGGTCGTCGTCGGCAACCCCACCAACCCGACGTCCGTGCTGCACCCGGCCGCGGTGATCGCGCGGCTGGCCCGGCCCGGGCGGACGCTGGTGGTGGACGAGGCGTTCATGGACGCGGTGCCGGGCGAGCGGGAGGCGCTGGCCGGGCGCACGGACATACCCGGTCTGGTGGTGCTGCGCAGCCTCACCAAGACCTGGGGCCTGGCCGGACTGCGGATCGGCTACGTCCTCGCCGCCCCGGAGACGATCGAGGAGCTGGAGCGGGCGCAGCCGCTGTGGCCGGTGTCGACGCCGGCGCTCGCGGCGGCCGAGGCGTGCGTGTCCGACCGGGCGCTGGCGGAGGCGGCCGACGCGGCCGAACGCATCGCCGCCGACCGGGCCCATCTGGTGGCGGGGCTCCGGGAGTTCGCCCCCGACGGACTGACCGTCGCCGAGCCCGCCGAGGGCCCGTTCGTCCTGATCCGTCTGGAGCGCGCGCCGGCCGTGCGCCGCCATCTGCGGAACCTGGGGTTCGCGGTGCGCCGTGGTGACACCTTCCCCGGGCTGGGCGAGGAGTGGCTGCGGCTGGCGGTCCGTGACCGTACGACGGTCAACGGCTTCCTCCAGGCGCTGGACCAGGCGATGACGCTGGCGGACCGTTGAGCGGAGGGGCCCGACGGTCCGCCGGCGGGAAGCGGGGGCGGTGTCAGGCGGTGATCGTGCCGTTCACCACGACCCGCAGGGGCGCCGCCAGGACGCGGACGTCGTCGCGGGGGTCCTCGGCGTAGACGACCAGGTCCGCCGGGGCGCCCTCCTCCAGGCCGGGGCGGCCGAGCCAGGCCCGGGCGTCCCAGGTGGTCGCGGCGAGGGCGCGGAGCGGCGGGATGCCGGCCTTGACGAGTTCGGCCACCTCGTCCGCGACCAGGCCGTGCGGGAGGCTGCCGCCGGCGTCGGTGCCGACGTAGACGGGGATCCCTGCGTCGTAGGCGTCGCGGACGGTGTCGTAGCGGCGTTCGTGCAGGCGCCTCATGTGGGCGGACCAGACGGGGAACCGGGCCTCGCCGCCCTCGGCCAGCTTCGGGAACGTGGCGATGTTGACCAGGGTCGGGACGATCGCGACGCCGCGGGAGGCGAACAGCGGGATCAGATCCGCCGTGAGGCCCGTGGCGTGCTCGACGCAGTCGATGCCCGCCTCGACGAGGTCGCGCAGGGAGGACTCGGCGAAGCAGTGGGCCGTGACGCGGGCGCCCAGGCGGTGGGCCTCGGCGATCGCCGCCTCGACGGCGTCGCGCGGCCAGCACGCCGCCAGGTCGCCCGCCTCGCGGTCGATCCAGTCGCCGACCAGTTTCACCCAGCCGTCACCGCGCCGGGCCTCCCGGGCGACGTACGCGACGAGGTCGTCCGGTTCGATCTCATGGGCGTAGCCGCGGATGTAGCGGCGGGTCCGGGCGATGTGGCGGCCCGCGCGGATGATCTTCGGGAGGTCGTCGCGGTCGTCGACCCATCGGGTGTCGGACGGGGAACCGGCGTCGCGGATCAGGAGCGTGCCTGCGTCGCGGTCGGTCAGGGCCTGCTTCTCCGCGGTGCCGGCGTCGACCGGACCGTGCGCGCCGAGGCCGACGTGGCAGTGGGCGTCGACCAGACCGGGCAGCGCCCACCCCTCCACGGTGCGCACGTCCCGCGCGGCGGCGGGACGGTCGTAGGAGACCCGGCCGTCCACGACCCACAGTTCGTCCCGGACGTCGTCGGGCCCGACTAGGACCCGCCCCTTCACCCGCAGCACAGCACGTTCGTTCATACCCCGCACCCTAGTCAGGGGCTGCTCGCCGTCGGGGGGTGCGGGTGCGTGGGGGCTTCTCGCGCAGTTCCCCGCGCCCCTGAAGGGTAGGGCCTGCGGCCCGCCCTTCATGGTGAAAAGCACGGGGCGCAGCCCCGGCCGCTTTTCAGGGGCGCGCGGGGAACTGCGCGAGAAACCACGAACCACCCGCACCCGTCTACCGATCCGCACCCCGGACGCGCGCAGGCGTCACCGCTCCTCCCACGGCGGCGGCCCCTCGAAGCCAAGGGCGTGGACGTCGAAGAGGACCGCCGCCTCGACGCCGAGGGCCCGGCCGCCCTGGTGGGCCGCCCAGGTCAGGAAGGCGCGGGGCTCGAAGCCCTGGGCGCCCAGGCCCTTGGTGTACTCGGCGTGCGCGGCCAGGGAGGCGATGCCCCGCTCCAGCGGTTCGCCGGTGACCTCCACCCCGTGGGTCGGGTGCTCGGCCCCGGCGAAGGCCACGAAGCGGACCCCGCCCCAGGGTTCCAGTCCCTCGTGGGCCAGCTCCGGGAAGATCCACCGGTTGCCCGCGTCGCGTGCCGCGTCGAGCGCGGCGAGCCCCACGACCCGGTGGTCCGCCTGGTTCACCACCCCGGCGACCATCCGCACGGTGTACGCCCCGGTCACCACCACCTCCGGCCGGTGCCGCCGGATCGCCCGCACGATGTCACGGCGCAGCGCGGGCCCGTACTCGATCGTGCCGTCGCGGTGGTCGAGGAACTCGACCACGTCCACGCCCACCTCGCGTGCCCCGGCCCGTTCCTCGGCCTCGCGCAGCGGGCCCGCCTCGTCCGGGTGGAGTCCGTCGATGCCGGCCTCGCCGCGTGTGGCGAGCAGATACGTGACCTGTTTGCCCGCCGCCGTCCAGCGGGCCACGGCGGACGCCGTCCCGTACTCGATGTCGTCGGGGTGCGCCGCCACGGCCAGACAGCGTTCCCAGTCCTCCGGCAGCGGGGCCGGTCGCGGACCGGCGCCCGGGCCGCCCGCGTCGTCGAGAGTCGTCATGCCCCGCATGATGACCGGTGGAGCGCTCCGGGCGACAGAAGCGCGTATGTCCTTTTCAGTCCTTTCCGCCCACCTGGTCCGATGTCTCCTCCTCCACCTCCGCCATCGCGGGGTCGAGGAGGCGGGACAGGAAGTGGCGGGTGCGTTCGTGCCGGGGGTCGCCGATGACGCGGGCGGGGGCGCCGTCCTCGACGACGACACCGCCGTCCATGAAGACGACCCGGTCGGCGACCTCGCGGGCGAAGGTCATCTCATGGGTGACGACCATCATCGTCATGCCCTCCTGGGCGAGCCTGCGCATCACCGCCAGGACGTCGCCCACCAGCTCCGGGTCCAACGCCGACGTCGGCTCGTCGAAGAGCATCACCTCGGGGCCCATCGACAGCGAGCGGGCGATCGCCACGCGCTGCTGCTGGCCGCCGGAGAGGGAGGAGGGGTAGGCGTCCGCCTTCTCGGCGAGACCGACCCGCTCCAGGTTCTCGGCGGCCACCCGCGCCGCCTCCGCCTTGTCCCGCCTGAGGACCCGGCGCTGGGGGAGCGTGAGGTTCTCGGTGACCGTGAGGTGGGGGAAGAGGTTGAACTGCTGGAAGACCATGCCGATGCGGCGGCGTACGGCGTCGATGTCGACGTCGGGGTCGGTCAGTTCGGTGCCGCCGACGAAGACCTGGCCCTCGGTGGGCTCTTCGAGGAGGTTCACACAGCGCAGCAGGGTCGACTTGCCGGAGCCGGAGGGGCCGATGACGCAGACGACCTCGCCGCGGCCGATCTCCAGGTCGATGCCCTTGAGGACCTCGTTGTCGCCGAACGACTTGCGCAGTCCGCGGACCTGGATCTCGGGGTGTCCGCCGAGCGTCTTCACGGTCATTTCACGGCCTCCTGGGCCTTCGCCTCCATACGGCGCACGACGAAGCCGAGCGGGATCGTCACCAGCAGGTAGCACAGGCCCGCGACGAGGATCGGGGTGGAGTTGGCGGTGGTGCTGGCCAGGTCCCTGCCGTACTTGGACAGTTCCCGCTCCTCCAGGGTGACCCCGAGGAACAGCACCAGCGAGGAGTCCTTGAAGAGGAGGACGAGTTCGTTGGTGAGCGGCGGGAGGATGATCCGGAACGCCTGCGGGATGATGATCGAGACCATCGCGCGGGCGGGCGAGAACCCCAGCGAACGGGCCGCTTCCATCTGCCCCTTGGGGACGGCCTGGATGCCCGCGCGGATCGTCTCCGCCATGTACGCCGCCGCGACCAGGCCCAGCGCCAGGGCGACCTTGCCGTAGGTGCCGCCGATGATCTCCGTGCCCGGGAAGGCCAGCGGGACGGCGACCCCGATGAAGATGAAGATCAGCAGGGCGGGCAGCCCGCGGAAGATCTCGATGTACACACCGGCGAACCAGCGGTAGGGGCCCACCGACGACAGCCTCATCAGGGCGATCAGCATGCCGAGCACCAGGCCGACGGCGAAGCCGGACAGGGTGTAGAGCACGGTGTTCTTCAGCGCCATCGTGATGACGTCCGGGAACATCTGCTCGGCGATGTCCGCCTGCGCGAACTGGTTCTTCAGCCGGCTCCAGTCCGCCGAGACCGCGAAGGCGATCACGGCGGCGACGAAGACGGCGTACTGCGCGCCGCGCGACAGACTGCGTTTCTGCCGCCGGGTCAGGCCCTTCCTCCGGGGCTGGACCGGTACCTCGGTGTCGGTCATGGGGTCAGGAGGCGGACGCCGACGGGGAGGCGGAGGCGGCGCTCTCGTCGTACGGCCCGATCCACTTCTCGTACAGCTCGCGGTACGTCCCGTCGGCGCGGACCTCGGAGAGCGCCTTGTTGATCGCGGCGAGGAGCTTGGTGTTGCCCTTGCGGACCGTGAAGCCGTACTGCTCACCGGTGTTGATGTTGTCCGCGACCTCGAAGGCGGCGGCGTTGGCCTTGTCCTTCAGCCAGCCCTGGACGACCGGGTAGTCGATGACGACGGCGTCGACCTGGCCGGTGCGCAGGCCGTTGAGGACGGCGTCGGAGGACTCGAAGGAGACGGGGTCGAGGCCCTGGCTCTTGGCGTAGTCCTCGCCCGTGGTCTGCGCCTGGGCGCCGACCTTCTTGCCCTTGAGGTCCGCGAAGGAGCCGATACCGGCGCCCTTGTCGGCGAGGACGGCCTGGGTGGCGTCGAAGTACGGGTCGGAGAAGTCGACGTTCTTCTTGCGCTCGTCGGTGATCGTCATACCGGCGGCGGCGAGGTCGCACTCGCCGGAGTTCAGGAACGCGCCCGTCTTGAAGTTCTCGAACGGGGTGTCGAGGATCTCCTGCTTCACATCCAGGTCCTCGGCGACGAGGTCGATCAGCGCGACGTCGAAGCCCTGCACCTTGCCGTCGATCTCCGACTGGAAGGGCGGGTAAGGGAGGTGGGTGCAGGTGGTCAACTGGCCCGCCTTGACCAGTTCGACCCCGCCGGCGGCCGTCTTGGTGCCGCCACTGCCGCCGTCGTCGGTCGAGGCGCAACCGGCCACGAGCAGCAGTCCGGCCGCGGCGGTGGTGGCGGCCAGGATGCGGGTCCGGCGTGCGAGGACCGAGTTCACGGGGAGACCTCCTGTAGGGAACGTAGGCATCCGATTATAAGGAGATGTTTGACTTGCTCAAACCAATCCGATGGTCACTGGGCCGTTTGGCCTCGGAAGTCATCGGTGCGGGGCGGCAGATGGGGTCGGTTTCCGGGGGCGGGGATCGTCGAACGGTGCGGCCGGACGCGCCGATTACGCTCGACGTACGTCGGCATGTGTCGGCCCACCCTGGACACCACCTACCCCAGTGAGCGAAGAGAGCACCCTGTGACGCACCCGTTTCTGGATCTGGCCCCGCTGACCGCGGCGCGTTTCGCGTCGATCGAGGACCGGGTGGCACGGCTGCTCTCCACGGAGCAGGACGTGGTGATCACCCAGGGCGAGGCGCTGCTGCCGCTGGAGGGGGCGATCCGCGGGGCCGCCGGGCCCGGGACGACCGCGCTGAACGTGATCACCGGCCCGTACGGGCAGACCTTCGGCGACTGGCTGCGGGACTGCGGGGCGACCGTCGTCGACCTGTCCGTGCCCTTCCACGCGGCGGTCACGGCGGAGCGGATCCGGGAGGTCCTCGCCGAGCACCCGGCCATCGACTTCGTCTCCCTGGTGCACGCGGAGGCGGCGACCGGGAACACGAATCCCGTCGCGGAGATCGGTGAGGTCGTCCGTGAGCACGGTGCGCTCTTCTATCTGGACGCGGTCGCCTCCGTCGGCGCCGAGCCGGTACTGCCGGACGCGTGGGGTGTCGACCTGTGCGTCATCGGGGCGCAGAAGGCGATGGGTGGTCCGGCCGGGGTCTCCGCGATCTCGGTGAGCGAGCGGGCGTGGGCCCGGATGGCCGCGAACCCCCGGGCGCCGCGCCGCTCGTACCTGTCACTCCTCGACTGGAAGGAGCGCTGGATCGACGGCGGTCGGCGTGCCCTGCTGCACGCCCCGGCCCAGTTGGAGATGCTCGCGCTGGAGGCGTGCCTGGAGCGCGTCGAGTCGGAGGGCCTGGACACGGTGATGGCCCGCCACGCCTCGGCCGCCGCGGCCACCCGTGCGGGGGCGCTCGCGCTCGGCGGGGGCCTGGAGCCGTACGTGCGCGAAGCGCGAGACGCGGCCCCGGTCGCCACGACCCTCCGGGTGCCGGGCGGTGTCGACGCGTCCGAGCTGGTCGCCAAGGCCCTCACCGCGGACCCGGCGCTGCCGCTGGCCGCGGGCGGCGGCGCCCTCGCCCACGAGATGGTCCGCGTCAACCACTACGGCCCCGACGCGACCCCGGGGGCGGTGCACGCGAGCCTCGCCGGCCTGGGGGCGGCGCTCGGAGAGTTCGGCGTACGGGTGGACTTGGAGGCGGGGCGGAGGGCGGCGGCGGAGGCTTGGGGGGAGTAGGCCGCCCGCGGGCGCCGTCACGGGCGGCCGCCGGGGAGAGCGGGCCGGGGCGGCCGTCGGGGGGTGGCAGCGCTCAGAGGTCTCGCGAGGGGCGAGGAGTTCGCGCAGCCGGGCAAGAAAGGCGCCGCCGTGGCGGCGGGCACGGCCAGTCCGGCCGCTTCGCCGAGCCCTCGTGACCGCAGCGGCCACCCACGCCGATCCACCCGCGCCGCCCCGCCCCGCCCCGCCCCGCCCCGCCCCGCCCCGCCCCGCCCCGCCCCGCCCCGGCGAGCGTTGCGCCGAGGTCGGCGCCGTCGCCGCGAGCGGGCGCCCGCGTCAGGGCGGCGGCCCTGTCGAGGCGGGTCGGCCCAGGCGACCGCGTGCCCACCCGTTCTCCTCCAGGGCCTCGACCTGGCCGGAACCGCATACCCCCACCCCCCTGCGCGGGCCCGCGCGGCGGTGTCGGCGGAAAACCGGCCACGAGACGGTTCCCCGGAGCGGGGAAAACGCCGGAACCGCCGAACCGGCGCAAAAGGGGATCGCTTTTCCAGTGGAAAGGGTCCTACAATTCCCTGGGTAGGACCCCGTATTCTTATGCCCGCTTCGACCTTTCCTAAACGCAAAGGTTTCGCGAACAACAAGGGGCGTGATTCGGGCAGGTCCCGTGAGGGTTACGTACATGTGACGGACTCCACAGCGCATCCTTTTTGCGCGGGTATTTCCGGGCAAAACCACACAGGTCAGCGAGCTGTCACGCGCCCGCTCACGCCCGCGTGATAACACATGGACCGGCCATCCGTAACCCCGGGCGGCGATGCAATTCCACATTTCGCTGGGTAAATTCAAGCCGTATGACTGCCGCACAAGCAGACCTGCACATCCCACACCTGGAATCGCCATCGGAAATCGCCGAGGGGATTCGGATCGACCGCCCGGACGTGGCGGACGGCAGCGCACTGTGGCGTATCGCCGGGGACTCCGGAACCCTCGACCTGAACTCCTCGTACAGCTATCTGCTGTGGTGCCGGGACTTCGCCGACACCTCGGTGGTGGCGCGTGACGAGACGGGGGAACCGGTCGGGTTCGTGACCGGGTACGTGCGGCCGGACCGGCCGGACACCCTCCTCGTGTGGCAGGTCGCCGTCGACGAGGCGCACCGCGGGCGCGGGCTCGCGGGGGCGCTGCTGGACGGACTGACCGCCCGGGTCGCGCGACAGCACGCGCTGACCGCGGTCGAGACCACCATCACCCCGGGCAACACCGCCTCGGAACGGCTGTTCGCCGCGTTCGCCGAACGCCACGGCGCGACCGTGGAGCGCACTGTGTTGTTCGAGGCGGGCGACTTCCCGGACGGCCCGCACGAGCCCGAGGTGCTGCACCGGATCGGCCCGCTGTCCCCCTGAGCGCCGCCGGCCTCCCCCGGGCCGCCCCCCTTCTCCCCCCACCCCGCACCCCCCCACGCATCGAGGAGCGATTCGCCGTGACCATCACCCAGCCCGACCTGAGCGTCTTCGAGACCCTGGAGTCCGAGGTGCGCAGCTACTGCCGCGGCTGGCCCACCGTGTTCGACACCGCGCAGGGCAGCCGGATGCGCGACGAGGACGGCCACAGCTACCTGGACTTCTTCGCCGGAGCCGGTTCGCTCAACTACGGCCACAACAACCCGGTGCTCAAACGCGCCCTGATCGACTATCTGGAACGGGACGGCGTCACGCACGGGCTCGACATGTCGACGAGCGCCAAGCGGGCGTTCCTGGAGTCCTTCCAGAACCTGGTGCTGCGGCCCCGCGACCTGCCGTACAAGGTCATGTTCCCGGGCCCGACCGGCACCAACGCCGTGGAGTCCGCGCTGAAACTGGCGCGGAAGGTGAAGGGACGCGAGGCCATCGTGTCGTTCACCAACGCCTTCCACGGCATGTCCCTGGGCTCCCTCGCCGTGACCGGCAACGCCTTCAAGCGGGCCGGCGCGGGCATCCCGCTGGTGCACGGGACGCCGATGCCGTTCGACAACTACTTCGAGGGCCAGATCCCCGACTTCCTGTGGTTCGAGCGGATCCTGGAGGACCAGGGGTCCGGGCTGAACAAGCCCGCCGCCGTGATCGTGGAGACGGTCCAGGGCGAGGGCGGCATCAACGTCGCCCGCCCGGAGTGGCTGCGCGCGCTCGCCGAGCTGTGCGAGCGCCAGGACATGCTGCTGATCGTCGACGACATCCAGATGGGCTGCGGCCGTACGGGGGCCTTCTTCTCGTTCGAGGAGGCGGGCATCACCCCCGACATCGTCACCGTCTCCAAGTCCATCAGCGGCTACGGGCTGCCGATGTCGCTGTGCCTGTTCAAGCCCGAACTGGACATCTGGGAGCCCGGCGAGCACAACGGCACCTTCCGCGGCAACAACCCCGCCTTCGTCACCGCGACCGCCGCCCTGGAGGCGTACTGGTCCGACGGCTCGGTCATGGAGAAGCAGACCCGGACGCGCGGTGAGCAGGTCGAGCAGGCGCTGATCTCCATCACCGAGGAGAACCTCGCCGATGTGAAGGAGTACCGGGGCCGCGGGCTGGTGTGGGGTCTGGAGTTCCACGAGAAGGCCCGCGCGGGCCGCGTCGCCAAGCGGGCCTTCGAACTCGGGCTGCTGATCGAGACGTCCGGCCCGGAGAGCGAGGTCGTCAAGCTGCTGCCGGCCCTCACCATCACCCCGGACGAGCTGGACGAGGGTCTGCGCGTCCTCGCCCGCGCCGTGCGGGAAACCGTCTGACGACCATCTGAGGAACACCCACAAGGAGGCATGGAACCACCGTGATCGTCCGTTCTTTCAAGGATCTGGAAGGCACCGACCGGCACGTCAAAGCCGCGTCCGGCACGTGGGAGAGCAAGCGCATCGTCCTCGCCAAGGAGAAGGTCGGCTTCTCGCTGCACGAGACGATCCTCTACGCGGGCACGGAGACGTCGATGTGGTACGCGAACCACATCGAGGCCGTGGTGTGCGTCGAGGGCGAGGCCGAACTGACCGACAACGAGACCGGGCGGACGTACACGATCACGCCCGGGACCATGTACCTCCTCGACGGCCACGAGCGGCACACGATGCGGATCAAAGAGGACTTCCGCTGCATCTGCGTGTTCAACCCGCCCGTGACCGGACGGGAGGACCACGACGAGAACGGCGTCTACCCGCTGCTCACCGAGCCCGAGGAGGTGTGACATCACCATGACCACGACCACCACGATGAACACTGCCACCAGCGTGCCCGACCTCTACCCCAGCCGCGGCGCCACCGAGGTGTCGGTCCCGCGCCAGGACCCGGTCGTCTGGGGCGCCCCCGGCACCCCCGGCCCGATCTCCCTCACCGAGCTCCAGACGTACGAGCGTGACGGCTTCCTCGCCGTCGAGGAGCTGATCACCCCGGACGAGGTCGCCGTCTACCGGCAGGAGTTGGAGCGGCTCGTCACCGATCCGGCGATCCGCGCCGACGAACGCTCCATCGTCGAGCCGAAGTCGAAGGAGATCCGCTCCGTCTTCGAGGTGCACCGCATCAGTGAGGTGTTCGCGCGCCTCGTGCGGGACGAACGGGTCGTCGGCCGGGCCCGGCAGATCCTCGGCTCCGACGTGTACGTGCACCAGTCGCGGATCAATGTGAAGCCGGGCTTCGGCGCGTCCGGGTTCTACTGGCACTCCGACTTCGAGACCTGGCACGCCGAGGACGGGCTGCCGAACATGCGGACCGTGTCCGTCTCGATCGCGCTGACCGAGAACTACGACACCAACGGCGGCCTGATGATCATGCCGGGGTCGCACCGGACGTTCCTCGGCTGCGCGGGCGCCACCCCGAAGGACAACTACAAGAAGTCGCTGCAGATGCAGGACGCGGGCACCCCGTCGGACGAGGCGCTGACGGCGATGGCCTCCGAGTACGGCATCAAGCTGTTCACGGGCAAGGCCGGTTCGGCGACCTGGTTCGACTGCAACGCCATGCACGGCTCCGGCGACAACATCACGCCGTTCCCGCGCAGCAACGTCTTCATCGTCTTCAACAGCGTGGAGAACGCGGCGGTCGAGCCGTTCGCGGCTCCCGTACGGCGGCCGGAGTTCATCGGCGCGCGGGACTTCACCCCCGTGCGGTGATCCCGGCGTCGCCGGCACGATGAACCGGACCGGGCGGTCCCTGCCCCCTGAGGGACCGCCCGGTCCGCTGTGTGCGCGGCTCCTCGCGACCGGCGGCCCTAGGCCCTGTCGTCAAATTCCCGCCGTCGCCCGGAGGGCGGCCCCGCGGCGTCAGGTGCGTGCTCTCGGCGTGCCGGGCCCTGACCCGTGTA
>NZ_JBVIBK010000034.1:0-84305 GCF_055573455.1 Streptomyces sp. NPDC030183
CCTGGTCCGCTGGCTCGGCTCCGGACGACAAGACTCCCTCCTCTCCGTGGAGAACACCGTCGGCGTCGCCAACCCCGGAGGTGAAGCCGTATGAACACCGCCACCGCTCACGCTGCCTCGGCGCTCCATCCGGCCGGTACGAACATCGAAAGGGCCTTGCGATGACTGACATGCTCACCGCTCCCTCACAGGAGTCGGCCGTCCTGGAATCCGTCCCTCGTGGTTTCCTCGCGCACGACTGGCGACCCGCCACCGGTGGCCGCACCTTCGAGGTGCGCAACCCCGCCACCGAGGAAGTCATAGCCACCGTCGCCGACTGCGGCCCGCAGGACGCGGTGAACGCGCTGGACGCGGCGGCCGCGGCTGCCGACCAGTGGGCCCGCACCAGCCCACGGGACCGTGCGACCGTCCTGCACCGGCTCACCGACAGCCTGATCGAACACCGTGAGCGTCTGGCCCGGACCATCACTCTGGAGATGGGCAAGACGATCACCGAAGCCCGGGGCGAGGTCGACTACGCCGCAGCCTATTTCCGCTGGTACGCGGAGGAGGCGGTCCGTCCGCACGGGCGCAGCACCCCTTCCCCGGACGGGAGGAGTCACATCGTCACCGTCGCCGAACCGGTCGGGCCCTGCCTGCTCATCACTCCTTGGAACGTGCCCCTGGCCATGGCCGCCCGCAAGGCCGCCGCGGCCCTGGCCGCCGGCTGCACCGCGGTGCTGAAGCCGGCCGCGCTCTCCCCGCTGTCCTCCCTGGTGCTGGGTGAGTTGGCGCGTGAGGCCGGCGCGCCACCCGGTGTGCTGACCGTGATCACGAGCAGTGACGCGGCAGCGGTCACCACGGCGCTGCTGTCCGATACACGGCTGCGCAAGCTGTCGTTCACCGGGTCCACGGCGGTCGGCAGGCTGCTGTTGCAGCAGAGTGGTGCGCGGGTGCTGCGCACTTCGATGGAGCTGGGCGGCAACGCGCCGTTCCTGGTCTTCGACGACGCCGATCTCGACCTCGCGGTCCGGGAAGCGATGATCGCGAAGATGCGGCTGGGCGGCCAGTCCTGTGTCGGCGCCAACCGGTTCCTCGTCCAGGAGGGAATCGCCGACGCGTTCGCCGCGGCGTTGGGCGAACGGATCGCCGCCCTCCGGGTGGGTGCCCCGGAGCAGGAGGGCGTCGACCTCGGCCCGCTGGCCGACCACCGCGCGGTGGACAAGGTCCGCCATCTCGTCGAGGACGCCGTGGCCCGTGGCGCGGTCGTCGTCGCGGAGGCGGACATCCCTGACGGGTCGGGCCATTACGCGGCGCCGACCGTGCTGGACCACGTCCCCGCCGACGCCGCGATCATGCACGAGGAGGTCTTCGGCCCCGTCGCCGCCCTCCACCGCTTCTCGACCGAGGCCGAGGCCATCGCCGTGGCCAACGACACCGAGCACGGCCTCGCGTCCTATGTGATGACGTCCCACGTCGACCGCGCCCGGCGGGTCGCCGCCCGGCTGCAGGCCGGAATGGTCGGCATCAACCGGGGCCTGGTCTCGGAGGTCGCGGCACCCTTCGGTGGGATCAAGCAGTCCGGTCTGGGCCGTGAGGGCGGACCCGAGGGCCTCCACGAGTACCAGCAGCTCAAGTACCTGTCGATGCCTGGATTCCACACCTGAGCAAGCCGAGTTCGGGGCGCCGTCGACCGCGTCCAGCCGCTCCGCGAGACCGGCGATCCCCGCAGTCACGGCAGTCCGGCGGGGACGCACGGTCTTCCCCGCCGGACTGCCGCCTGGTCGGCGGGCACATGCCCGCCCGACCGCCTGCGGGCGTGCTGTCCGATCGGCGTGCCTAAGTCTCCGTCGTCCTCGTCCCGGCGGAGGTCTCCGTCTCGTCGGCGCCGGCCTGGGACGCGGGGCCGGGGGAGGGGCGCCAGGTTCTGGGGCCGCCCTTCAGGCGTTCCAGTGTGCGGGTCAACTGCTGGAAGGGGGACGTCGACTGCGTCGCGGACGGCTGCTGCTCGGCGGGGGCGACGGCCCCGGCCGACTCGCGGTACACGGCGAGCGCCTCGTGCGCCCGTTCGGCTGCCTCCCGGTACAGGTCACGGGACTGGGTCATGGCCTCCAGCGCCTCGGCGTACATCGCCACCAGCTTCCGCTCCCGGACGAGTTCCTCCTCCAGGGTGAGCAGCTGCCAGTTCTCCCGCAGCGCGGTGAGGGCGTCGTCGGCGCCGTCCGGCAGGGGCCGGGGCAGTGCCGCGAACCGCGTCACCGCCGCGACGAGGTCGGCCGGCTCCGAACCGTCCAGGAACACCGCGCGCACCGCGAACTCCCCGGCGCCGTACCCCTCGGGCTCAGCGTCGCCGGGCAGCACCACGGCGCCGCCGCGCGGGACCTCCACGTCGAACTCCCGCAGCGCCCAGTTCACGACGCGCAGCTGGTGCGGGGCGGCACGGTGCTCCACCACCCGGTGACGCAGGCCCGGCGGCAGCCACCGGGCCAGGGGCAGCCGGCCCCGCTCGTCGGTGGTCATCGCCTCATGGACGACGACGTGCACGCACCACCCGGCGTGCCCGGCGTCCCTGAGCAGGCGGCGGGCCTCCTTGTCGTCCTCGGGCAGGGCGTTGATCCTGGTCGGCGACAGACCGGTGGCGGCGTCGTGGTCCCAGTCGCCGTACTCAGGCCAGAACCGGGTGACGGGAGAGGGCCACGCCGGGTCCCACGGCTCCTCCGCCTCCGCGACGATCGTCCACTCCCGCCCGGCGCCCAGCTCCGGCGCGAGGCTCAGGCGGGCGCGCACCGTCACGTCGCCGCAGACCCGCCAGCGGGCCTGGAAGACCGTCTCGGGGGAAGCGCCCTCGGTGGCGGGCGGTTCGGGCAGTTCCAGGAAGTCGTCGATGACCCGGCTGTCCTTGAGTCGGCGCAGGGTGTGGCGGACGACGTCCTCCGCGTCGGGTCCTACGTGGCGGCCGCGCGCCGGCCACACCGTGGGAGGCGTCATGGGACGAGCTGTGGGGGAGGCAGGCATGAGTCCATCGGGGAGCAGGGGCATGTGCGCCTGCCAGTATCGTCGTCGCGGCCCGGCGGAGATCACCGGGGGCCCCGCCGGCCCCCGCGTCCGCCCCGCGACCGTCTTCGTGGTACCTACCGCTCCTCACCTCCCCGATCGGCCTGCGGCTCACGTCCCGCGACGACGTCGGTCACGCCGGACTCGTCGGCCGTGTCATCACCCGGACGGGGTGTGCCGCGACCGCCGGCCTGACCGCCGCCGGTGCTGCCGTAGCCGCCCGGTACGCCGGGGACGCTGTCGGCGTCGGCCTGCTCCCGGCTGATGTGCCGGGTGGCGCGCACGCCCGCGCGCCGCTCCGCGTACGGATAGCTGAAGGGACGAGCGGCGGCGCGTGCCTCCTCGGCCGCCTCCGCCTGCTCGGCCCTGTCCTGGGGGTCTGGTGTCCTGCCTTCAGTCATGCGCTCCGCGTACCCAAGCGCGGCTGTGCCATGTGAACCGGCCCAGCCCCGCAGTACGGCCCGACCCATGTGGTCGTGCACGGATTTACTTGAGTTGGGCAACGATATGTCGAAATGGGTGCATGTCCCCGTCGCCGCCGTCCCTCGACCCCGCTTCCCCGGAAGTGGTCGAGATCGAGCGATCCCTCACTCGCATCACCTACCTGAGCACCCGGGCCCGGGCGCATGAGCGTCTGATGAGCCTCGCCGGGGTCCCGCTGGACCGTGCCGCCGTGGCGCTCCTGCGGCAGATCGCCGACTCCCAACCGTCGCGCCCGGGGGAGCAGGCCAACAGGCTGGGCGTCGAGGCATCGCACGTCACCCGCCTGCTCCAGCAGCTCGAGAAGTCCGGTTACGTCAGCCGCGTGCCCGACCCGGACGACCGCCGCGCCCAGCGCATCGAACTCACCCCTGCCGGTCAGCAGGCCATCGAGCGTGCCCGAGGCCGGTGTACGCGGTATGCAGATGGCCCTCGCGGACTGGTCGTCCGGCGAACTTTGCCGGCTCGCCGGCCTCTTCCACCGGATGGTCGACGACTTCCTCGCCCACGCGGACCGTTGATCGCGCTTGAGTCGGCGCACTTAAGCACGGCACAAGCCGCATCCGCAGACTCCTCCGTGTCGCTTCACCGGCGGCGAACTCCGATCCACGCGGGTCTCACACGGAGGGCAACGTGATCCCAGGTCTCCTTCCCGTCCTTCCGCTCCTCCCTGGCGGAGGCGACGCCAAGGGTGCCGGTGTCCGCGCTGATCTGGGCGGTCGGTGCGTGCCGTCGGCGGATCAGCGGTGACCACGTTCTCCGGTCGGCGGTTCCCGCGCTCATCGTCGCCTGCGCTTCTTGCCTCGGTCACCGATGAGTTCCTGGCCGAAGCCCACGATCAGCCCGGGGCCCTCGCGGCGCTGAGCGGTCCGGGACTCGACTGGTCCGGAGCTTCGGGCGTGGCCGATCTCGCGCATGGTCGGCCGCTCCGGCCCACGGCGGCCGTACGAGTGGCCTCGATCACGAAGACCTTCACCGCTGCGGCGGTCCTGCGGCTGGTCGAGTCGAACCGGCTGGGCCTGGACGACCCGATCGCTCCGCTGACGTCCGGGGCGATTCTCGACGCTCTCCGCGAGGGTGGCTATCGGACCGACGACATGACGGTCCGTCGCCTTCTTCAACACACCGCCGGGCTCTACGACTTCGGCGCCGACGCCGACTACGACCGCGAGGCATTCGCCCGGCCGGCCCATCGCTGGACCCGCTTGGAACAGATCCGCTGGGCGATGCGCCACGGCAGGCCGGTGGCCGCTCCGGGTGCGCGATACCACTACAGCGACACGGGATACAGCATCCTCGGCGACATCCTGGAGCGTGTGACCGGCGATTCGCTCGCCACCGCCTACCGCACGCTGCTCGACTTCGAACGGCTCGGCCTGGAGTCGGTGCACCTGGAATCCCTGGAACCCACGCCGCCCGCGGCGGCCGAAAGAGCGCACCAGTACGTGTATGACACCGACCTGCTCTCGGTCGATCCGTCCTGCGATCTGTGGGGCGCCGGCGGACTGGTCTCCACCATGCGCGACCTGGCGTGCTTCGTCCGCGCCCTGTTCGGCGGAAAGGTCTTCCAGCACCCCGGGACTCTGGCCGCCATGCTCCGGACGGTGCGGGCCCAAGGCGCGGAGACCGGCGGCATGGGGATCTTCAGGCTGCCGCTCGGGCCGGGCGCCTGGTGGGGCCACGCCGGATTCTGGGGCGTGGTGATGGCGTACAACCCCGAGTACGACCTGGCGGTGGCCACCACCGTCACCCGGCGTCCGGAAGAACACCCCGAGGAGCAGTACGAACTCGGGCGTCGACTGGTGAGCGCGGTCTGTGAGCGGGCCCCGTCGGCCGAACAGATCTCCCGAGTCCCTACGTCGCCGCGGGACTGAATTACTCGCTCGCATCACCGGGCGGACAGCGAACAAACGGAACACCCTACCGACCAACCCCGACAGGCGGTATTCGATGCCACGCCGCTCCCGTGCGATTCGCACGCCGGAATCGCTTTACGAACAGAAGCTCATCACCGAGGAAGAACTGCCCGAGATCCGTAGCGTCGCCAAGCGTTATGCGGTGAGCATCACCCCGGCCATACGGGAACGGATGGAAACGCCCGACGACCCGGTCGCACGGCAATTCGTCCCCACCGCGGACGAACTCGTCAATTTCCCCGAGGAGCGCGCCGATCCGATCGGCGACGACCCGTTCACCCCCGTGAAGGGCATCACGCATCGATACCCGGACCGCCTGCTGCTCAAGCCGATGCACCTGTGCCCCGTCTACTGCCGGTTCTGCTTCCGCCGGGAGGTGGTGGGCCCGGGCGAGGGCATGTTGTCCGCCGACGAGATGGCACAGGCGCTGGACTACATCCGCTCGCAGCCGGACGTGTGGGAGGTCATTCTCACCGGAGGCGACCCTCTGATGATCTCGCCCGCAAGGCTGGAGCCGATCATGACGGCGCTGGACGCGATCGAGCACGTCAAGGTCATACGGTTCCACACCCGAGTACCGGTGGTCGACCCCGACCGGGTGACCGACGCTCTGATCGAGGTGCTCGGCACCGAGACGCCCGTATGGGTGGTGGTCCACACCAACCACGTCCAGGAGCTGGGGGACGCCGCCCGCACCGCACTCCGACGGCTCAGCTCGGCCGGTATCCCGCTGCTGAGCCAGACCGTGCTGCTCAAGGGGGTCAACGACACGCCGGCGGCACTGGAAGACCTGTTCCGGACGCTCGTCGCCAATCGAGTCAAGCCGTACTACCTGCACCATGGTGACCTGGCCCCGGGCACCCACCACTTCAGGACGAGCATTCAGCAGGGCCAGGAACTGATGGGGCGGCTGCGAGGGCGGCTGTCGGGCACTTGCCAGCCCACTTATGTGCTCGACATACCGGGTGGGCACGGAAAGGTCCCCATCGGGCCGTCGTACCTGGAAGACAACGGAAATCACACGTACCGGGTGCGCGATCCGTGGGGCTGCCGCCACGACTATCCGCCCCGGCCGGTATCCGACGCCGAACCCGCTCCATTCGCGCTTTAACGAGACGCAGTCATTTCAGACTGTAATCGAAATGCGACCTCGGTCTGCCCCATCACACCACCTGATGGCAGATCCCTCAAAGAACAGGCGGACAGCATGACCGAACTGACAGAGACCTGGGACCTCTCGGACACGGAGGTGTTCACCAGATACGGCGATGTCTTCGTCCCGCGCCGCCGCGAGCAGACGACGGCCGTGTGCGACCTCCTCTCCGGTATCCCCGTCCCCCACGTGCTGGACATCTGCTGCGGAGAGGGACGGATCTCCGAGGAGTACCTCCGGCGCAACCCCGAGGGCCGGGTCACCCTGCTCGACGGCTCGCGGGAGATGCTGGACCGGGCCGCGGAGCGCCTGGCGCCCTTCGCCGGCCGGTACACCGGGCGACAGGCGGCCATCGAGGACCACGCCTGGCGGGAGGGCTCCACGTACGGCGCGGTGGTGACCTCTCTGGCGGTCCACCACCTCGACGGGGCGGGCAAGCGCACCCTGTACAGGGACATCCACGCGATGCTCGCCCCGGGCGGTGCGTTCGTGATGGCGGACCTCGTCGAACCCACCGGCGCGGCCGCCCGCACACTGGCGGGCGACCACTGGGAACAGGCCGTGCGCCAAGGCTCCCTGGAGCAGTTCGGCGGGGACGAGGCGGCGGTCGCGTTCGACAAGTCCGAGTGGAACTACTACCGGCTCCCGGGACCGGACCCGGTCGACAAACCCTCCTCGGTCGCCGAGCACCTGGACTGGCTGCGCGAGGCGGGGTTCGTGGAGGTGGACGTGGTGTGGATGTACGCGGGACACACGGTGTTCACGGCCCGACGGAAGGCGAACTGACATGGTCGAGCGGCCCAGTCGGACGATCCTGGCCAACATCGTCAGCGACATCATGGCCGAGCACCCCACGGCCGCCTATCGGCGGGCCATGGCGGCGGTGACCCCCCGAAAGCTGTGGCAGGCCGAGCCGGGCGACTGCGTGGTCATGCTCGCCCCGTGCACCCCGCAGTTCCGGGAGTACGTGGAGAGCGTCATCGGGCTGGACACCTCACAGGTCGACATCGTGGCCCCCGAGGAGGTGCGCGGCGTCCACGCCCTGGACGTCGTACGCGACCTCGGGGCCGAGGACCTCCTGGCCTCCCGCCCGGAGCTGCAGCCCTTCGTCGCCGACGGTCCGGTCCTGGAGTTCGGCCGACGGACAGGTGTCCGGGTGCTGCCGTACACAAAGCTCCCCGACGACGCCATGCTCGACGCACTGCGGCTGATCAACACCAAGCGCGGATTCCGTGAGACCGCCGCCGGCCTCGGACTGCCCGTGGCCGACGGGGGCCATGCCCAGTCACCGGCCGAACTGGTCGCCCGCGTCAAGGAATTCCTGACCACCCGGCCCGCCGCGATCATCAAGAACAACCGGTCGTCCAACGGGTTCGGCAACGTGGTGATCCGGGCCGACGGGTCCAAGGCGCCGGAGGAGCAGCTCACCGATGCCCTCGCGGGACAGGGGGAACGCGACGGCGGCTGGGTGTACGAGGAGTTCCTGCCTTTCACCGCGACACCCAGTATCGAGATGAACATCGACGACGCCGGGCCGGCGTACTTCTACAGCTGCGACCAGCGGACGGTGAACAACGCCTGGACGGGGATGGTGACTCCGGCAGAGGAAGGCCCCTTCCACAAGGACCTGATGCGGGCCGCGGAGGCCATCGGCGGCTGGCTGCACAGCCACGGTTACCGTGGGATCTTCGACGTGGACTGCGGTGTCCACGAGGGTGGATACGTCGTCACCGAGGCCAATGTCCGACGCACGGGCGGCACCTATCTGGAGGAGCTCGCCCGGCGGATGCGGCCGGGGGACTCCCCGGTGCACTGGCGCGCGGACGTCCGGCCGGGCACGGGGAGTCAGGACTTCGCGACCGCGGTGGCTCAGCTCGCCTCCGCCGGGCTCTCCGACGCGTCCTCGGCCGCACGCGTGCTGCTGACCGCCGACACACGGGCTGTGGACGGCAAGTGGCGCTACCTGGTGGTCGGCCGCGACGCGCAATCCGTGGCCGAGGCGGAGAGGCAAGCCGAACTCATCCTGGGAATCGGCTGACGCTGCCCCCCATGCCGAGCGGGGTCTGCGGTGGCCCGCTGACGGACACCGAACCGCGCGGGCACACCGCAGCCGACGGCTGGTGACCGTTCCTCAAGCACCCGCAGACCGAACCGAGGAAGACCTCCGGAAAGGCCCCCCATGAGTTGGCTGATCACCGCGACCCCGCCCACGCCCAACGGCGACCTGCACCTCGGCCACCTGTCCGGGCCGTACCTCGCGGCCGATGTGATGGCCAGGCAGTTGCGCGCCGAAGGCGCCGATGTACTGACGATGACCGGGATCGACGACAACCAGAGCTACACCGAGGCCCTCGCGGTCCGCGAGGGCGGCACCGCCACGACCACCGCGAGATGGTTCGGCGACCGCATCGTCCGCGCCTGGGAACGCGCGGGCCTGCGGTACGACGTCATCGGCCGGCCGGACCGCGACCCGCTGCACCACGAGCTCACCACGCGGATGTTCCGGAAGTTGTACGACCAGGGCGATATCGTCGCCCGGGTCCGGCCGCTGCCGTACTGCAAGCCATGTGAGCGCTGGGCGTTCGAGGCGTACGTCGCCGGTGCCTGTCCGCACTGCAAGGCACGGTCCTGCGGCAACGCCTGCGAGATGTGTGGCCGGCCCAACGACTGCGCGGACCTGATCGACCCCGTCTGCACGATCTGTGGCGCCGACTGCGAACTGAGGGACTGCGAACGGCTCTACCTTCCCCTGGAGCGGCACGCGGAAGCGCTGCGCGAGTTCTGGGCCACGACGCGGATGAACGGCCACCTCACGGCCCTGTGCCACACCATGGCCCATGAGGGGCTCCCCGAGATAGCGGTGTCCCATCCCGCGACCTGGGGTCTGCCGGTACCGGTCGACGGGTTCGGCGACCACCGGGTGTACGTGTGGTTCGAGATGGCGGCAGGCTACCTCGCGGCCGGAGCGGACGGTGAGCCGACGGGCGTCTGGGGCGGCCACCGACAGGTGGTGCAGTGCTTCGGGTACGACAACGGGTACTTCCACGCTCTGCTCTTCCCGGCCGTCATGCGAGCCTTCGACCCCGCCGTGCCGCTGCCCACGGACTTCGTCTCCAACGAGTTCTACCGGCTCGACGGTCTGAAGTTCTCCACCAGCCGCAAGCATGCCGTCTGGCTGCTCGACGTGTTGTCCGGCGTGCCCGCGGACCACCTGCGGATCCAGCTGAGCTGGGACCGTCCCGCCGTCGAGGAGACCGACTTCACCTGGGAGGGCTTTCGGGCGCGCGTCCACGACGGAGCACTCACGCGGTGGCACGGCTGGCTGGTCGCCCTGACCCGGCGCTGCGAGGCCGCCAACGCCTACCGGTCGACCCCCGGTCCTTCGGCACCCCCCGGCCCGGCCACCACTGCCGAACGGCTGCGGAACCGTACCGACGAAACGCTGCGAGCCGTCGCGCGGGCGTACCGGCCGGAGTCGTTCGCGCCGGACGAGGCGCTCGACCGGCTCGACCGGTTGGCGCGTGACGCCGCCGCCACAGGGGCGGATCTGGAGCGGCTGGCCGGCCTGACGGGGGGCCCGCACGCGGCGTTCGTGGACGGCGTGCGTGCCGAGCTGGCCGCCGCGGCAGCCTTCGCGGCCGGCCTGTACCCGGTTGCTCCCGCCATGGCGCAGCAGTTGTGGACCGCCCTCGGATGCCCGGGGTCGGTCGAGGAGAACGGCCTGAGGTGGACGCGCGACAACGAACCCGGAACCTCGGTCGGCGACCTCGCCGGGGCGTGCCCGCTCTTCCTGCCCGACGACCGGTCACGGTGAAACCGAACTCAGCGAAAGAAGAAGGTCATGGAACGGTTCGATTTCATCGGGGTCGGAGTCGGCCCCTCCAACCTGAGTCTCGCGGCTCTCGCCCAGCCGGTCACGGACCTCAGCGCGGCCTTCCTGGATGCCAAACCGCGCTTCCAGTGGCATCCGGGGCTCATGCTGCCCGGTGCGGAGCTCCAAGTGTCCTTCATGAAGGACCTCGTGACGCTGGTCGATCCGACAAGCCGGTACTCGTTCCTCAACTTCCTCGTCGAGAAGGGACGGGTGTACCGCTCGCTGATCGCCAACGGCACATCCGTGTCGCGCAGGGAGTTCGAGCAGTACTACCACTGGGTCGCTGAGCAGTTGCCCTCCGTCCGCTGGAGGCGACGCGTCAGGTCGGTGACGCTCGGGGACGGTGCTTTCGAGGTGCGGTCCGACGACGGCGAGTGCCTGAAGGCCCGGGCCCTGGTACTCGGGACGGGCAAGGCACCGGCCGTGCCGGACTTCGTGGCATCTCTGCGGGGCCCTCAACTCCTGCACAGTGACGAACTTCTGACGGTCCGTCCGAAGGTCGCTGGACAGCGGGTGATGGTGGTGGGCGCCGGACAGAGCGGCGCGGAGGTCGTCAACCACCTGCTGTCGGAGGACCGGCAGCTGCCGTCCGAACTGATCTGGGTGTCGAGCCGGGAGGGCTTCCAGCCGATCGACGACTCGCCGTTCAGCAACGAGTGGTTCATGCCCACGTACGTGGACCACTTCCACGGCCTGCCCGAGGAACGGCGCCGGACCCTCCTGTCCCGGCAGCGCCTCGCCAGCGACGGCGTCTCCGAGTCCCTGCTGCGGAACATCTACCGGAAGTTGTACCTGCTGGACATGGCCGGCGAGGGCCGGCTGGCCCACCATCTGGTGCCCTGTCGCCGTGTGATCGACGTGCGCCGACTGGCCGGTGCTCTGGCGGTCACCCTGCACGACGAGGACCGGGGCGCCACTCAACGCTGTGTGGTGGACACAGTGATCTTCTGCACCGGTTACCGCAGCGCGCTCCCCGACTTCCTGGAGCCGCTGCGCGACCGTCTCACGGACACGGACGGCAAGCTGCGGGTGGGTGAGGACTACTCGCTGAACTGGGACGGCCCGGCGGGACTACGCCTCTACGTGCAGAACTTCGCCGAAGACTCCCACGGCATCGCCGATCCGAACCTCAGCCTCGCGGCCTGGCGCAGTGCACGGGTGCTCAACTCCATCGCGGCGCGGGAGATCTACCGCGTCGACCAGGCCCAGGCCACTACCGACTGGGCCTGGGAGCCCACCTCCCCGACTCCTGAACCTACCCCCATGGCGACTCTCGTGGAGCAGCGATGAACAGACCGCTCAGGGTTCCGTACGGCGAGCCCTTGCCGGCGCCCTCCGGACTGGCGGTGGAGGAGGTGCCCGCGGCTCCCGGCACCAGGACGGCCGACTGGCCGTTCCGGACCGCCCGATTCACCGTCCCGCCCGGAGTCACCGGGGAGCCGGACCAGCACGAGGTGGCCGAACTGTGGATGGTGCGAGCCGGTGAAGGAGTCGTGCGGTCGGGCGACGACATCGTCGAACTCCGGGCCGGGGACTCGGTGTTCTTCCCGCCCTGGACACCGCATCAGGCGACAGCGGGCCCGCAGGGGCCGCTCGAGGTGTTCAGTCTCTGGTGGCGGCAGGAGGAGCGGTGATCGCGGACCTGGCCGTCGTCGGGGGCGGCATCATCGGTTCCTTCGTCGCGCACCGTGCAGCGGCGCTGCGCCCTCACTGGCGCACCCTCGTCCTGGAGCGCGACGTCCCGGCACGGGGAGCCACCGCGTGGTCGGCCGGCGCCGACTTTCCCCTGGCCGCCACACCGGAGCACAGACCCCTCGTGGAGGAGAGCCGCCGCCTGTACGACGAGTTGCGGGACACGCCCCCCGGGCTGTTCGTACGTCCGCTCCAGATGGTGTACGTCGTCGCGCATTCCCGACTCGACGACCTGCGTGCGCGGACCGTCGCCGAGCTGACTCCCACCGGAGCACAGGAGACGGACCGGATGCGCCGCATGCTGCCCGGCCTGCGGTTGAAGGCCGACGAATGCGCGGTGACTCATCGGGGCAGAGGCGCGGTGGTGGCTGCCCGCGGACTGACCGAGGCCCTGTTGACGAACGGCGTCCGCCAAGGGTGCACCGCCCTGCAGATCGGGCAGCGTGTCGAGTCGGTGGAGCGGGTCGCGGACGGCTACCGGCTGACCTCGGGCGGGAACCAGTGGCAGGCCCGCCGTGTGGTGGTCGCGGTCGGCCCGTGGGAGCTGCCCCGGCCCCTCGCCCCCGGCTTCGACGCCGCGGTGCCCGGCGCTCGCCGCAAGCGAGTGTCAGCGCTGCACGCCCAGCTGCCGGTTCGGGCTGACGACCCCCTGGTGTACTTCGTCGACGACGACCTGTTCGTGCTGCCGCTCTGCGAAGGGCAGGCGCTGGTGAGTTTCCGCCGGAACGTCTGGGACGGAGATCCGGACGCACTGGACGGACAGGCAGATGCCGCCGACCTCGAGGAGGGAGTCCAGGCGCTCGCCGCGCGCAGCAGCCGAGCGGCGGCTGCCGTCATCGGTGGACGGGCCTTCCAGGACCTGTACACCCCTGGACGGCTGCCGCTGGTGCACACGGTGCCGGACATGCCGGGACTGTCCGCCGTCGTGGGCGGTTCCGGCTCCGGGGTCCGCCTGGCGCCCGCCCTGGCGGCTCGGGCACTGGACAGCGTCCTGGACTCCGCCGCCTGACGGGCCGCGCGGTGCTTTACCGCGTCACACGGGGTACCCCAACTGCTCGCGCAGGTACGGCGTCATCAGGATCCTCGCCTTCGCGAGGGTGCTGGTGCGGCCGCCGAGGACGGCTGTGTCGCCACCCGGCACGGGGACCAGCGTGAGCCCGTCGGCCGGCCCGAACGGCACGATCAGCGGAGTGCGCCGGACTCCACGTCGTGCGACTCCAGCCACGCCAGTGTTCTCCGCCCGGCGCCTTTGCTGCCGGTGGAACTGAGCAGCGCCGACCCGGTGCGCCAGCGTCACCCGGACGGCGGGCCGGGCGGATCTCGGCGGCGGCGGTGTTCTCTTGGTGCGCCCTGAATGTCTTGGCCGCCGCCTCCGTGGTCGTAACGAGGAATCGGGCCGGCTCCGGAAAGTCGGCGCCGGTCGCGATGACCACCACGTCGTACGGCAGCCGATCACCGGTGGCCGGCTCCACGTACCGTTCGCCGGTGTGGACGGCGACCGCCTTGCCCGCCACGACCCGGCCGTTGCCCCGGCCAGGCGGATGCCCCCGTACCCGCCGCCGATCACGATCACTTCGCCGTCAAGCTAACGTTTGAAACCTAAAGCTAGGGGAGGGGTTCGTGTTGCTTGTGCGAAGCGACGACGGACGACACGAGTAACGCTCTGCCTACGCTGGACCCGTGACCGACGACAGCAGGCCCCTGGCCGTATTCGATCTCGACAACACGCTCGCCGACACCGCGCACCGGCAGCGGTACCTGGAGCGCACACCGCGCGACTGGGACGCGTTCTTCGCCGCCGCCCCGCAGGATCCACCGCTGGCCGAGGGGATCGCACTGGCGCTCCGGTACGCGGAGGAGTGCGAGGTCGTGTATCTGACCGGGCGCCCCGAGCGCTGCCGCCGTGACACCGTCGACTGGCTCGCCGCGCAGGGGGTGCCCGAGGGGCGGATCTGGATGAGGCGGAACCACGACCGCAGGCCGGCCCGCCGCACCAAACTGGAGATCCTCCGGGAGCTGGCCAGGACCCGAGAGATCCGCGTCCTAGTGGACGACGACGAACTGGTCTGCGAGGACGCGGAACGGGCGGGTTTCCCCGTCGTACGGGCACGCTGGGCCGCCGCGTCCGCCGAACTCAAGGTGGCGCAGGAGCGAGAGGGCCGTACCTGAGGGTGCCCGGAAGGCGTGAGGTGCCTGGGGACGCCCGGGGGCCCCGGGGCCCGGACACCCCCTTACTCGGTGCCCTCCAGCCGGAAGCCGACCTTCAGGCCGACCTGGTAGTGCGCGATCTCGCCGTTCTCGATGTGCCCCCTGACCTGCGTCACCTCGAACCAGTCCAGGTTGCGCAGCGTCTGGGCGGCGCGGGCGATGCCGTTGCGAATGGCGTGGTCGACGCTCTCGCCCGAACTGCCGACGATCTCGGTGACCCGGTACACGTGGTCGGACATACGGCTCCTCCAATCGGGACCTCTGGCCGTGGCCGGCGAGGCCACACGTCCCTCCACCGTGCCGCATGGCGCGCCGACGCGCGAGGCGTCACCGCCGGGAAGCAGGCACGGCACGGGGCTGGGAAGCAGTCGCACCGGTGCGCGTCGCTCAGCCAGTCGTCGACCTTCACGTAGAGTGCGGTGATGACGGGGGCCAAGTCGGTGTCGGCACAGCCGCACGGCGTCTGCCTTGGCGGCGAGGCTCACGAGTCCGGATGGTGAAGATGATCGTGCGGTTGTGGCGCGCGACCGTGCTGCCGGGGCAGGAGCTGCGGTACGACGCCTTCGCACGTGACGTGTCACAACCCATGTTCGAGCAGCAGGACGGCTTCCAGGGTGTGGTGTTCTCGCGCAGCGGCGCACACTGCCTGGTAGTGACCCTCTGGGCCGACCACGAGAGTGCCGAAGCGCTCGTGAAGTCACCCGCCTACGGCGCAACCGTCGAGCGCATCAGTGCTCTCCTGCACCACGAAACGACGACCGAGGTCTACGAGGTCCAAGGCGGGGTCCTTCTCGCCGACGGGCACCTCGGTTGATTCGCCTTCCCAGCAGGGATACATCCCCAAGCGGACGCCCGTTGGGCAGAGGTGAAGCTGGGGCGGCCGCGTTCACCGGCGAGACCCCCAGCTGACCACCGCTCGCGCCCGAAACCCCGCCCTCACGACGGAGGACGGGGTTTCACGAGCCTCACGGAGACGTCTGGGACGGGAACTACCCCGCCACGCTCAAGGACAGTGCGAAGCGGGTCTTCGTGTCTGTCCACCAATGGGTCAGGTGCAGGCCCGCGGTGGCCAGTTCGGCTGTCACTCCCTCCCTTCGGAACTTCGCCGACACCTCCGTCCGCAGCTCCTCGCCGGGCGTGAAGTCGACGGCGAGATCCAGGGCGGGGATCTTCACGGTCTGCGCGGTCCGCGACCGCAACCGCATCTCGATCCACTCCCGCTCGGCGTCCCACAGGGCGACATGCGCGAACGAGCCGGGATCGAAGTCCGCTCCCAGCTCACGGTTCATGACCGACAGCACGTTCTTGTTGAACGCGGCGGTCACCCCCGCCGCGTCGTCGTACGCGGCGACCAGCGCCGCCTCGTCCTTGACGAGGTCCGTGCCCAGCAGCAGCGCGTCGCCGGGCGACAGCAGGGCCCGGACGGAGTCCAGGAACGCGGCCCGCTCCTCGGGCACCAGGTTGCCGATCGTGCCGCCGAGGAACGCCACCAGCCGCGGCCCCGGCATCTCGGGCAGCCGGATCCCGGCGGTGAAATCCGCAATGAGGGCGTGCACCTCCAGCCCCGGACGCTCGGCCACCAGCGCCTCACCGGCCTGCCGCAGCGCGCTCTCGCTCACGTCGACCGGCACGTACGCGTGCAGCCCGGGCATCGCGTCCAGCAGATGCCGAGTCTTGTCGGACGAGCCGGAACCCAGCTCGACGAGCGTGCGCGCACCGCTCGCCGCGGCGATCTCCCCGGCCCGGTCGAGGAGGATCTCCCGCTCGGCACGGGTCGGGTAGTACTCGGGCAACTCGGTGATGCGCTCGAACAGTTCACTGCCGTGCGCGTCGTAGAACCACTTGGGCGGCAGCGTCTTCGGTGTACGGGTGAGGCCGTTCAGGACGTCGGCGCGCAGAGCCGCGTCCGTGGCGTCCTCGGGCAGCGTGCGGGTGAGGTGGAACGGGCTCACGCAGGGGACTCCTTCGGCGGTGCGGGGACTGGGTCGGTGCCGGGGCGCCCGGCTTCCTCCGGTTCCTTGAGCGGGGTGAGCAGGACGTCCGTGCGGTCGGCCGTGAGCAGCGTGCGGTCGGGGACCTCGACCCAGTGGGGGTCGTCGTCGTACGGCTCCGACGCCACGACGGTGCCGCGACCGGGCCGGGCGAGGTACCACAGGGTGTCGCCCCACGCCGTCGCGGTGATGGTGCCGCCGCTGGTGAGCAGCAGGTTGAGCCGCGACCCGGGGGCCGCCCGCGCGACCTCCAGGACCGTGTCGGCCAGCGCCTGCCCCTCCTCGTCACCGGCCCGCAGCCGGTTCAGGACCAGGGCCCACACGAACGCGGAGTCGTTGCGGGCCTCCATCGACAGGAGCTCCACGGCGGGCAGCCCACCGGCCAGCGGCGCCAGGGACCCGGGCCACCCGGCGACCGCCCCGTTGTGGCTGAACAGCCAGGGCCCGCCCGCGTACGGCGCCGCCGCGGCCTCCTGGTCCGCCCCCGGCACCGTGGCGTCCCGTACGGCGGCGAGCAGCGCCCCCGTACGCACCACCCGGGCGAGATCCGTGAAGGACAGGTCGCCCCAGATGGGCCCGGCCCGCCGGTAGCGGCCCGGCACCGGGTCGCCCTCGGCATACCAACCGACCCCGAAACCATCGGCGTTGACGGTCCCGTACCGCTGCCGGCGCGGCGCCCACGACTGTCGGAACAGACCGTGCTCCGGCTCGCTGAGCACCGCGCCCAGCGGCACCTCCGGGCCCAGATAGGCCACGTGACGGCACATCAGACGGCCTCCGGGGACGCGTCACGGGCCGTGCGGAACCCGCTGAAGATCTGCCGCCGGATCGGATAGTCCCAGTTGCGGAACGTCCCCCGGCACGCCACCTGGTCCACGGCGAACGAACCACCGCGCAGCACCTTGTACTCGGGGCCGAAGAACACCTCCGAGTACTCCTTGTACGGGAACGCCGTGAACCCCGGGTACGGCAGGAAGTCGCTCGACGTCCACTCCCACACGTCACCGATCAACTGCCGTACGCCCAGCGGGGACGCGCCCTGCGGGTAGCTCCCGGCCGGGGCCGGGCGGAGGTGGCGCTGGCCCAGGTTGGCGTGGTCGGGCGTCGGGTCGGCGTCGCCCCACGGGTAGCGCGTGGAGCGCCCGGTGACCGGGTCGTGGCGGGCGGCCTTCTCCCACTCGGCCTCCGTGGGCAGCCGCCGCCCCGCCCAGCGGGCGTACGCGTCGGCCTCGTACCAGCACACGTGCAGCACCGGCTCGTCGGGCGGCACGACCTCGGTGACGCCGAAGCGCCGCCGCAGCCACTGCCGGCCGTCACGCCGCCAGAACAGCGGCGCGTCGATGCCGTGCGCGCGGATGTGGTCCCAGCCCCGGGCCGTCCACCAGCGTTCGTCCTGGTAACCGCCGTCCTCGATGAACGCCTGGTACGCGCCGTTCGTCACCGGCGTGGTGTCGATGTGGAACGGCGGCACGACCCGCCGGTGCGCCGGCCGCTCGTTGTCCAGCGCCCAGGGCTCGGTCGAGGTGCCCATCATGAACTCCCCTCCCGGGACGAGGACTTCGGTCGGCCCCGTGAACAGCGGCGCCGGCCCGGGGTCGGGCGCCGACAGGGCGGCCGGGCCCCGGCGGAGCTGATGGGTGATCAGCATCGTCTCGTCGTGCTGCTGTTCGTGCTGGGCGATCATGCCGAAGGCGAAGCCCGCCTCGGTGAGCCGGGTGCCGTGGAAATCGGTGCCCTCCAGCACGTCCAGGGCCCGGCCGCGCACCTCGGCGACATAGCGGCGGGCCTCCTCCGGGGGCAGCAGCGGCAGCGAGGGCCGCTCGGCGCGCGGGTGCTCGAAGGCGTCGTACAGCCCGTCGATCTCGGGGCGCATCGCCTCCCGCCCCGCGACGTTCCGCAACAGCCACAGCTCCTCCTGGTTGCCGATGTGGGCCAGGTCCCACACCAGCGGGGACATCAGCGGGGAGTGCTGCGCGGTGAGGTCGCGTTCGTCGACGGCGGAGGTGAGGAGCGCGGTGCGGGCGCGGGCCGTGGTCAGCGCCTCGAGCGCGCGCTCCCGCAGTATGTCGGGGTCGGCGTCGTGCGTCGGGGCCTGCGTCTCGGGCGCGGTCATGCGGGGATGTCCTTCCCGTGCAACTGGTCGAGCAGATCGTCGGCGGGACAGCGGCCCCGGGCCACATGGCGGTCGGTGAACTCCGCGACGGCGTCCCGCACGCGGCTGTCCGCGCCGAGCCGCGGCAGCGCCTCGGCCGCCGCGGCGAAGCAGACGGCCGCCGCCTCCCGCAGCTCGGGGTCGGCCAGGCCCGAACGGGCGGCCGCGATCCACAGCGGATTGCGTGGCGCCCGCAGCGAACCGGCCCGCTCGGCAAGGGGCTTGACCGCCCGATAGGCCACCTCGGTGGCGTCCGGGTCCTCGAACAGCGCCGTCGTCACGGCGAGCGGCACGAGCCAGCCGTCCTCACCCGGCTGCGCGTCGATCATGCGGAGCTCCAGATGGCCCCGCGGCCGTACCGGCGGGAACAACGTCGTCAGGTGGTAGTCGAGATCGGCACGGCTCGGCGGGGTGTCGGACCGGATCCACTCCCGGAACGTCATCGCGCCCGGAACACCCCACGGGCCCTCGTCGGCCCGGACGCACATCACCGGCGCGTCCAGCACCAGCCGCGCCCAGGCGCCGCGCGGATCGCCGTCCAGCTGCGGGGCCGTCGTACGGCCGGGGTCCATCGCCGCCCACAGCGACTGCCGCGTCGAACGCCAGCCGGTGACCCGGCCCCGCGCCAGCGGGGAGTGCGCGAAGGCGGCGAGGAGCACCGCGCCGAGCTGGTGCGTCAGCCACCAGCGCCGCTCGTAGCCGAGGGGGCCCGGTTCCTCGTACCCGGCGTCGAGGCACACCTGCACGGACGCCGACGAGCACATCATGGCCCTGCCCTCGGGCCCGAAGCGGTCGAGGTACACCTCCATCGCGTCGTACCGGGGCTCGTGCAGATACCGCGCCGGGGGGTTCCACGGATCATGGCCGAAGCCGCTGATGCCGAGATCCGCCTCGCGCAGCGTCGCGCGCACGGCGTCCAGATCGGCGGAGACGGACCCGACGCACTCCATCAGGGAGGCGGTGGGAGCGGAGCTGAGCTCCAGCTGGCCGCCCGGCTCGATCGTCAGCGACGACGCCAGGGGCAGGGTCCGCAGTGCGGCGTAGGCCGCTTCGAGTCGTGCGGGTGTCGCGGGGAGCCGCGGATCGCGCAGCTCATGGACGTGCCATTCGAGTTCGACACCGAGGGTGCGGGGTGGTCCGGTCTTGAAGCAGATGCCCCGTACGAGGGCCTCCACCTCCGCCTCGGTGACCATGGAGCGCTGCTCCGTACAGCCACTAGCCGAATCTGACATGTCGGGATCCTCCTGAGATTCCACCATGTCGCCGGTCCGCTACCGAGAGGGCCGGACCGGCGGTGCTCGTCCCACCCAAACCCCTGGGCTACGGTTCGCACAAGGGTGCAGATCGTGGCAATGCGGATCGTCGATCTCTGTTTCCGGGAACTTCAGGCACCTCTTCCCGCACCCGTCGAGGGCCATTCACGCCAGGAAAACTCCGTTGCGGTCATCACTCAGCATCGCCCACGATGCGTCCATGAGCACGACGGGGGAGCGCACGCGGGCGGCGCTCGTGGCGCGCACGGGGGTGGCGCCATGAGCGCGCGCCTGCGAGGCATCGCACGGGAGACCGAGGACATCGTCGCGGCGGGGCGCTACCGCGCGCCGGACGGCCGCGAGGTGTCGATCGCGGCGCTGGTCGACGCCGCCCGCGCGGGCACGCGCCTGTACGGCCCGGAACCGATCGCCCCGGAACAGATCGCCCTGGAGTCGATCGCCGCGGAACCGGTCGCCCCGGAGGCGCTGGGCACGTCGGCGGCCGGCCGTGTGCGGCCCCGGATCGAGGTCACCGGCGAGAGCAGTCTGGAGGCCGCCCGCCGCCTCACGGGCACGGCCCCCGTCGCGGTCCTCAACTTCGCCTCGGCCCGCAACCCGGGCGGCGGCTATCTGAACGGCGCCCAGGCCCAGGAGGAGGCCCTCTGCCGGGCCTCCGCCCTGTACGCCTGCGTACGCGAGGCCCGCGGTTTCTACGACCACCACCGCGCCCACCGCGACCCGTTCTACACCGACCGTGTCATCCACTCACCGGCCGTGCCCGTCTTCCGCGACGACCGCGGTGACCTGCTGCCCGCCCCGTACACGGTCGGCTTCCTGACCTCCGCCGCCCCGAACGCGTCGGTCATCCGGCGTACGGCGCCGGAGCGCGCCGGCGAGCTGCCGCGCGCCTTGGCCGTCCGCGCGGAACGGGTCCTGGAGACCGCCGCCGCGAACGGCTACCGGCGGCTGGTCCTGGGCGCCTGGGGCTGCGGCGTCTTCGGCAACGACCCGGCGCACGTGGCGACCGCCTTCCGCGCGCTCCTCACGGACGGCGGCCGGTTCGAGGACCACTTCGAGCACGTGGTGTTCGGCGTCCTGGACCGCGCGAAGGGTGCGACGGTCCGGGCCGCGTTCGAACGGGAGTTCCGCACCGGCTCCTTTGGAGCGCCGGCCGAGCCCCCGCGCGCGAGCCGAGTCGGCTAACGCCAGCCGTACCGCTCCCGCAACCGGTGCACGACGGAGTTGAACCGCATCCGGTCCAGGGCGCACGCCTCCCGCCGCATCCCCGCCTCGTGCAGCCGCAGCACCCGGTCCACGTCCACCCAGGACGCCCGCCCCGAACGGTCCCACGGGCCGCTGCCGATCGGCACCCACTCCCGGTCGCCGTCATGCCGCTTGCTGGACAGCCGCACGGCGAGCAACGTCCCGCCCGGCTCCCGCGCCACCACCAGCACGGGCCGGTCCTTGCCCCGCCCGTCGTTCTCCTCGAACGGCACCCAGGTCCACACGATCTCCCCGGGGTCGGGGTCCCCGTCGTGCGCGGGCGAGTACTCGGTGCGCACGCGCCCCACCTCGCGCGGGTCGGCCTCGGTGGTGGCGGAGGGGCCGTAACGCCCGGGAACGTCCTCATCGGCAAACGCAGTCACGGGGCAACGCTAACCCGCGCCCCCGACAGGGGAGCGCGGGCCCCGTAGCGATGCGCGGCCCGGCCGCATGGGCACGAGCGACGACGGCGCCCCCGCGAAGCCCCGTCGTCCGCCCTCCGGGCGACGACCCGAATTGTCGGACACGCCCTAGGACTCCCGGTCCACCGGCACCTTCTCCACCGGCAGCCCGTTGACGCCGGCCTTGGCGGCGGCGGGTGCCCCGTTCTGGTTCATGGACGCCAGCAACTGCCGGGCCAGCCCCAGACCCGTGCCGCCCATCGTCAGCGCCTTGGCGAACATGTCGGCCATGCCGTCGGCGCCGTTGAGCAGCACCATGTTGTCGACGTTGCCGAACGCGGACGCCCCCGCCTGCACGATCTCCGGCCACTGCTCGGCCAGTTGCTGCGCGATCACCGCCTCCTGGTTCTCGGCCAGCGCGGCGGCCCGCGCCTTGATGCCCTCGGCCTCGGCGAGCCCTTTCGCGCGCGTGGCCTCGGCGGCCGCGAGCCCCTTGGCCTGCCGGGCGGCGGCCTCGGCCTCACCGGTGGCGCGGGTCGCGTTCGCCTCGGCGGCGGCCGCGAGTTCGGTCTCCTTGGCCTTGGCCTGCGCGGCGGAGATACGGGCGTCGCGGTCGGCCTCGGCGAGGGTCCGCTTCTCGTACGCCTTGGCGTCCGCGGGCTTGCGCACGTCCGCCTGGAGCTGCTGCTCACGCCGCGACGCCTCCAGCTCGGCGACCCGGGTCTCCTGGACGACGACCTCCTGCCGGGCTCCCGCCTCCGCGAGGGGCCCGGCCTGCTTGGCCTGGGCCGCGGCCTTGTCCCGCTCCGCCTGGTAGCCGGCCTGGAGGATCTCGCTGTCCCGGGTGGCCTCCGCCATCCGCGCCGCGGCCTGCTGCTCGGCCTCGGTGGCGAGCCGGTTCGCCTCGGCCTGCGCGATCCGCGCGTCCCGCTGGACGGCCGCCGCGTGCGGCATGGCGAGGTTCTTGATGTAGCCGGTCGGGTCCTCGATCTCGTGGATCTGCAACGAGTCGACGATCAGCCCCAGCTTCTCCATCTCGGTCCCGCACGCGGCCCGGGTCTGGCCGGTCAGCTTCTCCCGGTCGCGGATCATGTCCTCGACCGTCAATCCGCCCACGATGGACCGGAGATGACCGGCGAACACGTTGTGCACCCGTTCCGAGACCCGTTTCTGCTGGCCGAGGAAGCGGCGGGCGGCGTTGGCGATGGACACGAAGTCGTCGCCCACCTTGAAGATGACCACGCCCCGGATCTTCAGTGGAATGCCCTGGAAGGTCACGCACTCCACGGCCAGTTCGGTCTGGTTCAGGTCGAGCGACAGCTTGCGCACCGCCTGCATGCCCGGCAGCACGAGCGTGCCGCGCCCGGTGACGATACGGAAGTTCATGCCTTCCGTCAGGCCCTCCATCTTGTGCTTGGAGCCGGAGATGATCAGGGCCTCGTTCGGTTCGGCGACACGCCACATGAGCTTGAACAGAGCGATCAGTACCAGAGCCACCGCTACGGTCGCCCCCGCGATGATGCCGATGAACATCGGCACACCCCCCTTGGCCAGGTGCCCTTTCGGCACCGAACGTCGGGAGTGTCCCAAGGGGCCGGGCCGGGGTACAGAGCCGCACGGACCGTTGTTGCAGTCTTGATGCGAACCGTCATCGCGGGAGCGGCCGACACCCCCGACGGACCGTCAACTGCCGTACGCCGCCGAGACGTAGACCGTGCGCGGCGGCAGATACTCGATCACCGTCACCAGGGTCCCGGGCTCGATCCGGTCCTTCGCGGAGGCGGGGTACGCCAGGAAGTGCTCGGCCCCACCGCGCACCCGGACGATCACCTCGCCGACGAGCCCGGGACCGACCGCACCGGTCACCCGTCCCATCAGCCCGACCATCGACGCTTCGTCCATGGTCACAGCGTACGGGTCGCACCCCGCCGGCCGGCCCCCTCGCGGGATGGCCGTAGCGCTCACACCACCGGAGACTCGGCGGGAGTCGTCGCGTCCGGCGGCCACAGTTCGTGCCAGCGCTGGTCCGCCTCCAGCTGCGCGGCCAGCGACAGCAGCAGCGGCTCGCTGTTGGCCGGGCCGAGCAGTTGCGCGCCCACCGGCAGCCCGTCCACGAACCCGGCCGGTACGTTCACCCCGGGCCAGCCCAGCACGTTCCACGGCCAGGCGTACGGGCAGGCGGCGATCATCGCCCGGTCGGTGCCGAGCCCGCCGAGGCCGATCATGGCGCCGATGCGCGGCGGGGGAGCGGCGGTGGTCGGCGCGAGCAGCACGTCGTACGTCGTGAAGAGCGCGCCGATGCGCTGGTGGAGCGCGGCCTCCGCGCGGCGGGCCATCCGCAGGGGCGCCCCGGCGAGCAGCCGGCCGAGACGGGCGGCGTCGCGGGTGCGCCGGTCGAGGAGGTCCTGCCGGGCGATCCCGCCGACGTGTTCGGCGATGCCGGCGGTGGCGCGCGGGACGAAGGTGAGCCCGATCCGGCCGTAGCGGGGCTCGGCCTCCTCCACCTCGTGCCCGAGCGCGGCGAGCCGTTCGGCGACCGCGCGGACCTTCTCCCGCACCCGGGGATCCAGCCGTGCGGGCAGCGCGGTGAACGGCGGCTTCAGGGAGAGCGCGATCCGCAGCCGCCCCGGATCACGCCCCACGGCCCCGGAGGCGTCGATGGCGTCAGGCCGGTGCAGGTCGCCCTCGTGGTTGCCGGCGGCCGCGTCGAGCAGGAGGGCGGCGTCGGCGACCGTGCGGGCGAGGGTGCCGTTGACCGTGATGCCCTGGAAGGACTCCGGGCGCGGCCAGGTCGAGATACGGCCGCGCTGCGGCTTGATGCCGATGAGGTGCGTCCAGGAGGCGGGGATACGGATGGAGCCCGCCCCGTCCGACCCCAGCGCGCCCGGCACCAGCCCCGCCGCGACGGCGGCCGCGGAGCCTCCCGAGGAGCCGCCGGGAGTGTGCTCGGGGTGCCACGGGTTGCGGGTGGCGCCGAAGGCCGGTCCTTCGGTGAAGGGCCACTGGCCGAGCTCACACGTGTTGGTCTTGCCGACCACGATCGCCCCCGCCGCACGCAGCCGCCGTACCGCCTCGCCGTCCTCCGGCAGCGACGGGAACTCGCCCCGGCAGCCGAACGCGGTCGGCTCGCCCGCCACGTCCATGTCGTCCTTCACGGCCACCGGCACCCCCAGCAGCGGCCGCCGTCCGCCCGCCGCCAGCTCCCGGTCCGCCGCCTCGGCCTCCACCAGCGCGGCCTCGGCGCGAACCCGCCGGAACGCGTTGACCGTCGGCTGACTGGCCTCGATCCGGGCGAGGGTCCGCTCGACCAGCTCACGCGACGTCACCTCCCCGGCGGCCAGCGCACGGGCACTCTCCGCCAGACCCGGGGCACGGTCGGCAGCCATACGGAACACCTCCGGAAGCAGGTTGTCTACCGAACGGTAACGTCCGGGTCCGGGCGGCGGTACGGGAAGCGCGACTTCCCTGGTGACCACGGCGGTTCGCGGCTGACCCGGTCGGCGTACGGCGACGCCGGCCCCCGCCCGGCCGGCCCCCGGACGCCTCCACGCGCGCCCCGCGACCCCGTCTCCCCGCCCCGCCCCGCCCCGCCTTCTTCCTGGCCCCGCGCCAAGCGCCGCAGGGTGAGGGCCAGTCGCAGCCGCAGCCGGCCGTGGGGGTCGCGGACCGGCCGGCCCAGGAGGGACCCGGCGTGGGTCAAACGGTCCTGGTAAGTGGAATGGTGGACGTTCACCTCGGCCTTCGCCGCCCCCAGGCTCGCCGTGGACGCGACGGCGTGCAGCGTGGCCGGCATCCACGGGGCGTCCGCCGCGGCCTTCTCCAGTTCTCGCACGTCCGGCGGCGGCTCACCTCCCGGGACGACCGGCCCGGCGAGCAGCGCCGGCCCGTCCGGATCCTCCGCGTGCACCACCCGCCCCCCCGGGGTCGCGGGCCGTGCCTTCGGCGGTGAACCGCAGGCCACCCTGGCGGCGGCCCACGACCGCGGCAGGCCGGGCCCGGCCACCACCGGCCCGACCCCGGCCCGCCCTCGATCCCCTCGGCCGCTCCGGCCGGGGCGCCACGGTGCGGCCCGCTGCCGGGGCGCTCCCACGCCGACGACCAGGACGCGGGGCCGTCCGCCGAGGGGAGCCACGACGCGGGCGCGGGCGCTGGGGGCGAGACCGAGACGGCGTGCGGCGTCGGGGGCGAGACCGAGAGGCGTGCGGCGTCGGGGGCGAGACCGCGAACGGTCCGCGCCGAGGCATACGCAACACACAGTTCACGCCATAGCTCTGGCGTGTTACGCGGAGGTAGCGGCCGCACCGGCACCCGCTCCCGCCGACCGCGCGGCCCCGCACACCTCTCCGGGAGATCCCCGCCGGGCATCGCGGCCGACTCTCTCCCACCCGCCCGGGGTTCCGCTCCCCGGGCCTCCCGAGCAGCCGACCGGCCCCGTTGCCAGCGCAACCGCGCCCCACGGCCCGCCCGGGACGCCACCACGCCCCCGGGACCGAGGGCGGGCGCGTACGGCGGGGGCGGCGCACGGCACGCGGCGGTGGTACACCAAACGCCGCCATCACCCCACCTTCACGGAGATGGCGCGAAATGGTCGCAGGACCGAACAGCTTTCGAACATATTCGCCAAACTGCCCAGCCACAAAGATCGGTCGCCCGAACCGAGCCCGCGTACGGCCCGGCCCCGAGCTCCCGTGTGGCCGGAACTCCCCCGGCCGGAACGCCCTTCACAGCTTCTGCAAGGATGCCGTCGTCATGGTGCAGATACCGAAAGAGCCCGCCCCGCCCGCGCCGCTGCAACGGTCCGTGCCCACGAGCGCCGATGTGGCCCGCCTGGCGGGTGTCTCACGAGCGACCGTCAGTTACGTCCTCAACAACACCAGCGCCGTCCGCATCAGCGAACCCACCCGCCGCCGCGTCCACGAGGCCGCGAAGGAGCTGGGGTACGTACCGCACGCGGCCGCCCGCAGTCTGCGCGCGGGCCACAGCCGCATGGTCCTCATGCCGACCCCGAACGTGCCCATAGGGCCGCTCTACAGCCAGTTCATCAACGATCTCCAGTGGGCCCTCAGCCGCCTCGACTACACCGTCGTGCAGTACGGCGGCGTCGGTCTGCGCGGCGACGAGGCGGCCCGCGCCTGGGCCGAACTGCGCCCGGTCGCGGTGATCGTCCCCGGTGAGGGGCTCGGCCCGCAGGGCGTGGCCATCCTGAAGCGCTCGGGCGCACGCGCCGTCGTCACCCTCAGCCCCGAACCCGTCGAGGGCGCCCACGTGCTCCTCCTGGACCACGGCGTCGTCGGCGAGAGCGCCGGACGGCACCTGGTCGAGCGCGGGCACCGCCGTATCGGCGTCGTCGTGCCCGAGGAGCCCGGCCTCGGGGTGTTCTCCCGGCCCCGGCTCGCGGGCGTACGGCGCGCGGTGCGGGGCACCGAGGCGACGGTCACCGAACTGCCCCTCGCCTACGACGAGGAGGCCGCGGGCCGGCTCGCCGCGCGCTGGCGCGCCCTCGGTCTCGACTCGGTGTTCGCGTACAACGACGAGTACGCGATGCTGGTGATGCGGGCCCTGCGGGACGAGGGCATCGGCGTCCCCGACGACACGGCCGTCGTCGGCGCCGACGACCTCATGCTGGGCCGCCTGCTGCGGCCCCGCCTCAGCACGGTCCACATCGAACTGCCGTCCGGCCGCGACCTCGCGGAACTGGTCGACCGCGCGGTCCGCGACCCGGCCATGGTGCCCACGACCCACGATGTGCTCGGCGCACGGATCGTCCACCGCGAATCGAGCTGACCCGCCAGGCCGGTCCCGCCAGGGGCGGCCGGCCGCCGGTGTCGCGGGCCCGCCGGCTACTGACCGTTCTGCTCGACCTGCGCCTGCTGGGCGGCGACGGCCTTGCGGACCTCGTCCATGTCCAGATTGCGGGCCTGCCCGATCACATCGGTCAGCGCGGCCTCGGGCAGCGCCCCCGGCTGCGCGAACACGGCGACCTGGTCACGGACGATCATCAGCGTCGGGATGGACTGGATGCCGAAGGCCGCGGCCAGCTCGGGCTGCGCCTCGGTGTCCACCTTCCCGAACACCAGGTCCGGGTTGTCCTCGGCCGCCTTCTCGTAGACCGGCGCGAACTGACGGCACGGCCCGCACCAGGACGCCCAGAAGTCGATCAGGACGAAGTCGTTGTCCGTGACCGTCTGGTCGAAGTTCTCCTTGGTGAGCTCCACGGTGCTGCTCATGGCGTGCATCCCTCTTCCTGGGTGTCGGTGCTCGGGGCGAGCCGCTGTCGACAACGCCACCCGCCGGTGGCGTATTCCGCGCGCGTACCCATGTGGCCACGGCGCACACCACCAACCAGACTGGCCCCATGACGGATACGGAACACACCGAAAACGACGAGGACACCGCGGGGACCATGTACGACGTGGTGGTGCTCGGTGCCGGACCCGTGGGGGAGAACGTCGCCGACCGCACCCGCGCGGCCGGCCTGTCCACCGCGGTCGTGGAGAGCGAACTCGCCGGCGGCGAGTGCTCGTACTGGGCGTGCATGCCCAGCAAGGCCCTGCTGCGCCCCGCGATCGCCCGGGCCGACGCCCGCCGCGTACCCGGCCTGCGCCACCTCGTCGAGGGCCCGCTGGACGCCGCGGAAGTGCTCGCCCACCGCGACTACGAGGCCGCCGACTGGAAGGACGACGGCCAGGTCGCCTGGCTGGAGAGCATCGGGGCGGTCTTCCACCGCGGCCACGGCCGGCTGGCCGGGGCCCGCCGGGTCGTCGTCGACGCTCCCGACGGCGCACGGCACGTCCTCACCGCCCGGCACGCGGTGGTGATCTCCACCGGCAGCCGCACCGTCCTGCCCGAGCTGCCCGGGCTGGCGGAGGTGAAGCCCTGGACGAGCCGCGAGGCCACCAGCGCGCAGCGGGTGCCCGGCCGGCTGATCGTCGTCGGCGGCGGTGTCGTCGCCGTCGAGATGGCCACGGCCTGGCGCGCCCTCGGCTCCGAGGTCACCGTCCTCGTCCGCGGCAAGGGCCTGCTGCCCCGCATGGAACCCTTCGCCGGTGAACTGGTCGCCGAGGCGCTCACCGAGGCGGGCGCGGACGTCCGCACCGGTACGTCCGTGACGTCGGTGACCCGCGAGAGCGGCATCGTCGTGGCACTCACCGACGCCGGGGACCGACTGGAGGCCGAGGAGATCCTCTTCGCCACCGGCCGCGCCCCGCGCACCGACGACATCGGCCTCGACACGGTCGGCCTGGAACCCGGCGCCTGGCTGCCCGTCGACGACAGCCTCCGGGTGACCGGCAGCGACTGGCTCTACGCGGTCGGCGACGCCAACCACCGGGCGCTCCTCACCCACCAGGGCAAGTACCAGGCGCGCATCGCGGGAGCCGCCATCGCCGCCCGCGCGGCCGGTGTCCCGATCCTGGAGAGCGACCCCTGGGGCGCCCACGCCGCCACCGCCGACCACCGCGCCGTCCCGCAGGTCGTCTTCACCGACCCCGAGGCCGCCTCCGTCGGCCTCTCCCTCGCCGAGGCGGAGCGGGCCGGCCACCGAGTCCGCGCCGTCGACGTCGAGTTCTCCTCGGTGGCCGGCGCCGGGCTGTACGCCGAGGGCTACCGGGGCCGCGCCCGGATGGTCGTCGACCTGGACCGGGAGATCCTCCGCGGCGTCACCTTCGTCGGCCCCGCCGTCGGTGAACTCATCCACTCGGCCACGATCGCCGTCGCCGGGGAGGTCCCCGTCGACCGGCTGTGGCACGCGGTCCCGTCGTACCCGACGATCAGCGAGATCTGGCTGCGACTGCTGGAGGCGTACCGGGGCTGAACCGGCCCGCCGCGCCCCTCAGTCGGGCGGTCAGTCGGGCGGTCAGTCGGGCAGCAGGAAGCCGAGGGCGCGGGCGGCGCGGGCCGGGGTGGGGTCGTTCCAGCGGTCGGCCATCGCCTGGTTCGAGGACAGGGAGCGCAGCTCGGCGTGGTCGAGGTAGAGCGTGCCGTTCAGGTGGTCCGTCTCGTGCTGGACGATACGGGCGGGCCACCCGGAGAACTCCTCGTCCACCGCCCGCCCCCGCTCGTCGAGGGCCCGCAGCCGGACCTTGGCGTGCCGCGCCACCACGGCCTGCCACCCCGGAACGCTCAGGCAGCCCTCGAAGAACGCGTCACGGTACGGCCCGACCGCCTCGTACGACGGGTTGACCAGGACGCGGAACGGCTGGGGGACCCGGCCCCGGGCCAGCCGCACCTCCTCGGGCACCGGCGCCGGGTCCTCGATCACCGCGATCCGCAGGGACACCCCTACCTGGGGTGCGGCGAGGCCGACGCCGGGCGCCGCGTGCATGGTGGCCCGCAGCGCGGCGACGAAACGGGCCAGCAGACCGGGGTCGAGCTGACCGTCGAAGGGCTCGGCCGTGCGGCGCAGTACCGGATCGCCCGCCGCCACGATCGGCAGCGGGCCCTCGTGGGCGAGGAGTTCCTCGACCAGGTCGCTCAAGGGGCGGGACTCGGTGCGCTCTCGTTCGGAAGCCATCGAGCCAGCATGCCAACCGGGATGACGCGACGCGAGGCGGCTCTCCCGGTATCGAGGGGCACGCACCGCGGACCGGTTATGTGACCCACGCCACACGTATCCCCGGGAACTCGACGCCTTCACGCTCCGACTACTGAACCGCCACGACGTCCCCGTCCCTGTCCTTGTCCCCGTATCCCGGAGCAGCCGCCGATGACCATCGCCCCCTCGACCGAGACGGACGAGACCCGGAAACCCGTCACGCCCGACGGCGCGACCAGGAGCGCCTGGGCCTCCCTCCGGCCGCTCGTGCTGCGACTGCACTTCTACGCGGGCGTCCTGGTCGCCCCGTTCCTGTTGGTCGCCGCCCTGACGGGCGGGCTGTACGCCGCCTCGTTCCAGATCGAAAAGGTCGTCTACGCCGACGAGATGACCGTCGCGAAGGTGGGCGACGAGAAGCTGCCGATCTCCGAGCAGGTGGCCGCCGCCCGCAAGGCGCACCCCGAGGGCGCCATCGCCGCCGTGCGCCCCTCACCCGAGGACGACGCGACGACCAGGGTGCTGCTGTCCGGGGTCGAGGGCGTCGACGACACCGACACGCTCGCTGTCTTCGTCGACCCGTACACGGCGGAGGTACGCGGGGCGCTGGAGCAGTACGGGGCGACCGGCGCGCTGCCGCTGCGGACGTGGATCGACAAGTTCCACGCCAATCTGCACCTCGGTGAGACCGGCCGTCTGTACAGCGAACTCGCCGCCAGCTGGCTGTGGGTCATCTCGGCCGGCGGTCTGGTCCTCTGGTTCGGCCGCCGTCGGGCGCAGCGCAAGGTGCGCGGCACCAGCGGCCGCCGCCGCATCCTCGGTCTGCACGGCACGGTCGGCGTGTGGGCCGCGGCCGGGTTCTTCTTCCTGTCGGCGACGGGCCTGACCTGGTCGGCGTACGCCGGCGCCAACATCGACGTCCTGCGCACCGAACTGCGCCAGGCCACCCCGGCCATCTCGGCCGCGGCGGGTGACCACGGCGGTCATGACGCCGGCGCGGCGGAGGGAGGGGCCGCCGCGGAGGGCGACCTCGACAGGATCCTCGCCGCCGCCCGCGCGGAGGGCCTGGGCGACCCGGTCGAGATCGTGCCGCCCGCCGACGCGTCCTCCGCGTACGTCGTGAAGCAGGTCCAGCGCAGCTGGCCCACCAAACAGGACGCGGTGGCCGTAGACCCGGCGACCGCCGAGGTCACCGACACCCTCCGGTTCGCGGACTTCCCGGTGCTGGCCAAGCTGACCCGCTGGGGCATCGACGCCCACACCGGCGTCCTGTTCGGCCTGGTCAACCAGCTCCTGCTGATCGCGCTGGCGGCCTCGCTGGTCCTGCTGATCCTCTGGGGCTACCGCATGTGGTGGCAGCGCGGCCGCGCCTCCGCGTTCGGCCGCCCGATCCCGCGCGGCGCCTGGCAGCAGGTGCCGCCGCAGCTCCTCGTCCCCGCGCTGGCGGCCGTCGCCGTCCTCGGCTACTTCGTCCCGCTCCTCGGCATCCCGCTCGCCGCGTTCATCGTCGTGGACGTGATCCTGGGCGAGATCGCCCACCGCCGCGGCAAGCGGACGTACGGGGGCCGGAGCGAGGCGAAGCAGGGCGTGGAGCAAGGCGCCGAGTAGGGCACGGAGCAGGGCAGCGCCCTGTTCCCACGCCCTGCTCCGGCTTTCTCACAGCCGCTCGAAGTCGCCCGCGAGGGCCAAGGCGAGCCGCAGGTGGGGCTCCGCCTCGGCGTGCCGGGCCTGCCGTTGCAGGGTGCGGCCCAGCAGCAGCCGGGCGTAGTGCTCCACCGGATCGCGCTCGACGATGACGCGCAACTCGTCCTCGGCGCGGCGCAGTTGGGCGGAGTGGTAGTACGCGCGGGCCAGCAGCAGCCGGGGGCCGGTCTGCTCCGGCACCTCCTCGACCAGTGCGCCGAGGACGCGCGCGGCGGCCGCGTACTCCTCGGCGTCGAAGAACATCCGCGCGCGCTCCCAGCGCTCGGCCGGTGTCCCGTGGTCGTAGTACGTCGTGTCCACTGTGACCTCCTTCGACGCCCAGAACCCCCCACGTCGGTTGAATATTCCACTAACTCTGCGGGGGTGGGGAAGGGAGAGAGGAGGGGAAACGGGGGAGGGAATCGCGGCTCGTCGAGTGGCGAGTCAGCGCAAAGCCGCGAGTTCCGCGTTGGCGCGCTCGGTGACGAGGCTCAGCACCCGACCCGTGACCGCGAGCTCCTCCGCGGGGATACCGGCGTAGATCCTCGCCCCAACCACCCCGGTCTCGGCCGTGGTCTTCTCGTGCACCTCCCGTCCGGCGTCCGTGATCCCGACGAGGCCCGGCTCGGCGGGGCCGGCCACCGGCGCCATCAGCTCCGCCGCGACCAACTCGTCCACGACGCCCCGTGCTTCCGCCGCGTCGATCTTCAAGGAGTCGACGACCTGGTCCACGAGTCGGTCGCGGGCGACGGGCCCGTCGGCGACCGCGACGAGCCGCAGGGCCACCGACTGCCGGAACGTCAGGTCGTACCCGGCGAGCACGCTCTCCAGGACGGCACGGGCGGCGTAGTGGGCGAGACCGATGGCGCGGCTGTCGACGGGGGTGGGGGCGGGAGCGGGGGCCGCGGTGGGCGGGGTGGTCGTTGTGTCGGTCATGACTGCTCCTCGGAGTGCTCGGTGTGCTCGGTGGGAGTGGGAGGGGATGGCGGAGGGGCGAGGGGGACGTCGAGCAGGATGGTCAGGTCACGGGTGAACTCCTGCGCGCGGGCGCCGTCGAGGCCGCCGAGCGGCTCCATCAGCTGGTGCAGCAGCCCCTGGACGACGTCGATGGCGCGGCGGGTGACGTCGCGCCCCTCCTCGGTGAGGGCCAACCGCACGGCGCGCGGGTCGCGGGGATCCCGGGTGCGTTCGAGCAGCCCGGCGGTCTCCAGGGCGCGGGCCAGCTTGGACACGTACAGCGCCTCCAGCCCTGTGTGGTCGGCGAGTTGGCGCTGACTCGGCCGCAGTCCGGCCCGCTGCATGCCGTGCAGGGAGGCCACCAGCGCGTACTGCGCGTGGGTCAGCCCCAGCGGGGCCACCGCGCGGTCGACGGCGACCCGCCACTTCATGGACAACCGCCACACCAGGAATCCGGGCGTCGCGCCCTCGAAAGCCGAACTCATAGTCGATACCGTACATGGCTACTATAGCCATGGCTACTATCTTGTCGGTCTGACGGAGGGGCCGACCGGGGGCTAGGTTGAGCGGCATGAGCAATCTTGACCGTCAGGCCGTGCCGAGCGTGTGCGGCGGCCGGGGATTCGTCGTCGCCGAACCCGTGCGGGAGCTGCTGAGCCCCCGCCGGGTGCAACTGGGCGAGTCCACGGAAGTGCGGCGCCTGCTGCCGAACCTGGGGCGCCGCATGGTGGGCGCGTGGGCGTTCGTGGACCACTACGGGCCGGACGACATCGCGGACGAGCCCGGTATGCAGGTGCCGCCGCACCCGCACATGGGCCTTCAGACCGTCAGCTGGCTCCATGAGGGCGAGGTGCTGCACCGCGACTCCACGGGCAGCCTGGAGACGATCCGCCCGCGTGAGCTGGGTCTGATGACCTCGGGACGGGCCATCAGCCACTCCGAGGAGAGCCCCAGGTCGCACGCCCGCTTCCTGCACGGCGCCCAGTTGTGGGTCGCCCTGCCGGACGAGCACCGGCACACGGACCCGCGCTTCGAGCACCACGCGGAGCTGCCGGTCGTCACTGCGCCCGGCCTGAAGGCCACCCTCATCCTGGGCTCGCTCGACGGAGCGACCTCGCCCGGTACGACGTTCACGCCGATCGTCGGCGCCGACCTCAGCCTCGCGCAGGGGGCGGACGTCCGACTCCCCCTCGAACCCGACTTCGAGTACGCGGTCCTCTCCATGTCCGGCGAGGCCCACGTCGACGGGGTGCCCGTCCTCCCCGGCTCCATGCTCTACCTCGGCTGCGGCCGCACCGAACTCCCCCTCCGCGCCGACTCGGACGCGTCCGTGATGCTCCTCGGAGGCGAGCCCTTCGAGGAGGAGCTGATCATGTTCTGGAACTGGATCGGCCGCTCCCAGCAGGAGATCGAACAGGCCCGCCGGGACTGGATGGAAGGCTCCCGGTTCGGGGTGGTGAAGGGGTATGACGGGGCTCCGCTGCCCGCGCCCGAGCTGCCGCCGACGCCTTTGAAGCCTCGGGGAAGGCTCCGTTGACCTGCGGAAACAGCTGATCATTCGGTGCTGGGCGGGTGACGTGCTGTCGGTGCTGTCTCCCGCTCGGCGACCGCTCGCGGGGGGGGAGCTGCACCGGCGGCGCCAGCCAGAAGTGGCGCATCGAGGACATGGCCGACGACTCCAGCCGGCTGGTGAACGTGGCCACCGGCAAGGTCGCCGACATCGCCACTGCTCCACAACCGACGGCACCGACATCCGGCAGTGGTCCTGGCTGCACAACAACCGCCAGCAGTGGCGGCTCGTACCCACGACCGCCTGAGCGGCCTGACGCGGCCGGTGCGCCGGGTGGACCCGACAAGCGCCTCACGCAGCGGAGACTCAGCTGGTGAGAGCGTGGTGGCCCCACCAGGCGCACGGCGCTGTCGTTCGCCGCCGCGACAAACGGGGGAACCGGCGCGGCCACGGGGACAGGGGGCACGACGGGGGAGAACGGGAGAGCGGGACCGGAGGGCCGGGGGCCGTCCAGTCCCGCTCTTGTCCGCTGCCGCGGCCTTCAGGGTCGCGTCCGGCCGGTTCTACTCCTTGTAGAAGGTGGCGTCCTGCCGGCCGAGGGTGGTGGTCACCGGCTGGGTGTAGAGCAGGTTGTTGTAGTGCCGGATGTAGCGGCCGGGGAAGTTGTACGACTCGTACGACACCGCCGCGGGGTCGGCGAGACCGGCCCGCTCGTGGAACGAGGCGTCATTGTCGAACAGGGTGGTGCCGTCGTCCTTCTCCACCCACACCTCGTTGTTCTTGTGGCGCAGGTAGTAGCCGGGGAAGTTGGCCGATTCGAGGGAGACGGTGCCGTTGCCGGCCAGGCCGGGGACGACGCGGAACTGCGAGTCGGCGAGTTCGGTGACGTTGGCCTCGGTCCTGGCCCGGAACTCCCAGTGCCGGATGAACCTGTCCGGGTAGTTGTACGAGGAGAAGCGGACAGGGGTGACACCGTCGGCGACGGGGATGCCGAAGTTGGGGGTGCCGTCGGCGTTCCAGTAGATCTTCTGGTAGCGGGTGCGGCGGTTGGGGTCCTTGAGCGGGTCGCCGACGATGTCCCTGTAGTTGCGGGAGTGGTAGACGAGGATGTCCGACTTGCCGTCCTCGGAGACCGTGAACGAGTTGTGGCCGGGGCCGTACTGGCTCGTCCTGTCGTTGCTCTTGAGGACCGGCGTGGGGGTCTTGCTCCAGGAGGCCGGGTTCATCAGGTCGGCGGTGGCGTCGGCGGTCAGCAGGCCGAGGCAGTAGTTGGCGTTGGTGGCGCTGGCCGAGAAGGTCATGAAGACCTTGCCGTTCTTCTGGATGAAGGCCGGCCCCTCGTTGACGCGGGCGCCGGCGGTCTCCCAGGCGTACTGGGGCTTGGAGATCATGGCCGGGGTGCCCTCGATGGTCCAGGGGTTGGCCATCTTCGCCAGGTAGATCTGCGTGCCCTTGCCGAGCGCCGGGTCCTCCTGGGCCCAGCTCAGGTAGCGGGTGCCGTTGTGGGTGAAGGTGGTGGCGTCCAGCGAGAAGGTGTCCATGGGCAGGCTGATCCGGCCCTTCTCGGTCCAGGTACCGGTGAGCGGGTTGGCGGAGCTGGACTCCAGGACGTACGGGCGGATCCGCCAGATGTCGTTGGACCAGCCGGCCGTGAAGTAGATGTACCACTTGCCGTCGAGGAAGTGGATCTCCGGGGCCCAGATGTGGGCGCCCATCTCACCGGTGGCGTGCTTGGTCCAGATCGTGGTCTCCGGGGCCGTGGCGAGGCCCTGGAGGGTGGTGGCCCGGCGCATCACGATCTTGTCGTAGGCGGGGACCGTGGCGGTGAAGTAGTAGTAGCCGTCCGTGTGCTTGAAGATGTGCGGGTCGGCCCGCTGGAGCGCGATCGGGTTGGTGAACGTCACGGCGGGGGAGGCGGGTTCGGCGGCCTGGGCGGGTGTGGTCACGCCGGTGAGGACGGCGAGCGCGGCCGCCGCGGCCACAAGTACCCGTCTGGCGAGATGTCTCATGTTCTGTTGCTGCCCTTCGGGATCAGACGGTCTTGTCGTTGTGGGTGCGGGAGGCTGGGTCCGCACGTGTGGTGAGCACAGCGCGGACGAGCTGCTTGTTTCCCCTTCGTGAGGGCTGTTCGCCTCGGACGGAGGGACCGGGAGCTTCTGATGGCCGGGGTGCGACCGGTGTAGGCGGCGGAGGAGGGGCACACGGTGCCGTCGCCGACGTCGATGAGGATGCGGACGCCGGGCCTACGCCGATGCCGGGCCTCGAAATCAGGACGATCCGGGCGCACTCGGAGCGGACGCGTGGCGTCAGTACCAGACGGAGAACGTGGCGTCGGCTCTGCCGGTGGCGGTGGAGATCGGGTCGATGCGCAGCGCGTAGTCGAAGTGCCGGATGTAGCGGTCCGGGTAGTTGTGGGAGCGGAACGACGACCAGGACGGGTCGGCGAGCCCGGCGGTCCGGTGGAAGGTGGCGTCCTGGGCGAATCTCGCGGTGCCGTCGTTGGTGTCCAGTCGCAGCTGGTAGTAGGCGTGCCGCAGGTAGCGGGTCGGCTGGGTGACGGACTGGAAGGAGACGCCGGAGGAGTCGGCCAGCCCGGGCACCAGCTTCCATTGCGAGTCGGTGTAGGGGTCGAAGGGGTACGGGTCGATGCGGCCGAGGGAGTCGAGGTGCCGCCAGTATCTGTCGGGGAAGTTGTAGGACTTCAGCCTGTTCCAGGCGGGCCTTCCCCACTTGGCGATCATGTTGTCGTACACGGTCTGGGGGATGGGCTTGATGTCGGCGTGTTTGGAGTTCAGCGGCTGGGTGTAGACGCGCCGGTCGGTGGGGGTCCAGGTGCCGGTGGAGAGGTCGTTGGTCTGCCAGGTGTAGAAGAGCGCGTTGGCGTCGCCCCACAGGTACCAGGTGCCGGAGGCCTCGGCGAGGATCGGGCCCTCGATGCCTCCCTGCGGCGCCAGGCCGGAGGTGAACTGGGTGAAGCTGCGGGGGGCGAGGGAGGTGGACCTCGCCCCCACCAGGCTGTTGCGGCCCTTGTAGTACAGGTAGTTGACGCCGTTCACGTCCTTGGCCAGGGTGCCGTCGATGATGTCGTAGCCCGGGTCGAAGAAGACCTGCGGCGCGGTCACCGTCTGGAAGTCGGTGGTGTAGTTCACCATGATCACGTTGTGTCCGCTGCTGTTGACGGCCGAGTAGGTGAGGGCGTACTGGCCGCGGGAGGGGTCCCAGAAGGCTTCGGGTGCCCAGGTGTGGGTGTCCATGTCGTGCAGCTTCAGCAGGCGGTAGTTGTCGAAGGAGCGCAGGTCGGCGGAGTCCCAGACGTGGATGTACGGGGTCTTCTTGGTCCAGTCGGTGCCCTTCAGGTTGGTCGCCATGACGACGAAGGTGCCGTCCTGCTTGGGCAGGATGAAGGGGTCGCGCAGACCGCCGTCGCCCGCGGTCGGGGTGACGACGGGGTTGTTCTGGTTCAGCGGCATCCATTGCAGCGCGTCGGTGCTGACGGCGAGGTGCAGGCCGTAGTCCGTGCCGAGGTTCCTCGGTGACTGGGTGAAGTAGGCCATGACGAACGGGGAGGTCGTCGCGGCGCTCGCCGCCTGGCTGCCGAGGGTCAGCGCGCCGGTGGTGGACAGCGGCACGGCCGCGGCCATGCCGAGGAAGAGCCGGCGCGACGGGAGGGGCGTTGCACTCATCTGGTGCCTCCGGGGCGTGGGGAAGGTGCGGGCGGATCCAGAACCTGTGGGCGGCCGCGGCCCCGGAGTCGCCCCCAGGCCCTGGATCCCACGGTGAGCCATCTGGTGCCTGGGCCCACCCTCTCGTGTCGTCCCAGGCATGGGTGCCGCCGTGAGGGCCGTGGCGGAGGTGGGGGGTTGGTGACGCCTCGGTGCCGGCACCGTCCTGGAGGCGCCGGCACCCCTGGCGATGTGGGTCAGTTCGTCACGCGGAAGGTGGCGTCACCGCGGGCTGTCGTGGTGGTGATCGGGTCGAGGCGGAGCTGGTAGGCGTAGTGGCGGATGTAGCGGTCGGGGAAGTTGTAGGACTGGAACGACGACCAGGTGGGGTCGGCGAGACCGTCGACCTTGCGGAAGGTGGCGTCTGCGGCGAACTGGCTGCTGCCGTCGTCGAGAGCGAGCTGGAAGTCGTAGTTGGCGTGCCGCAGGAAGTAGCCGGGGTAGTTCACCGACTCGAAGGAGACGGTGCCGGTGCCCGCCAGTCCGGGCCGGAGCCGGAACTGGGAGTCCTCGACGGGGCTGACGTTGGGGTCGATGCGCACGTCGAAGTCGAGCTGGCGCACGTACCGGTCCTGGAAGTTGTACGACTGGAGCCGCTGCGCGGGGCTGTTGGGCCAGCGGGCGAGCACCCGGCTCTCCTCGGCGGCCGTGAGGGCCATGATCGCGCCGTGGCGCTTGGGGGTGCCGCCCATGTCGTAGCTGGTGGTCGGCTGGAGCCGGTAGGTGCTGACGTCGAACGGGTTGGTCGTCAGGATCGGCCGGTACTCGCGTACGCCCTGCGCGTTGTTGTGGTCGATGTACAGGGCCCACTCGTCGCGGTCCCTGAACTTCATCCAGACGGGGCCTTCGACCACGTTGCCGGTGAGGCCGATGCTGGAGAGGTTGCCGAGGTTGGTCCACGTGCCCAGGATCGAGTTGCTGCCCTCGATGTTGTTCTGGCCGTCACCGGAGGCCCTCAGATAGCGGTAAGGGCCGCTGCCGGCGGGCACCTCGGTCATCTGGGTGTCGACGACCGGGGTGCTGCCGGGCGGGTCGATCCAGATCTGCGGGGTGGTGATGGTGCGGAAGTCCTTGGTGCGGGCGGCGTAGATGCGGTACTTGAAGATGCCGTTCACCGAGGCGTTCGTCGCCCAGTACAGGACGTAGTCGTTGGTCTCGGGGTTGAAGATCGCCTCCGGCGCCCACGCGTTCTTTCCGCCGGGGATCAGTGAGGCGGCGGCGAGCAGCCACGGCTTCGACCAGGTCACCAGGTCGGTCGACTCCCACACCACGAAGTTGGGGCTGCCGTTCTGGTAGGTCGAGCCGCAACGGACGCACAGGTCGGTCGCGATGATCCAGTACTTGCTGCCATCGGGGGAGCGGACCAGTGCGGGGTCGCGCACCCCCTTCGTGCCGATCTTGGAGTTGAGGATCGGCGCTCCGCCGTTGAGGTCGTTCCAGTGCAGGCCGTCCGCGCTGTGCGCGAGGTACAGCATCTGGCCGGTCGCGGAGTCACCGGTGAAGTGCACCATCAGGTAGCCGGGGTCGGCGGCGGCCGCCCGCTGGGGTGTGGTCAGGGCCTGCCCTGTGAAGAGCAGGCAGACGGCGAGCAATATCACCGTCAGCCGGGCGCGAAGCGCAGACATCGGATCTCCTGTCGTGTGCGGGTGCCACGCCACCGCCGGGCGAAGGGGGAGCGGGGTGGCGGGGGGAACGGGGCCTCGGAGTACGCGGGACAGGACCCGGACACCGCGCCGGCCGGACGGGGACCATGCGCCCCAGGGTGTTGTGGTGACGGCGGGTCAGGACAGCGAGCACGTGCGTCCGTACCAGGTGGGGCAGTTGCGGCACGGGCCGGGCGTCTGTGCTTCTCAGCGCCCCTGAAGGCGTTTCAGGTGGGCGGCGCTTCGACCGGAAGCCTCCATGGCCAACTCACTGTCCCATCAGGCAGATTGAGCGACATATCGAACGCTGTTCGCGAAATCGGGCAGAGGCTAAATCCGGAAAAGGGAGCGCGTCAATACATCCGACGCATTCGATTAACCGAACGTGCAAGTGGGCGATCCGGCATTCACCTGGCCCACTGGGCGTGGCGCGCGCCGGGAGACGCGACGCGGCACGTCCGATCACGACCGACGGGCCCCGTCGCCGTTCACAGGACCGACCGCGGCTGCTGGCGACCGACATGCCCGGAACCCACACGAGCCGGACGCGAACGAGGGCGCTATAGCGCGGAGAACCCATGGCGGTGGGTGAGGGTGCGGATGGGGTGGGGGTGGGGGTGGGGGTGGAGAGGTGGTCGCAAGGGGAGTTGGCAGCCGCTGATCCAGGTCTGCATCTGGGAGAGGACGGCGGTGAGGATGAGTGTTGCTCTGCCGGTTCTCTCCGCGCTCCACCGCTTCGCGGGCCGCACTCAGTCACTCACGGGTGGCCGAGCGCGCCTCCTACTCGTCCACAGGAGCGTGACGCCGGCTGCTGTGAGGGCGGTCAGGGCGAGGGCGGGGCCGCCGAGGGCGAGGATCCGGTGCAGGGAGGTCGCGGCGGCGTATCCGGCGCCGACTTCGGCGGTGGCCCACAGGCCGGCGGCGACGACGCTGTACGGAGCGATGCGCCGGTAGGGCAGGCCGGCGGCGCCGGCGAAGTGCGGGGCCAGGGTGCGGATCACCGGCAGGAAGCGGGCCATGAAGACCGCCCGGCCACCGTGGCGGGTCATGAGCGTCTCGGCCCGCTTCCAGGCGGCACCCGGGATACGGCGACCTGCGCGGCCCGCGCGCAGCCGGTCGCCGAGGAGCCTGCCGGTGCGGTGGGCGAGGAAGTCGCCTGCCACTACGGCGCCGGCCGCGGCGGCGATGACGAGGGGAAGGCCGATGCGGCCGGTGCGGGCCAGCGCGCCGGCGGTCAGCAGCAGGGTCAGCGTGGGGACGAAGGCGCCGACCAGGAGGACCGACTCGGCCAGGACGGCCGCGGCCAGCACCGTGCAGGCCGCGGCGGGGGAGAGGCTGCCGAGGAGGTCGGACAGTGCGTTCACCGACGCGCTCCGGCTCGCGGCTGCTGTGGCAGCGGCGCTGGGGCGAGCGGGCGTCGCAGGTGCCAGACGCGGGCGGGGGGAAGGTTGGCCCATACCGTCCAGCGGCCGACGCCGTAGTCACGCTGGTAGGAAGCCATGACGTCGTTCACCGCGGCGTGGCGGCGGGCTTCGGCCCGGGACGCCGTCAGGGCGCGGGCGCCGCGGGTGCCGAGGTAGGCGAAGTAGGCGAGGGTGCCGCCGGGGCGCAGCAGCTGCAGGTAGTGCGCCATGATGCGCTCGACCTGCACGGGGGTGAAGTTGGTCAGCGGCAGGCCGGAGACGATCACGTCGTACCGCTGGGTGGCGGCGAACTGCTCGACGGCGGTCTCGTGCACGTTCACCTGCGCGGACCCGGCGGCCAGAAGGTCCGGGCGCGTGGCGACGAGGTCGCGCAGTTGCGCGGCGAAGCGCGGGTTGGCCTCGACGAGGTCCAGGCGGCTGCCCCGAGGCAGCTGGGGGATCAGGGCCCGGGTGACCGCGCCGGTGCCGGCTCCGGCCTCCAGGACCGCGAGCGGGCGGGGTGCCTGCGCCCGCACGGGCTCGGTCAGGGCGTGGGCCAGTGCCTTGCCGCTGGGCGCTATCGCACCGGTGGTGCGCAGGTCGCGGGCCGCTTCGATCAGGAACATCCAGCCTTCGGCACGGCGCTGTGCCAGGACACGGTCATGGGAGGTGATCCAGTCGCTCATGGAACCGACGCTAGAAGTCGGCCTCCCGCATCGAATCCGCCGTCCTGCGCCGGCGTCCCCCTACGAAGGTAGGGGGTGGGCGTGGCCGATCGTCAGATCGAACGGCACAGCGGTCGCTATAGGATCGCCCGGGTGAGCTGGAGAGAAGGCCGGAGGTGGGCCGCCTGCGGGCGTGTGGGACTGGTGACGCTGCTCGCGGTGCTCGCCGTGCGGAACGACGCGTCGGTCCACCAAGGGTATGTGGTCTCCCACCTCGCCGCGGCCCTGGTGTGCTCAGCGGTCCTGCTCGTACCCCGCCTGCGGTGGCCGGTCGCGCCGCTGCTGGTAACCGCGGCCACGGCGTGGGGAGGGTGGCCGTTGCTGCCGCTGCTGGTGGTCGCGCTGTTCGACCTGTCCGTGGACCGCCGGGCGCGGGTGGCGGTGGGATGCGGTGTCGCTGCCATGGGTGGCAATGCGCTCATCGAGCCTGCCACTTCGCTGTGGACGGGGCAGCAGTACGACTCCCCCCTGCTCATGCTGCTGGCCGTGCTCCTCGGGCTGTGGCTGGGCAGCCGGCGGCGCCTCGTCCAGGCGCTGGGCTCCGACGTCGAGCGGCTGCGCATCGAGTCGAGGCTCCGTGAGGAGGCCGCCCGGGCTGCGGAACGGTCCCGTATCGCCGCGGAGATGCACGATGTACTGGCCCACCGGCTGAGCCTGATCGCCCTGCACACCGGCGTTCTGACCACCCGGAGCGAAGCGCTGCCCGCGCCGGTCGCCGAACGCCTCGGCCTGCTGCGCGCCACGTCCGCCGCAGCCCTCGCCGACCTGCGCGACGTACTCGGTGCCCTGCATGACACCGACTCCCCGCAGACCGGCACCGCACTCACCCCGGTCATGAGAGACGTGCAGGAACTGGTCGAGGAGGCCAGGGCGGCCGGGCAGCGCGTCGAGGCGGTCTGCGACGGCAGTCCCGAGCAGGTACCCACCACGCACCGGCTCGCCGTGTACCGCATCGTCCAGGAGGCGTTGACCAACGCCCGCAAGCACGCCGACGGCGCCGAGGTGACCGTACGCGTCGACTACCGGTCGTCGGCCACCCGGGTCGAGGTCACCAACGCTCCCGGTACGCCCCGCACGGACGCCGTGGACTCCGGATACGGGCTCGTCGGCCTGCGGGAGCGCGTGAGAGCGCTCGGCGGTGACCTCACCGCCGGACCCGCCGGAGCGGGCGCCTGGCGACTGACCGCTCGCATCCCCCACCCCGCCGGCGGCGAACACGCAACCTCGCATCCCGCTGGCGGCGAACAGGCAACCTCGCGCCGTGTCGACGGCGAACAGGCAATCCCCCGCCCCGCCGACGGCGATCAGAACGACCTCGGCGGCATCGAACAGAACGGCTTCCCACCATGATCCGCACCATGATCGTCGACGACGACGCCCTGGTCCGCCTGGGCCTGACCGACCTTCTGGAAGGCGACCGGGGCATCGACGTGGTCGCCCAGGCCGCCGACGGTCTCCAGGCGGTCGAGCAGGCCACGGCCCACCGCGTCGACGTCGCCCTGGTGGACGTACGCATGCCCCGCATGGACGGCATCACCGCCACCACCCGGCTGCGGGCCCTGCCCAACCCCCCGAAGGTGATCACCCTGACCACCTTCGACCTCGACGAGTACGTCTACAGCGCCCTCGCCGCCGGCGCCGACGGGTTCCTGCTCAAGGACACCGACCCGGCCGAGATCCTGCGCGCCGTTCACCTGGTGGCGGCGGGCTCGGCCATGCTGCACCCCGCCGCCGCCCGTCGCCTGATAGACCGCTACCACGCGAACAACCAGCCCCGGGCCGCGGCGGCCCGGGCCCGGCTGGACCGGCTCACTCCCCGCGAACGCGACGTGCTCGCCCTCCTCGCCCAGGGCGAGACCAACGCCGACATCGCCACCCGCCTGTCCATGCGCGAGAGCACGGTCAAGGCCCACGTCAGCCGCGTCCTGGCCACGCTGGAGGTCACCAACCGCGTCCAGGCCGCCCTCCTGGCCCGCGACGCGGACCTCACCACCTGACCGGCACGGCCGCGTCCCCCGGCACCTGCCGGTACGTCGGTGCGCGGTGTGCGTCAGTTCCGCCACCACTCGGGTCGTCACCGGGGCCGGTACGCCGTGGAGTTCGGCCGCGCGGAGCAACGTGCCGCCGACGGCGTCGAGTTCGAGGGGGCGGCCCGCCTCGGCGTCGCGCTGCATGGACGACCTGGTCTGCGGCGGTTAGGCGTCGTACCGGGCGAGGGCCTCGGCCGGGTCGGGCGGGCTGCCGCAGGCGCGGCTGATCGCAGCGGTCTCCGCGACCAGGGCGGTCAGCTCGTCGCGGTGACGGGTGCGGATGTCGTCGAGGGGGGTGGACCTACGTCTTCACAGCGGACCGACAGGTGCTGCCCTCGGACTCAACGCTGCGCTCCCTTGTTCGAGGCTCACTCGACTCAGGACGTTGAACGACGAGCTTACGCGGCCGCTCCGGGTGACGGGCCGTTCCTGCCGACCGGCGGGAACGGCCCGGTGAACTCCCACTCATGGCGGGGTGTGTCGCACCGCCCGGTGCTCAGGACCAGGCCGTGACGGGTTGGAAGCTCCTGTCGGCGCGGAACAGGTCGGTGGCCGTGTAGGGGTCGACCCACAACTCGCCGTTCCGGTGGCGGACGTAGTGGCCCGGGAAGTTGTACGACTCCAGGGCGACCGACCCTGCCGCCGTACCCGGGTGGGCGTTGAACGTGGCGTCCTTGGCGAAGGTGGTCGTGCCGTCGTTGGCGCCGACGCGGACACGGAACGCCGAATGACGCAGGTAGAGGCCGCTCGCGGTGCGGAAGGAGTAGCAGTTGGCGTCGGCCAGGCCGGGGACGACGGTGAAGGTGGCGTCCTGCTTGGTCTGGATCGTGCTGGAGGCGTTCACGGGGTCGGTGTAGCCGAGGAAGTTGCGGTGGCGCACGTACCGGTCGGGGAGGTTCACCGACTGGAAGGAGCGGGTGGTGTTGAGCGGCAGGGTCACGCCTCCGGTGACGGTCTCCTTGACCACCGTGAGGTGTTTGACGGTGCCGGACAGGCCGGGCAGTTCGGCCGGGGCCGTCCAGGTCTTGAAGGTGTCGTAGCTGTCGACGTAGTAGAACTTGCGCCGCGTGTAGTCCTCGAAGAAGATGCGCCAACCGCCGTTGTCCAGCTGCACCAGGACCGGACCCTCACCGTCGAGGTCGACCCAGTTGCCGGTCTTGGTGATCGTCCAGGGGCCGGTCAGGCTGCCGGAGGTGGCGAAGTCGATGGACCTGGTGGAGGTGCTCTTCAGGAACGCGTGGTACGTCGAGCCGATCTTCACGACAGTGGTGTCGATGTAACCCCCACGGACGTCGCCGGTCATCGGGGTCGCGGTGCTCCACGACGTCAGGGCGCTGTTGGTCGCCGTGATGACGTACGGGTTGAAGACGCCCCTGGCCTCGGGGTTCAGGTGCAGGGAGACCAGGATGTTGACGCTGCCGTTGTCCGGGTCGATGAACCACTCCGGGGCCCAGGCGTTCCCGACCTCGGGGAAGTCGATGGTGATGTTGCCGAGGAAGGTCCAGTTCTGCCGGTCCGGGCTACGGGCCAGGCCGATGGTGTTTCCCGTCCAGTTGGCGGTGTAGGTGACGTAGTAGAAGCCGTCCGTGTGCCGGAAGACGCTGGGGTCGCGCACCAGCCCGGACGGCGGTGTGTAGGCGGGTCCCTTCACGAGGTCGAAGCCCGTGGCGTCCACGGAGTCGTACACGTACATGTTCCGCTCGCTGGAGTACGTGAACGCGGTCATCGTGTACCGCGAGGTCCGGCCGGCGGGCGGGGCGGCCGCGTGTGCCGTGCCGCTGAGCAGGGGCGCGAGCGGGGTGGCGAGGACCGCGGGAGTCGCGCCGAGGGCGAGGAGCGCTTTCATCGCGCTTCTTCGACTGGGGACCGGCAACGTCATGATGGCTCCTTGACGTGGTGCGGTAGTTGAGGGCGGGGGGAGAGAGCAGACTGCTCGGTCGTTGCTCCGCCGCTGACTCGCGCAGGAGGCGGCGTGCTGCCGGTCGAGGGCCGTGCCGGCCGGCTGGACGTGGAGCAGGTTGTTCGAGTGGCGTGAGCAGCGGTCGGGAAAGTCGAGCGACTCGAAGGAGACGCCGTTGACGGATCCGGCGATGCCGGCGCGCCGGTGGAGGGGCGCGTCGTCGTGGAAGACGGCTCTGGCGTGGACGCGGGTGGTGCGACCGCAGCCGCAGCCGCAGCCACCCGCGTTGGCGGTGTTGCGCGGTGGACGGTCCACTTCTCCGTGCCGTAGGGCGGCGTGAGAGAAAGCGGTTGGGCCGGAGCCGCAGACACCTGCCGCGTTGTTGCGCCGGAGGGCGGGCCTCACAGGATGAGGCGGGGTCTAACGGGCCGGGCGGGAGGGGGAGTCGATCAGTCCCGGGGGCTCGGCCGCTGAGGGGGAGGGGCTTCGGCTCACTGGGTGTAGAAGGTGGCGTCTGCCTGGGCGGTCGTGGTGCTGACAGCCTGGACGTAGAGCAGGTAGTTGTAGTGGCGGATGTAGCGGCCCGGCAGGTTGAACGACTCGTAGGAGACCCCGGCGGAGTCGGCGAGGCCGGGCCGGGCGGTGTAGGAGGCGTCACCGGCGAACAACGACGTCCCGTCGTTCTTCTCCACCCATACCTCGTTGTTCTTGTGGCGGAGGTAGTAGCCGGGGAAGTTCGCCGACTCCAGGGAGACGGTGCCGGTGCCGGTGAGTCCGGTGACGACGCGGAACTGCGAGTCGGCGAGCGGGGCGACGTTCGCCTCGATCCTGGCGCGGTACTCCCAGTGCCGGATGAACCGGTCGGGGAAGTTGTAGGAGGAGAGCCGGATCGGGGTGAGGCCGTCCGCGACCGGGATGCCGAAGTCGGGGGTGCCGTCGGCCTTCCAGTAGATCTTCTGGACGCGGGTGCGGCGGTTGGGGTCGTTGAGCGGGGCGCCGCTGATGTCCTTGTAGCTGCGGTCGTGGTAGACGAGGATGTCCGACTTGCCGTCCTCGGAGACCGTGAACTGGTTGTGCCCGGGGCCGTACTGGCTGGTGGCGGCGTTGCTGACGAAGACCGGGCCGGCGTTCTTGGTCCAGGACGAGGCGCTGAGCAGGTCGTCCGAGGCGGAGGCGGTCAGCATGCCCATGCAGTAGTTGGAGTCGGTGGCGCTGGCGGAGAAGGTCATGAAGACCTTGCCGTTCTTCTGGATCACGGCCGGGCCCTCGTTGACCGTCGCGCCTCCGGCCTTCTCCCATGCGGCGGTCGGCCGGCTGAGCAGGACCGGTGTGCCGGTGATGGTCCAGGGGTTGGTCATCTGGGCGATGTAGATGTTGGTGCCGAGGCCGAAGACGGGCGGGTTGTCCTGCGCCCAGGCGAGGTAGCGGGTGCCGTTGACGGCGAAGGTGGTCGGGTCCAGGGAGAAGGTGTCCAGCGGCAGCGCGATGCGCCCCTTCTCCGTCCAGGTGCCCGTGATCGGGTTCGCGTCCGCGCATTCCAGGACGTAGGGCCGGATCCTCCATTTGTCGTTCGCGGCGCCGGCGGAGAAGTAGATGTACCACTTGCCGCCGATGAAGTGGATCTCCGGAGCCCAGATGTAGCCGCCCATCTCACCGGTGGTGTGCTTGGTCCAGATGGTGGTCTCGGGGGCCGACGTGAGCCCCTGGATGGTGGTGGCCCGGCGCAGCACGATGCGGTCGTACGCCGGCACGGTCGCGGTGAAGTAGTAGAAGCCGTCGGTGTGCTTGAAGATGTGCGGGTCGGCCCGCTGTTCGGCGATGGTGTTCGTGTACGTCACGCCGGGTGAGGCGGGCACGGCGGCGCGGGCGGTACCGGCCGAGACACCGGTGACGGTGGCCGCGGCCGAGCCAGCGATCATGCCGAGGACCGTCCGGCGGGTGAACTCAGGTCTCACGGGGACTCCCTTGGTGCTGGCGGGACGGAGGCAGCACCTGCCCCACCCATATTGCCGAGATTTCGAACATCGTTCGCAAACTCGACGAGAAGCTAGGTTCTGCGCCTGCCCCAGTCAACACTCTCGTCACACAAATGCCTTTCTGGGCACTCCTGCTCAGGTCCATGGCAGGCGCAGTCGTCCCCACGACCCCCGCCCGCGGCGACGCCACTCCCACACGGCAGGCCGGCACCCCCGCAGTCATCCGCAAGCCCGCGCCCCGGCTGAACAGATCCGCGTCACCCAGGCCGACGCGCGCTGAGGAACTGTCGGAAGTTTCTGGTCGGTGCCATTGACGGGCTTGTGGCTGAAACTTATCTTTGCCCTCACGGTTCGAAGTTACGCACGGCGTTCGAAATGTCGGACGGCTGACGAAGGGGTGGTACGTGTTCAGTACCCGCCGCCGGTCCACCAGTGCCACGCTCTGGTGACGCCTCCGGCGGGAGGTGGGTGGGTGGTCTCCTCTTGGCTGACGCCGGCGCTCTTGTGGCTGGTCGAACCTCCGGGACCTGATGGTCCTGGTCGCGCTTGACGCCGGCGGTGACACCCTCGCCTCTCTCGACTCCTCTGGCCCCGACTTCGGGCCGGCTTCCAGTCTTCCCGCATGCCGCTTCTTCGCCTGTCCGCCCATTCGAACGATGTACGAGATACCGAACAGAAGGATAGATGGTGAACGCCGAACACACGCAACAGTCGCAGTCCGACACCTACGTCATCGGAGTCGACTACGGGACGCTGTCCGGTCGGGCCGTCGTGGTTCGCGTGTCCGACGGCACCGAACTCGCCTCAGCCGAGCACCCGTACACCCACGCCGTCCTCGACCGGGAGCTGCCCGACGGGACCCCGCTGCCGCCCGACTGGGCCCTGCAGGTGCCCTCGGACTACATCGACGTCCTGCGTATCGCCGTGCCGCAGGCGCTGGCTCGGGCCGGTGTGCGGCCGGAGCAGGTCATCGGGATCGGTACGGACTTCACCGCCTGCACGATGCTGCCGGTGCTCACCGACGGCACTCCGCTGTGCGAACTGCCGCACCTCACCGGCCGCCCGCACGCCTACGTCAAGCTGTGGCGCCATCACGCGGCGCAGGCCCAGGCCGACCGGATCACCGACCTGGCCGCGGAGCGCGGGGAGCCGTGGCTGAAGCGGTACGGCGGGAAGATCTCCTCGGAGTGGGAGTTCGCCAAGGCACTGCAACTGCTGGAGGAGGACCCCGAGCTCTACGAGCTGACCGACCGCTGGATCGAGGCCGCCGACTGGATCGTGTGGCGGCTGTCCGGCACCTACGTCCGCAACGCCTGCACCGCCGGTTACAAGGGCCAGTACCAGGACGGCACCTACCCTTCCCGCGAGTACCTCGCCGCGCTCAATCCCGGCTTCGCCGACTTCGTGACCACCAAGCTGGACCACCCCATCGGTCAACTGGGCGACCTGGCAGGCACGTTGACGGCCGAGGCCGCCGCGTGGACGGGGCTGCCCGAAGGCATCGCGGTCTGCGTCGGCAACGTCGACGCCCATGTGACGGCGCCCGCCGCCACGGCCGTCGAACCGGGCCGGATGGTGGCCATCATGGGCACCTCGACCTGCCACGTCATGAGCTCCGACCAGTGGGCCGAGGTCCCGGGCATGTGCGGCGTCGTCGACGGCGGCATCCTGCCGGGCCTGTGGGGCTACGAGGCCGGGCAGAGCGGCGTCGGCGACATCTTCGGCTGGTTCATCCGCACCGGCTTCCCCGAGTCGTACGCCAAAGAGGCCGCCGCGCTCGGACGGAACGCTCACGAACACCTGACGGCCCTCGCGGCCGAACAGGAGATCGGCCAGCACGGACTGATCGCTCTGGACTGGCAGAGCGGCAACCGCAGCGTCCTGGTCGACCACGACCTCAGCGGAGTCCTGGTGGGCCTGACCCTGTCCACCCGCCCTGAGGACGTCTACCGGGCCCTGCTGGAAGCCACCGCCTTCGGCACCCGCACCATCATCGAGACGTTCGAGACCGCGGGCGTGCCGGTCCAGGAACTGATCATCGCGGGCGGCCTGACGAAGAACGCGCTGCTCATGCAGATCTACGCCGACGTCACCCGCCGTCCCCTCGGCGTGATCGACTCCGCCCAGGGACCCGCTCTCGGCTCGGCGATGCACGCCGCTGTCGCGGCGGGGGCCTACCCGGACATCCGGGCCGCCGCCCAGGCCATGGGCAAGGCACGTGCGGGCGTCTACCAGCCCGACCCGGAGCGGGCCGCGGCCTACGACCGTCTGTACGCCGAATACCGGCTCCTGCACGACTACTTCGGGCGCGGCGCCAACGAGGTCATGCACCGACTGCGCCGGATCCGCGCCGAGGCGTCCGCCTGAGCGACTCCCTGTGCCCGACGGTCCCCGTCTCCTCGGTGGTCGTCACCCTGAAAGGAAAACCCTCATGAACACCAGCAGCACCCCCTACCTCGAGCACGAGATCTGGTTCCTCACCGGCAGCCAGGGCCTGTACGGCGACGACGTCCTGCGTCAGGTGGCCGACCAGTCCCGGAGCATCTGCGAGACCCTCGGCCGCCCCGACAAGGTGCCGGTCAAGATCGTGTGGAAGCCGGTCCTCACCAACGCCGAGTCCATCCGGCGGATCTGCCAGGAGGCGAGCGCCTCCGACACCTGCGTGGGCGTGATCGCCTGGATGCACACCTTCTCACCTGCCAAGATGTGGATCGGTGGACTCAGCGCCCTCGACCGGCCGCTGCTGCACCTGCACACCCAGTACAACCTGTCGCTGCCCTGGCCGAGCATCGACATGGACTTCATGAACCTCAACCAAGCCGCCCACGGCGACCGCGAGTTCGGCCACATCGAGTCCCGTGTGGGTATCGACCGCAAGATCGTCGCAGGGCACGCCACCGACCCGCGAGTCATCCGACGCGTCTCCGCCTGGGCCCGCGCCGCCGTCGGCCGCCACACCTCGCGCACCCTGCGCCTCGCCCGCTTCGGCGACAACATGCGCGACGTCGCCGTCACCGAAGGCGACAAGGTGGAGGCCCAGCTGCGGTTCGGCTTCTCCGTGAACACCTACGGCGTCAACGACCTCGTCGCAGTCGTGGACGCGGTCGAGGACAAGGTGGCGGCCGAACTCGCGGAGGAGTACGTCGAGTCGTACGACGTGGTCGCGGCGCTGCGCCCCGGCGGCATCCACCACGACTCCCTGCTCTACGCGGCCCGTATCGAGGCCGGCTTGCGGACCTTCCTCACCGAGGGCGGCTTCAACGCCTTCACCACCAACTTCGAGGACCTCGGCGGCCTGCGCCAACTGCCCGGCCTCGCCGTCCAGCGGCTGATGGCCGACGGCTACGGCTTCGGCGGCGAGGGCGACTGGAAGACCTCCGCCCTGCTGCGCACGATGAAGGTCATGGGCGCCGGGCTGCCCGGCGGCACCTCCTTCATGGAGGACTACACCTACCACCTCGGCCCGGGCACTCCACGCGTCCTCGGCGCCCACATGCTGGAGGTCTGCCCGTCCATCGCATCCGCCCGCCCCAGCTGCGAGATCCATCCCCTCTCCATCGGCGGCCGCGAGGACCCCGTCCGCCTGGTCTTCGACGCGGCGCCCGGAGAAGCGGTCGTCGTCGGCCTCTCCGACCTCGGCGACCGGTTCCGGCTGACCGCCAACGCCGTGGACGTCATCAGCCCCAGCGAGCCGCTGCACCGCCTGCCGGTGGCCCGCGCCGTGTGGAAGCCCCGTCCCTCTCTCGCGGAGTCCGCCGAGAGCTGGCTGCTCGCCGGGGCCCCGCACCACACGGTGCTCAGCTCGGCCGTCGACATCGAGACACTCACCGACTACGCCGCCATGTCCGGCGTCGAGCTGCTCACCATCGACGAGAACACCAGCATCGAGCAGTTCGCCAAGGAAGTCCGCTGGAACGCCGCCTACCACCGCCTCGCCCAGGCCCTGTGACAGCGGTGCAGCCCAAGAACCGGATCCGTATCCAAGGAGACGACGACCGATGACCGTACGAGTCCGCGACGGCCTGCGCCAAGAGGTCCTGGAAGCGAACCTCGCCATCCCCCAGGTCGGCCTGGCGACGCTGACCTGGGGCAATGTGAGCGGCGTCGACCGTGAGGCGGGCGTCTTCGTCATCAAGCCCTCCGGCGTGCCCTACGAGGATCTCGCCCTCGACCACCTGGTGACCGTCCGCCTCTCCGACGGTGAGGTGGTCGACGGAGACCTGCGCCCCTCCACCGACACGGAGACCCACCGCTGCCTCTACCTGGCTTTCCCCTCCATCGGCGGCGTCACCCACACCCACTCCACCCACGCCGTCGCCTTCGCCCAGGCCCGCCGGGAGATACCGGTGCTGGGGACCACCCACGCCGACACCTTCAACGGCCCCATCCCCTGCACCCCCGACCTCACCGCCGAGCAGTGCGCGAAGGACTACGAGTACAACACCGGCCGCGTGATCGTGGACATGCTTCAGGAGGACGACCAGAAGGCCGTGGAAGTACCCGCGGCCATGGTCGCGGGCCACGGCCCGTTCACCTGGGGCGCCACCGCCCGCAAGTCCCTCGAACACGCCATCATCTGCGAGGCCGTCGCCGACATCGCCCTCCACACCCTGGCCCTGTCTCCGACCGCCCCGCCGCCCCCGCACCTCCTCGACCGCCACTACACCCGCAAACACGGCCCCGACGCCTACTACGGCAACCCCGCTCCCGCACCGGCCGGATGAACCCAGCGGCCGTCCCCGCCCGCCGGTGGACGTCGTCCGTCCTCGCCGCGGCCCCCGCCGATCGCCCGGCCGGCCCTGTACGCCCCCATCACCGGGTCGTACAGGGCTGAGGCCGGCCAGGGCCGAGGCCGTTGCCGTAGCCAGGACTCCGGGGTGGCCGCCTCACGGTCGGGCAGGACCGCGACACGTCTGCCGGTCTCGGCGTCCGTGATGACCGTGGCGTATCGATGCCGGCGGCGAGTTCCAGGCGCACCACGGAGGCCGGCCCCAGATCCGGCTGGCCGGCCTTCCACTCGGTGGCGTACTCCTCGAACCGGCATCGCGCCGTACCGGGCGATCAGCTCCGTCCTCGCCTGCCCCCGGGGGCGCCTTCTTCGCCTTCGGGGTGGTGAAGGGGTACGACGGGGGCTCCACCACCCGCACCGGAGTTGCCGCCGGTGCCTCGAAGCCAACCAAGGGGAAGATGTGCGCTGACCCGCCGGGAGGCGTCCAGACGCCCTGGCATCGTCGTCCACGCACTCCGGCATGGTGGTCGCCCAGTTGTCGGCCGGTACCAGTGCAAGGCGAGGCGCGCTCCGCGACGAACAAGAACACGGTTGCCGTGTCTGTCTGCCCTGCGTCGCGGAAGGTAGCTTGGTGGAGAGGGCCCCCGAAGGAGGGCGATTCGATGCCGTGGTTCGTATGGCTGCTTGCTGCCGCGGCGCTGGGTGCCGCGGAGTTCTTCACCCTGACACTGGTCTTCGGACTGCTGGCGGGCGCCGCGGTGGTGGCCGCCGTGGTCGCCGGTGTCGGTGTCGGCCTTGTCGGCCAGCTCGTGGCCCTTGGGGTGTCAGCGGCAGCCGGCCTTGTCCTGCTCCGTCCTCTCGCGCTGCGGCACATGAACCAGCAGCCCCTCACCCGCGAGGGAAGCGACGCGCTGATCGGCAGGCGTGCGGAGGTCATGCAGGAGGTCACCGCGACCCGTGGCCTGATCAAGCTCTCCGGTGAGGAATGGTCTGCCCGCGCCCTCGACGAAACCCTGGTCATCCCGGTGGGCGCCTGGGTGGACGTCATGGAGATCGAGGGCGCCACGGCCGTCGTCTACCCCCGCGAACTCCTTCCGTGAACGGCTGAGCACACCTCAACGGAGGCATTGTGGATCCCGTCGTCATCCCCCTCCTCGTGGCGATCCTCGTCGTCGTCTTCCTCGTGGCCTCCAGCGTGCGGATCGTCCCCCAGGCGCGCCGCTACAACGTCGAGCGGTTCGGCCGCTACCGCCGGACACTGCAACCCGGTCTGAACGTGGTCGTACCGGTCGCGGACCGCATCAACACCAAGCTCGACGTGCGGGAGCAGGTCTATTCGTCCGACCCCAGGCCGGTGATCACCGAGGACAACCTCGTGGTGAACATCGACACCGTCCTCTACTACCAGATCACCGACCCGCGGGCCGCGGCCTACGAGGTCGCCGACTATCTCCAGGCGATCGACCAGCTCACCGTGACGACATTGCGTAACGTCATCGGCAGCATGGACCTGGAGGAGACCCTCACATCCCGCGAGGAGATCAACTCCCGGCTCCGCGCCGTCCTCGACGATGCCACCGGCAAGTGGGGCATCCGTGTCAACCGCGTCGAGATCAAGGCCATCGATCCGCCGGCCACGATCAAGGAGGCGATGGAGAAGCAGATGCGGGCCGAACGTGACAAGCGCGCGGCCATCCTGCACGCCGAGGGGGAGCGGCAGGCCAAGATCCTGACCGCGGAAGGGACGAAGCAGAAGGACATCCTGGAGGCGCAGGGCGCGCAACAGGCCATGATCCTGCGTGCGGACGGTGAGGCCAAGGCCGTGGAGCTCGTCTTCCAGGCCGTCCACCGCAACAACGCCGACCCCAAGGTCCTGGCGTACAAGTACCTCGAGACACTCCCGCACCTGGCAAGCAGTGACAACAACACCTTCTGGGTGATCCCCGGGGAGCTGACCGAGGCGGTACGCACCGTCACCCGGGCCTTCGGCGACGAGTCGGCGGCCGGAGGCTCGGCCCGCTCCGAGCAGCCCGAGGAAGCAGCCACCGCGGACGGTCGCCCCACGTCGGGGGAGAACGGGATTCCCCAGCTGGAGCCAGGCTCGATGGTGTCCCTCGACGCGGCCGCGGCCGCGGACGAGGCGGGGAAACAGGCCGCCGCAGCGCTCAGCGACGCCAAGGCCGAGGCTGAGGCCGCGAAGTCGCCCCAGATGCCACGCCGGGCGCGCACGTCCGACGACTGAGCCGGGTGGCGAAGCGACGAGATTGCCTTCCTGTCGGGAGGAAGCCGATCGGTTTCCTTTGGCGGAAACCGATCGGCTTCGTGACTCGCTCGATCGCGCCGTGCGGTCGATGCGCCCTCCCGGTCCGGTCCGGCGGACGGATCAGCGCAGTCCGGCGAAGAGATCGTTCTCGGGGATGGCCGCGCCGGTGGCGTCCTGGACACGTACGAACGTCTCCACGCCCATGAACTCGCCGAACCTCTCCTTGCCCATCCTCAGGAAGAAGATGTTCTCGCCCTGACTGGCGTGCGCGGCCAGCGCGTCGAACTTCTGATCGCTGAACCCGGTCGTGTCCACCCACGTGGTGATCTCATCGTCGGGGAGGCCGATCTCGGCCAACGCGGCGGCCTCGGCGGGATCCGGCTCCGGCATGTCCGGATGAAACTCGCGCATGATCTCGCCGAACCGCCGCATCGCCGAGCGGGGCATGGTCGTCCAGTACACCTTCGGTGCGAGCGTGGTCATCTCCAGCGCCGCCATCGTGATCCGGTGGGCCTGGATGTGGTCGGGGTGGCCGTAGAAACCGTTCTCGTCATAGGTGACGACCACATCCGGTCGGTAGTGCCGCATGAGTTCCGCGAGCCGGGCCGCGCCTTCCTGCACGGGGGTCTGCCAGAAGGAGCCGGGGGCGTCGTTGCTCGGCCAGCCCATCATCCCGGAGTCGCCGTAACCGAGCATCTCCAGATCGCTGACCTTGAGGACGTCGCAGCTCGCCTCGAGTTCTCGACGGCGCATCAAGGCCACCGCCGCCGGATCGTGCCCCGGATCGCCGGGCTTGACGCCTCCCGGTCCGTCACCGCAACCACCGTCGGTACACGTCACCAGAACCGTGCGGATGCCTTCCGCCGCATACCGTGCGAGGACTCCTCCGGTTCCGGTGGCCTCGTCGTCGGGATGGGCGTGTACGGCCATGAGCGTCAAGGGACGGTCAGTCATGAAGTAGTCCTCCTGCGGACCTACGTTTCGTTGCGAGTACGCGGCGGGCGTACCGCGATCCCGGGGCCCGGAGCCTGGTAGGCGGACGACCTCGTGGTCTCCGCCCCCCATGCGGCGCCGGTTCCTCGGTCGATGCAACCGTGCCGACCGGACCGGCTGTTCCCGGCGCGGTGTCCTGTCCTCGCGCGGTATGGAAGTCATGGAAGTGGTCCTCGGCGACGCGTAGGGCGACAAACAGCCCGGGTCGGTCGTCCCGACCGACCCGGACCCGGCCCTGACCGACCCCTCCTCGACTTGGCCGAGGACTCGCCCTGGGGCCTGGAACGGCACCACTGGCGAAGGAGACGGGACGTCGTTCCTCGTCCAGCGGCATGCAAGATCGCCGCGTACGGGGTGGACACGGGGCGCGTCCACCCCGGGCGGGATTGCGACCCGTTCCGCAGATGACGTTCACATATGTGTACGAGGATGGGGCTCGCAGGGTTGCGTCGGTCCCGCGAGACGCCTCTCGACTGAACATCAGGGCATTCGCCGGACAACGACGGGAACCCGCACCCCATGACGAACTCACATGACGAAGCGAAGACGTCCCACACACCGGAATCCCAGCCGAGCGTCCGCCCCGGCTCCGACGAACCGCAGACGATCACGGCGCCGACCCCGCCCGTCGCGTGGACCGGCGACGCTCCGGACCCAGCCGACCTGGCCGACGAGGAGGAGGCATCGGAACGGCCCCGCACCCGCGAAGAACCGAAGACGGACCCCGAGAGCGACTGAGCCCCGCTGAGGGAAGCCGGACGCGGGCTCAGCGTCGTTCACCGCAGGTGGCTGCGGCGCGACGGCCCGCATGATCGGGCGCGACCGGATCGACATCGGCCGCGTTCAGGAACCGCCCGCGTTCAGGAGCCGCCCGCGTTCAGGAGCCGCCCGCGTTCAGGAGCCGCCGCGCTCGCGGGGGATCTTCTGGCCTGCCTCGATCGCCACCGGCAGCCGGTTCTCGGTCGGCGGCAGCGGGCAGGTGGCCAGGTCCGTGTACGCGCACGGCAGGTTCGCGGCGCGGTTGAAGTCCAGGACGACCGTGCCGTCGGCGGCGGGTGGGTCCACGGACAGGGCGCGGTTGGCCGCGTACGTGGTGACGCCTGAGGTCGCGTCGGTGAACAGCACCAGCAGCCGGCCGGCACCGGGGCCGGGGAACGCGGTCAGGGACAGCTGCCGCCCGTCCAGCTCGAACTCGACTTTTCCGGGTGCGTCGTACACATGCTCAAGGCCTTCGACGGCGGCGCCCACCGTGGTCGGCCGGGGTGTGTCGAACGGGATGTAGCGGCCCCTCACGGCCCAGCGCGGGTCGGGGGCGTAGGCAGGCGTTCCGGTGAAGGCGGTGCGCAGCGGTGCGTCCGGGTGCCGGGGGCGCACGATGTCGTTGCCGCCGCGCTTGGCGACCTCGATGACGGCGTCTCCCCAGACGGCGTCGACGCCGCCGCGCTCGGGAAGCACGCCGAAGCGGTGTTCACCCCGCACCGGTGTCCCGTCGACGATCAGTTCCTCGCCGTCCTCGAGGTCCACGACGACCCCCTCGGGGCCGGTGCGCCACGCGCCGGGCGCGTCGGGGAAGCGCTGGGGCCGGTCGTCCAGCCAGTGCAGGCCGGTGATGGCCAGGAACCCGTGCGGAGCGGCGAGCCGGGCTTCCTGGGTGCGGTACCACTCCAGCCAGGTCTCGGTGAAGGCATGGAGGTCCGTTGCGGTGGCCTCGGTGGTCTCGGTGGTCATGGAGAGTCTCCTTCTTGCAGGGGCGCGGCGGCGCAGGGGCCCAGGGTGCTGTCGGCTTGTCGGGCGCACGGGCAGTCGGGCGCACGGGCGGTCGGGCGGTCGGGCGGTTGGGGGCGATCGGCGGGCGGACCCGCTCAGCGGGCCAGTTCCCCCAGGAGTCGCCAGGTGCGGCGGCGGTCGGTCTCTCCCGCGATCTCGGTGTTCGAGAACACGACCTCGGTGGCGCCGGCGTCGCGGTAGCGCCGTACCCCGGCTTCGACGGTCTTCTCGTCGCCGATCAGGGCCAGGTCGGCGGCCCGCCGGCCGCCGGAGAGGTCGATGACCCGGGCGTAGGACGGGATCTGTTCGTAGAACGCGAGGTTCTCCGTGGCCCTGGCCCGTACCGCGTCGACGTCGTCCGTGACCGCGCCAGGCACCAGGGCCACGATCCTGGGCGCGGGGCGGCCGGCCGCCTCGGCCGCGGCGGTCAGGGCGGGCACGATGTGTTCCGCCAGGGCGCGCGGTCCCGCCAGGTAGGGCAGGATCCCGTCCGCCAGCTCGCCGCTGACCCGCAGCGCCTGCGGTCCCATCGCCGCGACGAGCAGGGGGACACCGCTCTCGGCACCCGGCACCCGCGCGGGGATCGGGGATGTCGCGGTGAGCAGCTCGCCATGGAAGTCGGCCGTACCGGTCTCGGTCAACTGCCGCAGGGCCGTGAGGAATTCACGTAACCGGGCGATGGGGCGTGTGAAGGGCAGGCCGAAGCCGGTCTCGGTCAGGAGTTTCGTGCCCAGGGCCAGGCCGAGGTGGTAGCGGCCGTGGGTCGCGGCCTGGGCGGTCTGTGCCTGGCTGGAGACCAGCAGCGGGTGGCGGCCGAAGACGGGGATCGCGGAGGTGCCCACCTGCAGTCCGGGCACTTCGCGACCGACGATCGCTGCGAGCTGGGGCGAGTCCGCGCCGAAGGTCTGCCCGAACCAGGCCGAGGCGAGGCCGAACTCGGCTGCTTCCCGGGCGAGTTGCACGGAGGCGTCGACCTGGTTCGGCGCGTCGGACGCGTTGAGAGCTACTCCGACAGTCATGTCAGTCAGAACGGGCGCGGCTCGAACCCGCATTCCGGTCCGCGTGTGACAGCTTCTTGTCAGTCATGTGTACACGGCCCGGCTCGGCGGCTCGGACAGCCCGGCTTCGCCTGGGGCTCCATCCGACAGGACCGTCTTGCTCGCTGGGGCGCGTGGTGGACGCGTCTTTCCGGTTGTGCTTTGATCCCGGCCATGGAGACCACTGGCCAGGCGCACACGGTGCTGCTCGACCCGTTCTGGGTGAGCCGCCGTGCCGACCAGTTCGACCAGGTCTGTTGCTGATCGCCCGTTCGACGGCTCGCGATCTCGCAAACCTCGCTATCTCGCTATCTCGCAACCTCGCGATGTCGCTCTCCTCTTCCTGCCTGCCGCCCCGCTGCAGCCCGTCTCTGCGGCCCTCTGTAGTCCTTTCTGCCTCAACCAGCCGCCTTCCGCGCGCAGTTGCGGGTCGCGAGCGGGTCCGCTCGCGTGGCTGCGGCGGGTCCGCCTCACCCGCCCCTCACCGCACCGAAACCCGAAGGAGCACACGTGAGTTCGACCAGAATCCGGCCCGCCCTCGTCGTCCTGGGCGCGTCGGCACTGTTGACCCTGTCCGTCGCCGTTCCGCAGGCGTCGGCGGCCGACCGGTCCGCCACGGCGCTCGCCTGGTACGACGCCACCGCCGAGACCATCGCGGCGGCCGGAGCGTCTACCCAGATCACCAACAGCCGTACCTGGGCCATCAGTTGGCTCGCCGCAGCCCGTGCCACCCGTCGCGTGCCCCCGGGTGTCGAGCGCGGCGCGTATCAGGAGGCGGCGCTCGCCGCGGCCGTACACCGTGCGCTGGTGACGCTGGTCCCGAGCCGCGCGGAGCAGCTCGACGCGGCGTACCGGGAGACCCTCGACGCGATCCCCGACGGCCCGGCCGAGGAGCGGGGCGTCGCGGCCGGGGAGAAGCAGGCCGGTCTCCTCCTGAAGGCGAGGGAGGGCGACGGCCTCGACCCGGCGTCCGTCAACGCTCCTCATCCCGTCGCACCCGCGGCGCCGGGCGTGTGGCAGCCGACCCCGCCCGCGTACGCCCCGGCGGCGCAGTTCGGTAACCGGCTGGCCAAGCCGTTCGTGCTCAGGACACAGAGCCAGTTCCGGCTCGGCCCGCCGCCCGCCCTGGACTCCGAGCGCTACGCCGCCGACCTCGCTGAGGTCCGCGCGTACGGCGCAGCGGACAGCACACGGCGCAGCGCTCACCAGACCGAGACGGCCACCTTCTGGCTCGGCTCCTCTCTCACCCTCTACACGAAGCCGCTGCGCGTGGCGCTCTCCCGCACGGACCGGGGGCTCGCCGGACAGGCGGGTCTGGTCGCGCTGTTCCATGTGGCGCTGGTGGACACGCAGATCGCCACCTCCGACAGCAAGTACGCCCATGAACGGTGGCGTCCCGTCACGGCGATCCGCACGGGCGCCATCGACCCCGACCCCGACTGGACGCCGCTGCACACCACGCCCGCGCATCCGGACTACCCGAGCGGCCACAACACCTACGCGGGCGCCGCGCAGAGCGTGCTGTCGGCGTCGGTCGGCCCGCGTACCGCCCCGTTCGACCTGACCAGCCCCACCGCGCCCGGGGTGACCCGGACCTACACCACCTGGAAGCAGCTCTCGGACGAGAACGTGGACGCCCGGATCTTCTCCGGCATCCACACCCGCTCGGCCGACGAGGCGGGGATCACGCTCGGCAAGAACGTGGCCCGGTACGTCCTGCGGAACACGGACCGGCTTCTCGCCCCACGCTGACCGGCTGGGCACCCACCGGCCACCGGCACGGGCGAGGAGCGGTGCGAGACGTCCTCGTGGGCATCGACGCGCTCGAGGGCGGCCACCCCCGGCTCTGCTCCTGGACCGCCGCTTGGGCGAACCGGCGTCGATCACCTTGCGGGCATCCTCGGGCAGGTCACCGAGGGTCGCCCTGGCCGGGCCGAGGTTGACGGCGAGCGCCACCAGACGCTGCTGGGTGCCGTCGTGCAGTTCCCGCTCGATCCGCCGCCGCTCGGCGTCGGCGGCGTCGACCACCCCGGCCCGGCTCTCGGCGAGGGCCGCCACCCGCCGACGCGGTCCGGGCGCTGAGGCGACCGGCGTCGAGTCCGCCTCCGCGGCATCTGCGCGGACGACGGGACCTGAGGGAGCGCAGGCCAGTGTCACCAGCCCGTCAGCAGCAGGTGGTTGAGGAGCAGGGCCGGTGTCGCCTGGGCCGCCAGCCACGCGCGAGGGTGGTCGAGGAAGGCGCCGGCCGCGAGCAGCCACATCGCGAACGGCAGCCAGATCCGTTCCGTCTCCGCCTTGCTCATCCCCGAGAGGTCCGCGGTGAGCAGCATGAGCAGGGCCGCGCCCAGCAGCAGTCCCAAACGGCGCCCGGCGACGGGCGGGTCACCCCGTCCCAGCAGGAGGGTGCCCGTGCGGCGCAGGCCCGCCACCGTCGCCGGGCCCACGACCAGGACCGTGCAGGCGAGATTGGCCCACACCCAGTAGCCGTACGGGCGAAACCCTCCGGCGCCCTGGTGGTACCGCACCACCAGCAGGCGGTACGCCTCCCACCAGTCGAAGCCCGCCACGGCGAACGCCAGCGGTACCACGGCGAGCCCGGCGACCGCGTACGGGACGACCGCCCGCCGTCGTGAGCCGAGGAGCAGGACGGCGGCGGCCATCACGGCGAAGAGCGTGAGGCCGTACGACAGATGGGCCGTGAGACCGAAGAGGAGCCCGGCGGCGACGGCGGACGCCCGCGGGCGGTGCCCCGTCACCGCGAGGGCGAGGAAGGCCACGGCCCAGGCGGCGACCGCCGCGAAGTACCCGTCCGCCGACGTGCCGGCCCACACCGCGGCCGGGGCCAGGACGAGGAACGGCGCCGCGCGGCGGGCCAGGGCCTCACTCGCGAGCGTCCGTACGGTGACCAGCACTGCGGCCGACGTGGCGGCCCCCACCGTGATCACGAAAACGCCCGCCCAGGCCCCGCCGCCCAAGCCGATCCGGTCGAGGAGCACGAAGGTGAGGGTGGCGCCCGGCGGGTGGCCCGCGACGTGCGGGGGCCAGTGGTCGGGGGAGCCGAGCAGGATGTGGCGGGTGAAGTCCCGCAGGGCGCTGGGGATGTCGTCGAAGCGGTCGATGACCTGGAGGTACTCGTACCGGGTCGTCAGCCGGCGGGCGATCCCGCGATGCCAGCCGTCGACCAGGGCGAGGGAGAACGTCCACGCCGTGGCGGTGGCCCACACCGTCCACAGCAGGGGCCGCCAGGGCAGCCTCGCGGCCAGTGAGGGGCCGAAAGCCACGACGGCCACGGCGACGACGAGCGCGGCGGGGGTGCCGGGGCCGGCGTGGGGCAGCCAGTTGGCGTACAGGGGCGGCCAGCCGACGTGCAGGACGTCCTCGGCGCGCTTGATGGCGATGCCGACCAGCGCGGCTGCCACGACGAGCAGTGCGGCGGCGGCGACGGCGTACAGGTCGCGGCGGAGATCGCGGTTCACGCTCCGAGACGTTAGGCCGGAAGGCGACCTGTGCTCGCCTGACAGGCGCGGACGTCAGCGTTTCGTCATGAGTCGCACACCCACTTACGGGGTGCTCCGGATCTAGCGTCGGGGCATGGAACGGTCCCCTTCCTCGCCCGCCTTCTGGCGCAGCCCCCTGCGCGGCCCCTGGTTCACCTCCGTCCTCGGTGTGGTCCTCCTCGCCGGGATCACGGTGCTGTTCGTCACCGGGCTGCTGTCGTACGCCGCGTACAACCCGGGTCTGTCGCCGGTCAACGACAAGACCCCGGACAAGGGTGTCCTCGGCTTCTATCTGTTCCCCTGGCCGACGGATCCGCCCTGGCTGTACCGGTTCACCCAGGGCGTTCACGTGACGCTGGGGATCACGCTGGTCCCCGTCCTGCTGGCCAAGCTGTGGTCGGTGGTGCCGAGGCTGTTCCAGCTGCCTCCGGCGCGGTCCGTCGCCCACGCGCTGGAGCGGATCTCGCTGCTCCTGCTGGTCGGCGGCGTGCTGTTCGTGTTCGTGACCGGTGTGCTCAACATCCAGCTCGACTACGTCTTCCCCGGCTCGTTCTACCCCCTGCACTTCTACGGGGCGTGGGTGTTCTTCGCCGCGTTCGTGGTCCATGTCGTGCTCAGGGCGCCGACTGCCGTACGCAATCTGCGCCGGCTGCGGGCGGATGAAGCGGAAGGGGCTCCGCCCCGGGGGCCGCGGGCGGGCGACACGGCTGTGGGTGACGCGGTTGTGGGCGGCACGGGTGTGCTCGACAGGGCAGTTGGCGACACCGCCGGGGCTGTCCCGCCCCCGGTGTCGTCGCAGGAGCCCTCGCTGGTCTCCCCGGACCCGGCCGAGGCCACCGTGTCGCGGCGCGGTGCCGTGTGGCTGGTCGGCGGCGGATCACTGCTGCTGCTGGGGACGACCGTCGGGCAGAGCTTCGACGGCCCGACGCGCCGGACGGCGCTCCTCGCCCCGCACGGTGGCGCCGAGCCCGGCAGCGGACCCAACGGCTTCCAGATCAACAAGACCGCCGCGTCGAGGGGCATCAGCGCGGCGGAGACCACCGAGGAGGCATGGCGACTGGTCGTCACCGGGCCTTCGGGCACCGTCCGGCTGAGCCGCGCCGCACTGTCGGAACTGCCCCAGCACAGCGCGGCCCTGCCCATCGCCTGCGTCGAGGGCTGGTCCACCTCCGACCAGTGGTGGCGGGGCGTACGGCTGCGGGACCTCGCCGCCCTCGTCGGATACGAGCCCGCGACCGCTCCCGACGTACTGGTGGAGTCCCTCCAGCGGCGCGGCGCCTTCCGACGGGCCGCACTGCGCGCCAACCAGGTCCGCGACCCCCTATCCCTCCTCGCCCTGGACGTGAACGGCGAGCGGCTGTCCCCCGACCACGGCTACCCGGCCCGGATCATCGTGCCCGCCGCACCCGGAGTGCTCAACACCAAGTGGGTGGCCCGGATGACCTTCGGAGACCTGTGATGAGGACGTACCGCCTGCCGTTGGGCAGTCCCTTCCCACTGCTGCTCCTGGCCTGCTCGTTCGCGCTCGCCGGGTACGCGGGGGTGCGCCTGTTCGCGGACGACTGGACCGGTGTCGCGCTGTGGTTCGTGGGGGCCGCGGTGGTGCACGATCTCGTCCTGCTGCCACTGTACGCGGCCGCCGACCGTGCCCTCGTCCGAGGAGTGGCCGCCGCCGGCCCCCGGGCGAGGACGGCGACCGCGCCACCTCCGGGGCGGCGGGGCCGGGTCATGTACGTACGGGTGCCCGCCGCGCTGTCCGGGCTGCTCCTGCTGGTGTGGTTCCCGCTGATCAGCGGACGGGTGGCGGACCGCTACGAGTCCGCCACCGGGATGTCGGCGAGCGGCTTCCTCGGCCGCTGGCTGCTGATCACCGCCCTGCTGTTCGGCGGTTCGGCCCTGCTGTTCGGTGCGTCGGCGCTACGGCGGGCGTCACGGGCCCGCAGGGCCACGAAGGCGCGCCCGCCCGCCGTCCACTGATCGGCCGTCAGCCAGCCGAGCGGGCGGGCGTACCCCAGCAGCGCCGGGGTGCCGAGCCGCGCCCAAGGGAACGCGGTCTCCGTACCGGTGTCGGGCCCGGCGCCGCTCACGAGGTGGACCTCGGCGCGCTCGTCCACGTCCATCGGCACCGTCTCGGCGACCAACAGGCCACCGGGGCGCAGCAGTTGGGCCAGTCGGCGCAGGAGGGCGGACGGGTCGCCGCCGATGCCGAGGTTGCCGTCCAGGAGCAGCACGGTGTCCCAGCGGCCCTCGCCGGGCAGCGGTTCGAAAACGGAGCGGGTGAGGGCCTGGCCACCCAGCCGCCGGGTGCGGGCGACAGCGGTCCGGCTCACGTCGACTCCGAGCACGGGTCGCCCGCGGGAGGCGAGTTCCGCAACCAGCCGCCCCGGCCCGCACCCGACGTCCAGGACGGCTCCCTCGCACCGCTCCAGGACCTGGAGGTCGACGGCGTCGGCACGGGCGCACCACCGCTCCACCTCCAGGGGCAGCATCCAGCCGTCGCCGCGACGCAGGAAGAGCGGACCCCGACCGGCGCGCAGAGCGTCGGAGTAGGGGTCCGACGACCACGACGGGTCCGGCGACCGCGATGGGTCCGGCGACCGCGAAGGGCCCGCCGGCCGGGAGGGGTCCGGCGACCGCGATGGGTCCGGCGACCGCGATGGGCCCGCCGGCCGGGAGGGGTCCGGCGACCGCGATGGGCCCGCCGGCCGGGAGGGGTCCGGCGACCGCGATGGGTCCGCCGGCCGGGAGGGGTTCGAAGCCCGTGGGGGCCGGGGCGGGCGCCGCGCGGTGTCCTGTTGCTGCCCCGTCATCGGCCGCTGACCGCGCGCAGTCGGGCCAGTTCCGCCGCGAACCGGCTGTGCGGTGCGACCGCGGCGACGGCCTCGGCGTCGGCGGCCGTGTCGACGTCCCTGAGGACCGGCAGGTCACGGACGCGAAGGCCGGCCGCCGTCAACCGGGCACGCTGCACGGCACCGGTGAACGGCGTCGACATGGGCACTCCGCGCAGCAGCGCCGGGTCCGGTTGGGCGAGCCCCAGGGCCCAGAAGCCGCCGTCCGAGGCCGGACCGAAGTACGCGTCGCACCCGGCGAGGTCCACGGTCAACAGGTCCGGTGTGACCTGCGGGGTGTCCATGCCGACGAGCAGGGCGGGGCCGTCGCAGCCGGCGAAGGCCGCGGCGAGCCGTTCGTCCAGCCCACCGCCCCGCTGCGGCACGACCTCGAAGCCGGGCGGCAGCCACGGCCCCGGCTCCCCGGCCAGGACCAGGACGCGACGGCTCGCGGGCGTCGCCGCCACCGCGCGCAGGGTGTCCACGAGGGCGGCCTCGGCGAGCACCGCCGCCTCATCGGGGGTGAAAGGCGGGCACAGCCGGGTCTTCACCCGGCCCGGCCTCGGCTCCTTGGCGATGACGAGGAGCGTGGTCACCGGCGGACTCCCTCCGCCTCGGCGGGCACGGACGCCTCGTTCAGGACGCGGCTCATGTCCCGCACCGCCTGCCAGGTGCCCCGCCAGGTACCCGTCACCTTCGAGGCCCCGGTGCGCGGCCGGTACGGCACGTCGTGCTCGGTGACGCGCCAGCCCGCGTCGGCGGCGCGCACCACCATCTGCAGCGGATAGCCGCTACGCCGGTCGGTCAGCCCGAGGGCGAGGAGCGGTTCGCGGCGGGCGGCGCGCAGCGGCCCCAGATCGTGCAGGCGCAGCCCCGTACGGCGGCGCAGCATCCTGGCGAGCGCCAGATTGCCGGCCCGGGCGTGCACGGGCCAGGCGCCCCGGCCCTGCGGACGCCGCCTGCCGAGCACCAGGTCGGCCCGCCCGTCCGCGACCTCGGCGACGAAGGGGACGAGGAGGGACGGATCCAGGGAGGCGTCGCAGTCGCAGAAGCACACGATGTCGGCCGTGGCGGCGGTCAGCCCGGCATGGCAGGCCGCACCGAAGCCGCGGCGCGGCTCCCGGACCACATGTGCGCCCAACTCACGGGCGACGTCCGCCGATCCGTCGGTCGAGCCGTTGTCGACGACCAGGGCGCGCCATCCGGCCGGGATCCTGGCCAGCACCCAGGGCAGGGCCTCCGCCTCGTCCAGGCAGGGCAGCACGACGTCGACGCCCGAAGGCGGGGGAGAGGTAGTCACGGCTTTCACCCTACGAGGACGAAGTTCGCATTACGGGCGGCGCCTCCTTACGAAACGCGGACGTCGACGGCCCTTCCCGCGGCCCCCGACGTGCCGCGCCCGGCGAGGTGCGAGGCTGACCGCATGGAGCATCGCGCCGAGCAAGAACAGCAATCGAGCGGACCGGCGGCCGCGCGCGTCCTCGTGGTGGACGACGACCCCACGGTCGCCGAGGTCGTCACCGGCTACCTCGACCGCGCCGGATACACGGTGGACCGCGCCGACGACGGTCCGGCCGCGCTGGCCCGGGCCGCCGCGCACCGACCCGACCTGGTCGTGCTGGATCTGATGCTGCCCGGCATGGACGGCCTGGAGGTGTGCCGCCGGCTGAGGGCGCGGGGCCCGGTCCCGGTCATCATGCTCACCGCGCGCGGCGACGAGGACGACCGCATCCTGGGGCTGGAGGTCGGCGCCGACGACTACGTGACCAAGCCGTTCAGCCCCCGCGAACTGGTGCTGCGCGTCGAGTCCGTACTGCGCCGCGCACGCCCGGCACCCGACGCCCGCCTCCTCAGCTCGGCCGGCCTCCGCCTCGACCCGGCCGCCCGGCGCGCCACACGTGACGGCGCCGAACTCTCCCTGACGCTGCGCGAGTTCGACCTCCTCGCCTTCTTTCTCCGCAACCAGGGCAGCGCCCACAGCCGCGAGGACCTGATGCGCGAGGTGTGGGGCTGGGACTTCGGTGACCTGTCCACGGTCACCGTTCACGTCCGCCGGCTGCGCGGCAAGATCGAGGACGATCCGGCGCGGCCGCGGCTGATCCAGACGGTCTGGGGCGTCGGCTACCGCTTCGACCCCTCGCGCACACCGGTCGACGACGGGCAGCGCGCGCCGTCCGACGGCGGGAAGGGCGACGACGGGCAGCGCGCGCCGTCCGACGGCGGGAAGGACCGACGATGAACGACACCCTGCTCATCGCCCTGTACGCGTTCCTCGGCGCCGCCGGGGCCGGACTGCTGGGCGCGCTCGTGCTGCGGCCGCTGCGCCGCCGCTCGCTCACCGCGTCGCTCACCGTCGTGGCCGCCGTCGCGGTGACCGCCATGCTCGCCGGCACCCTCGCTGTCGCCTGGGCGATGTTCCTCTCCCCGCACGACCTGAGCGTCGTCACCACGGTCGTCGCCATGGCCGCCGTCGTCTCCCTGGCCACCGCGCTCCTCCTCGGCCGCTGGGTCGTCGCCCGCAGCCGCGCCCTCCAGATCGCCGCGCGGTCCTTCGGCGACGGCGGCGACTTCACCGCCCCCGACGGCCCGGCCACGGCCGAACTCGCCGCCCTCAGCGCCGAGTTGGCCACCACGAGCGCCAAGCTCGCCGCGTCCAGGGAACGCGAACGCGCCCTGGAGTCCTCCCGGCGTGAACTCGTCGCGTGGATCTCCCACGACCTGCGCACCCCGCTGGCGGGTCTGCGCGCGATGGCCGAGGCGCTGGAGGACGGCGTCGCCGCCGACCCCCAGCGCTATCTGCGGCAGATCCGCACGGAGGTCGAGAGCCTCGACGGCATGGTCGGCGACCTCTTCGAACTGTCCCGCATCCACGCGGGCAGCCTGACCCTCTCGTTCTCCCGGATGTCCCTGTACGACCTGGTCGGTGACGCCCTGGCAGGCGCCGATCCGCTCGCCCGGGAACAGGGCGTGCGGCTCGTCGGCACGCGCGTCGAGCCCGTGCCGGTCGAGGTCGACGGCAAGGAGATGAGCCGCGTCCTCGCCAACCTGCTGGTCAACGCGATCCGCCGGACCCCGGCGGACGGCACGGTCGCCGTGGCGGCCGAGCGGTCCCCGGACGGGGTGGTGCTCTCGGTGACCGACGGCTGCGGCGGCATCGCCGAGGAGGACCTGCCGCGCGTCTTCGACACCGGCTGGCGCGGCACCCACGCCCGCACGCCCCCGGCCGGCGCGGGCCTCGGCCTCGCCATCGTCCGGGGGATCGTGGAAGCCCACCGGGGGCACGCCACCGTACGCAACATCCCCGGCGGCTGCCGCTTCGAGGTGGTGCTGCCCGCCGCCGCTTCCTGATCGCGGACAGCACCACCGGTCCCAAGGGGGCATAGGTCGAGTCCGTGAAGTCCCGTCGTCCGCCCGGAGGGCAGGCGGGACTTCGCGGACACGGCCTAGGCGCCCCGCATCCCGGCCCGCGCGAACTCCGTCATCCCCTCCGCGAACGCGACCTCCGGCTTCCATCCCAGCTCGGCCCGCAGCCTGCGCGAGTCGGCGGTGATGTGCCGGACGTCGCCCAGCCGGTACTCCCCGGTGACCACCGGTTCGGGACCGCCGTGGGCGGCGGCCAGCGCCCGCGCCATCTCCCCGACGGTGTGCGGCTCGCCGCTGCCGGTGTTGTACGCGGTCAGCGCGCCCTCGGCCACGTCCGCCTCCAGCGCCACCGCGTTGGCCGCCGCCACGTCCCGCACATGGACGAAGTCCCGCCGCTGACGGCCGTCCTCGAACACCCGGGGCGCCTCTCCGCGGGCGAGCGCGGAACGGAAGAACGACGCCACCCCCGCGTACGGTGTGTCCCGCGGCATCCGGGGCCCGTACACGTTGTGGTACCGCAGTGAGAGGGCGGTGCCGCCGGTCGACCGGGCCCAGGCCGCCGCGAGATGCTCCTGGGCGAGCTTCGTCGTCGCGTACACGTTGCGCGGGTCGACCGGCGCGTCCTCCTCCACCAGCCCCGGCGTAAGGTCGGTCCCGCACGCCGGGCACAGCGGCTCGAAGCGTCCGGCCGCTAGATCGGCGGCGTCCCGAGGCCCGGGCCGCACGACACCGTGCCGCCCGCACTCGTACCGCCCCTCCCCGTACACCACCATCGAGCCCGCCAGCACGAGCCGCCGCACCCCCGCGTCCGCCATGGCGGTGAGCAGTACGGCGGTCCCCAGGTCGTTGCGGGAGACGTACTCCGGCGCATCGGCGAACCCCTTGCCCAGACCGACCATCGCCGCCTGATGGCACACGGCGTCCACACCGTCCAGCGCACGGGCGACGGCATCGCGGTCCCGTACGTCGGCACCCGCGTCCACCGCCATGTCGAACACGACCGGCTCGTGACCGCGTTCGGCCAGGACATCCACGACATGGGACCCGATGAATCCGGCACCGCCGGTGACCAGTACACGCATGCGGCCCACGCTAGGACCGGCCACCGCCCGCACCCCAGGGCCACGCCCGGCACGTCACGCTTCCGTAAGACGGCGGCGGCACGACGACGACGGTGGGACGACGGCGGCCGGGCCCGACGTAAGGATTTCGTCATCGGTTGGGCCGCGCCGAGGCGCCCCGGACTGCGTTGAATGGGAAGGCGACACGGACGCACGGACACGGACACACGGTCCGCGGAACAGGAAGAGGGAACGGCATGGGGCGCATGCGGAGGACGCCGCTGATCACCGGGCTGGCGGCGGTGGTGGTCGTGGCCCTGGCCGCCGGACTGTACTGGTTCCAGCCGTGGAAGCTGTGGCAGGACGAGACGGTGACGGAAGCCCTGCCCGGCACGGTCGGGGAAGCGCCCCGCGACCCCGTGGCGGAGCCGGAGTCGTCGGTCTCCCCCTCCGCCGCGACCGGCCCGGTGACCGTGTCGAGGGGCGAACTGATCAGCCACGAGCACACGACCACGGGCACGGTGAGGCTCGTACGGCTCGCCGACGGCACGCATGTGGTCCGGTTGGAGCGGCTCGACACCAGCAACGGCCCCGACCTGCGCGTGTGGCTGACCGACGCGCCGGTGAAGGAGGGGCGGGCCGGCTGGCACGTCTTCGACGACGGCGCGTACGTCAGCCTCGGAAAGCTCAAGGGCAACAAGGGGAGTCAGAACTACCCGCTGCCCGACGACGTCGACCCCTCCCGGTACTCCAGCGTCACCATCTGGTGCGACCGCTTCGACGTCTCGTTCGGCGCCGCCGAACTCACCACCGCCGAACCCGACGACGCCTGACGGTGCGAAGGGACCGCCTCAACGCCATCGGCGGCGGGGTGCCCGGACCACCACCCGGCCATGCGTCTTCTGGCCGACCAGCTCCACGCGCAGGGTGACCGGTGTGTCCGGACTCGTCGGAGCGGGGCGGTGCTTGACCCTGCTGTGCACCAGCTGCAGACCGTCGGTGTCGACCACGACGCCGGGCCTCGTGATCAGCTTCAGGGTCTTGCCCATCATGTTCACATCGATCCGCAGGGTGTCGTGCATGATCACCGCGTCGGTGAAGTCGAGCGTCACCGCGCAGAACGTCACCGCCAGTTCCAGTCGTCGCGGTACCACCCAGCGCCCCCGGCGCTCGACGGGGCCGCTGTGGACCTGCTCGATCCGCACCAGGTCCTTGGCCTCCGCTCCGCCCGTGCCCGCCGTGGCCGACTCGGGCAGGTCCGCGGTGAGCGGGGCCAGTTCGCCCAGCGTCCGCGCCGACAGGGCCGCCTCCAGACGCTCGTCCAGCTCGTCCGCGGTCAGCAGGCCGTCCCCCGCCGCGACACGCAGCACGTCCACCACCCGGTCACGGTCCGCGTGAGAGGCCCGCAGCTCGGGCGGCGAAACGGCGCCGGAGCGCTTCCCGGCGGGTGAGATCTCTCCCGGCATGCTTCCGTCCTGATCTGTCGAATGTCCCGGTGCGACGCGCGGGCGGCGACGCGAGGACAAGGCTAGCGTTATATCGCGATAGGGAACCAGGGGTTGCCCGCCGACCGACACCGCCCGGCTGCTCGGCGCGGCACTGGCTCGTGGGCCCCGGGTGACCATGGCCCGGCTCCGCCGCACACTGGAGGCCGACCCGTCCCCCCCCGTCACCTCGCGAGAGGCGACGAGACAGAGACGAGAACGACGAGAACATGGCACGCGGGAAGCTCAGGATCTACCTCGGCGCGGCACCGGGCGTCGGCAAGACGTACGCGATGCTGTCCGAGGCACACCGCCGGACCGAACGCGGCACCGACTGCGTGGTGGCCTTCGTGGAGCACCACGGCCGGCCGCGCACCGAGGTCATGCTGCACGGCCTGGAGCAGGTCCCGCGCCGGCAGCTGCACCATGGCGACACCGTCTGCACCGAGATGGACGTCGACGCGGTCCTCGCACGGCGCCCGCGGGTGGCCCTGGTGGACGAGCTCGCCCACACCAATGTGCCCGGTTCGCGCAACACCAAGCGCTGGCAGGACGTGGAGGACCTGCTCGCGGCGGGGATCGACGTCATATCCACGGTGAACATCCAGCACCTGGAATCGCTGGGCGACGTGGTGGAGTCGATCACCGGAGTGCGGCAGCGCGAGACCGTGCCGGACGAGATGGTACGCCGGGCGGACCAGATCGAGCTGGTCGACATGTCCCCGCAGGCCCTGCGGCGCCGGATGGCGCACGGCAACATCCACCAGCCGGACAAGGTCGACGCGGCGCTGTCCAACTCCTTCCGCCCCGGCAACCTCACCGCCCTGCGGGAGCTGGCCCTGCTCTGGGTGGCCGACCGGGTCGACGAGCACTTGACGGCGTACCGCAGCGAACACCGGGTGTCGACGATATGGGGCTCGCGGGAGCGCATCGTCGTCGGCCTGACCGGTGGCCCCGAGGGCCGCACCCTGATTCGGCGGGCCGCCCGGCTGGCGGAGAAGGGCGCGGGCGGCGAGGTCCTGGCCGTCTACATCGCCCGCAGCGACGGGCCCACCTCGGCCTCGCCCAAGGAACTGGTCGTCCAGCGCACCCTGGTGGAGGACCTGGGCGGCACCTTCCACCACGTGGTGGGCGAGGACGTCCCGGTCGCGCTGCTGGACTTCGCGCGGGGGGTGAACGCCACCCAGATCGTGCTGGGCGTCTCACGCCGCAGGAGCTGGCAGTACGTGTTCGGGCCGGGCGTGGGCGCCACGGTGGCCCGGGACTCGGGCCCCGACCTGGACGTCCATCTGATCACGCACGACGAGGCGGGCAAGGGGCGCGGCTTGCCGGTGGCGCGCGGCGCGCGGCTGGGCCGGGCACGGATCGTCGCCGGCTGGCTGGCCGGTGTCGTGGGACCCGTCCTGCTCACGCTGATGCTGCGGCTCGGGCCCGACGCAGGTCTGGCCAACGACATGCTGCTCTTCCTGAGCCTGACGGTGACGGCGGCCCTCCTCGGCGGCCTGTACCCGGCACTGGCCTCGGCCGTGCTGGGCTGCGTGCTGCTGAACTGGTTCTTCACGCCGCCCTTCCACACGCTCACGATCGCCGACCCGGAGAACATCCTCGCCATCGTGATCTTCGTCGGGGTCGCGGTGTCGGTTGCGTCGGTCGTGGATCTGGCGGCCCGGCGCACCCATCAGGCGGCCCGGCTGCGCGCGGAGTCGGAGATCCTCTCCTTCCTGGCCGGCAGCGTGCTGCGCGGTGAGACCAGCCTGGAGGCGCTGCTGGAACGCGTACGGGAGACCTTCGCCATGGAGTCGGCGGCGCTGCTGGAACGGACGAGCGACGTCGAGCCCTGGGTCCGCGCCGGCAGTGCCGGTCCGCGTCCCGCGGCGAGCCCCGAGGAGGCGGACGTCGGCATGCCCGTGGGCGACCACATGGCCCTAGCGCTGTCCGGGCGGGTGCTGCCCGCCTCCGACCGCCGGGTGCTGGCCGCCTTCGCCGCCCAGGCCGCCGTGGTCCTCGACCGGCAGCGCCTGCGCCAGGAGGCGGACCGGGCCAAGCAACTCGCCGAGGGCAACCGCATCCGCACGGCGCTGTTGGCCGCCGTCAGTCACGACCTGCGCACCCCGCTCGCCGGGATCAAGGTGTCGGTGTCGTCCCTGCGCTCGGACGACGTCGAGTGGTCCGAGGAGGACCGGGCCGAGCTGCTGGCCGCGATCGAGGACGGCGCCGACCGGCTCGACCACCTGGTGGGCAACCTCCTCGACATGTCGCGCCTGCAGACCGGCACCCTCACACCGCTCATGGGCGAGATCGACCTGGACGAGGTCGTCCCCATGGCGATGGGCGGCATACCGGACCCCGAGTCGGCCGTCGTCCTCGACGTGCCGGAGAGCCTGCCCATGGTCACCACCGACAAGGGGCTCCTGGAGCGGGTCGTCGCCAACGTGGTCGAGAACGCCGTCAAGTACAGCCCCCCGGGCGAGCCGGTCGTGGTCTCCGCCAGCGCCCTCGCCGACCGGGTGGAGGTCCGGGTGGTGGACCGCGGCCCCGGCGTCCCCGACGAGGCCAAGGACCGCATCTTCGAGCCCTTCCAGCGGCACGGCGACGCCCCGCGCGGCGCCGGTGTCGGCCTCGGCCTCGCGGTCGCCCGGGGCTTCGCCGAGGCCATGGGCGGCACCCTCACCGCGGAGGACACCCCCGGCGGCGGCCTCACAATGGTCCTGACCCTCCGTGCGGCACGGACCGGCACCGGGCTCCGACAGCCCGTACCGGCGGCGACCGCACGACCGGAACCCCTGGTACCCACCGAGAGGCAGGCCCGATGACCCGGGTGCTCGTGATCGACGACGAGCCACAGATCGTGCGCGCGCTGGTGATCAACCTCAAGGCGCGCGCGTACGAGGTCGACGCGGCGTCCGACGGTGCCACCGCCCTCCAGCTCGTCGCCTCCCGCCACCCCGATGTGGTCGTCCTCGACCTGGGGCTGCCCGACATGGACGGCGTCGACGTGATCAGGGGCCTGCGCGGCTGGACCCGCGTGCCGATCATCGTGCTCTCCGCCCGGCACACCTCCGACGAGAAGGTCGAGGCGCTCGACGCGGGCGCGGACGACTACGTCACCAAGCCGTTCGGCATGGACGAACTCCTCGCCCGGCTGCGCGTGGCCGTCCGCCGCGCCGAGCCCACCGGCGGCGACGACATCGTGGTCGAGACCGCCGCCTTCACCGTGGACCTGGCCGCCAAGAAGGTCAACCGCGGCGGAGCGGACGTACGGCTCACCCCCACCGAGTGGCAGCTCCTGGAGGTGCTGGTGCGCAACAGCGGCCGCCTGGTCAGCCAGAAGCAGTTGCTGCAGGAGGTCTGGGGGCCGTCGTACGGCAAGGAGACGAACTACCTCCGGGTGTACATGGCACAACTGCGCCGGAAGCTGGAGGCGGACCCGTCGCACCCGGAGCACTTCATCACCGAGCCGGGGATGGGATACCGCTTCGAGAAGGACGGCACGCCCCGCCGGTAGGTTCGTGTCCATGACCGTCGCACGCTCCGCCGCCCTGTTCCTCGTCGCCGCCGTCTTCGAGATCGGCGGGGCCTGGCTGGTCTGGCAGGGCGTCCGCGAGCACAAGGGGTGGGCCTGGATCGGTGCCGGCGTCATCGCCCTCGGGCTGTACGGCGTCGTCGCGACCCTCCAGAGCGACGAGAACTTCGGCCGTGTCCTCGCCGCCTACGGCGGTGTCTTCGTGGCGGGGTCCCTCGCCTGGGCCATGGTCGCCGACGGCTACCGCCCGGACCGCTGGGACGTCACGGGCGCGCTGATCTGCCTGGCGGGCATGGCCGTCATCATGTACGCCCCGCGCGGCCACTGACGCCTCCCCGGCGACGGCTCACAGCCAGTCCCGGCGCTTGAACACGAGGTACAGGCCGGCGCAGACCATGGCCATCAGCACGATCGCGAACGGGTAGCCGAGCACCCAGTGCAGCTCCGGCATGTGGTCGAAGTTCATCCCGTAGACGGTGCCGATGAGGGTGGGCGCGAAGAGGATGGCCGCCCAGCTGGAGATCTTCTTGACCTCGTTGTTCTGCGCGTGGCCCGCCTCCGCCAGGGCCTTCATCTCCTCGTTCTGGGCCTGGGTGACGAGGGTGGCGTTGACGGTGAGGATGTCACCGAGCGCCTGCCGGAAGCCGTCGACGCGTTCGGCGACGGTGGTGGCGTGGTCGGCGACGTCGCGCAGATAGCGCTGCAGTTCCTCGTTCGTGCCGTACTTCACGAAGCCGGCCTCCAGGCTGCGCATGATGGTCAGCAGCGGACGGGTGGCCCGCTGGAAGTCGACGACCTCGCGGGAGAGTTCGTAGATACGGCGGGACACCTTGGGGTCGCCGCCGAACACCTCGGTCTCGATCTCGTCGATGTCGTTCTGCAGACCGGCCACCACCGGCGCGTATCCGTCGACGACGGCGTCCAGGATCGCGTACAGCACGGCCTCCGGGCCCATCGCCAGCAGACCCGGGTCGTCCTCCAGTCGCTTGCGGACCACACCCAGGTCGGGGACCTGGCTGTGGCGGACGGTGAGGACGAACTCCGGGCCGACGAAGATGTGGATCTCGCCGAAGTCGACCTCCTCCGTCTCGTCCAGATAGCGCGCCGAGCGCAGGACGACGAACAGGGTGTCGCCGTAGCGCTCCAGCTTGGGCCGCTGGTGGGCGACGATGGCGTCCTCCACGGCCAGCTCGTGCAGCCCGAACTGGTCGGCGGCCTGCCACAGCTGCTCCGGGGTCGGGCGGTACAGCCCGATCCAGGCCATCGTCCCGGGCGCGCCGGGCAGCTGCTCGTAGATCTCCGCCAGCGAGGCGGGGGCGTCGACGCGTCGTCCCTCGCGGTAGACCGCCGCGTCCACCAGACTGCGCTCAAGCGGCACCCGCGACACCTCGTCCGGCTCCGTCCAGGCGTCCAGCGAGTGCTCGGGGGCCGGCTCCGTGGCGCCGCGGCCCGCCGGGCCGGACGCGCGCAGGGGCCACTTCCCGGCGCGGGCCGCGCGTACACGCCATTCGGACATGACGCCACCTCCGGAAGCAGGGACGGCGTGAACGAGACTAGGTGCTGTCGTCCCTCCGCGCGATGCGGCGTCCGCCGCCGTCAGCCCACGCGGATGACCATGTACGTCTCTCCCTCCGCGGGCGGACGCGTCCAGGAGCGGGTGGTGAAGGTGTGCAGTCGCCCACCGACGATCGCCTGCCGGGGCAGCGACACACCGAACTCCCCGGCCAGCGCCTCCAGCAGGGCCCGTTCCGCCCGCGTACCGTCCGCCTCGTCGCCGAAGAAGCGGACCGGGTCCAGGGCCGCGGGTATCTCCCCGCTCCGCCGTACCTCTCCCTCCGCGTAGGTGAACGCGTACTCCTCGGTTCCGTCCCGCGCCACGGAGAGATGGAAGGACGGCTGGTGATGTGCCCTCAGACCGCTCCACACCACCACCGCGCGGGTGCCCTCGGAGGCGGCCCCCGCCGGGGAGACGAAGCGCCGCCGGTCGAACGGGGCGGGCTCGCCGTCGAAGGCGAAGCTCCAGCCGGTGCCGGCCCGGCCCACCGCCATGAGCGCCCGGTCGTCGAAGGAGGAGAACTCCCCGCGGTTCTCCAGCGACCTGCGGCGCGCCTCCCACAGGTTCAGCGGTTCGCCCAACGCGGCGCCGTCCCCGTCCGCGAGCCGTGCCGGGACCTCCCACGGCTCCACCCCCTCCACCAGCACGAACCGGTACGCCCGGCGGTTGTTGCCCGGGTCCGGCTCCGCGAGCCACGTCAGGCCGCCCGGGTCGCGCCCGGCCCCGGGCGCCGGTATCGCACCGGAGTGCCCGCCCCGCGGAGTGGACAGCAGCTCCCGGCCCCGCTCCGGGGTCAGCAGCGGTCCGAGCACCGGGTCGGCCACCCACCCCATCGGAGCCAGATGGTCCGGCCCCAGCGGCTCCCACAGCGGCAGAGCGTCGGCCAACGTCCGCCAGGCGCTGTCCGTCTGCCCCCACCGCGCAAGCTCCCGAGCCCGCTCGACCGCCTCGCCGAACGGCCCCGTGGGCGCGTACCGGTACGTGCCCTTCCTGACCTGGTCCAGCGTCGCGTACGCCAGGGCCACCACGTCGTCGTCGGCGCCCCGCAGAGGGAACATCAGCGTGGAGTCGTCCCCGTAGGAGTGCGCCGCGTGCTCGGCGACCAGGGGCGGCAGCAGGTCGGGCGCGTACCGCAGGTCCGTCACCACGTCCTCGAAGTACACCATGTAGGTCTCACCGAGCAGGCGGCGTATCTGGTCACCCAGCCCGGCGGCCCGCGGTCTGCCGTACGCCTTCGCCTCGTCCAGAGCCGTCACCGCACGCCCCCAGTCGCCGCGCAGCGCCGCCGAGCGGGCCTCGTCCATCCGGGCGTCCAGGCCGCGGGTCGTGTCGTTGACGAACTCGGGCCCGCCGTCGTCCTTGCGGGCCCGCAGGCGGTGGAACTCGCGGTGCATCTCCCGCATGAACGCGCCGAAGTCCGCATGCCGCTCGGGAGGCGAGGCCAGCCAGCTGGACCACGTGTACACCGCCCATTCCCCGTTCTCGTCGACGTCCTCGGGGTCCAGGAGGACGTGGGTGACGTCGGACTCGACGTCGAGTTGCAGCCCGCGCCGCCAGAGGTCCGCCTCATGCCGCTCCTCCGGCCCGGAGTCCTCGTCCAGGTACTCCTCGAAGTCGTCCGCGAGCCCCGACGCGTTGTCGTGCCAGCGGGCCTGCTCGGTCCCCGCCAGCAGCCACACGAACCCGCCCGCGTGCCGCCAGCCGTCGCTGACCTCCAGGAACGCGCGGTACGACGGTGGCATCCGGCGCCCGAGGCGCTCCTCCATGGCGGCGATCCGCTCCTCGGACGCGGGCGGGAACCCCAGCCACCGGGTCCGGCGGGCGGTCTCGTCCTCGCCGTTCACCTCCTCGCCGTCCGGCAGGGAATCCGCCCATTCCCCGCTCCACGTCCGCAGGAAGGACTGCCAGTCGAACGCCGCGCTGCCCATGTCGGTCATGCGTCCGATGCTGCCACCCACCACTGACAGTGCCCCGTACGGCGCCCGATCGGGACAGGGGGGGAGCGCCCCGGGATTCGTGGCTTGCCCACGGGCGGAGGCGCAGCATGATGGTGTGGGGGGCGGGCCTCGTGATCGGAGGTGGATGTGGACTGGGGACGGTTCGCCGAGCAGATGGCGACGATGGCGCGGGATCTCCTGTCACAGGAGTCGGTGAGCGACACACTGGAGCGGATCACCGCGTCGGCCACCGAGCTGGTCGGCGGCTGCGACGCGGCCGGCATCCTCGTCCTGCACGACACGAAGGTGGAGACCCTCGCGCCCACCCACCAGCTGGTCACCGAGAGCGACGAACTGCAGCAGCAGCTGGGGGAGGGGCCCTGCTTCGACGCCGCCCGCAGCTCGCGGGGCGAGCGGGTCTTCCGCATCGGGGACCTCACCGCCGAGCAGCAGCGCTGGCCCGCGTTCGCGCCCCAGGCCCGCGCCCTCGGCGTGGGCAGCATGATGGGCTTCCTGCTGTTCACCGACGACGAGGACTTCGGCGCGCTCAACCTCTACTCCAGCCGGCCCGGCGCGTTCACCGAGTCCAGTGAGCTGGCCGGCTGGCTGCTGGCGTCCCACGCGGCGATCGCCTTCTCCAGCGCCCGCACGCACGCCCAGATGGCGCAGGCCCTCGCCACCCGCCACGTCATCGGGGAGGCCATGGGCATCCTCATGGGCAGCCGCCGGCTCACCGAGGAGGAGGCGTTCGACGTGCTGCGCCGCTACTCGCAGCAGAGCAACACCAAGCTCCGCGAGATCGCCCGCCGCGTGTGCGAGCGGGGCAGCCTCGACTGACTCAGGGACGGCCTGTCGACTGACGCAGGGACGGCCTGGGAGTGACTCGGGGACGGCCGGGGACTGGGCAGCCCCGATCGACTCGCGGGCGTCGGCTCCTCCGGCTCCCTGCCGAACAGGAGGAGCCTGAACCAGGGCCAGCCCCCGGGGTGCCGCTGAACCCGGCCTGCCCACCAAGTCCCCCGGCTGGGCCCCTCGACACCTGACGGAGTCCGGCATTCCCGGCCGTCCAGCCGTCCCGGGTCAGACGCCGGTCCGGACGAAGCGCAGCGTCGCCGTGATCGTGGCCGGGCCGCGCAGCATCCCCAGCTGGTTCCAGCCCATGCCGAACCGCTCCCGGTCGACGGTGAACTCGGCGTCCAGGGTGAGCCCCTCGGCGTTCGCGTCCCTCAGCCGCGCCGTGAGGGCCTGCGGCCTGCTGATGCCGCGCACGGTCAGCCGGCCGACGACGTTGACCGTGTCGCCGTCCCGGAGTTCGGCACTGCTGACGGCGAAGGTGATCTCCGGGTGGTGCTCCACGTCGAAGAAGTGGGCGGACCTCAGGTGTTGGTCACGCTTGGCGTTCCCGGTGTCCAGGGAGATCGCGTCGACGGTCAGGACGCCCACGGCGGACCCGTCCGGCCGCACCTCGCCCCGGCCGCCGACGGAGCCGAAGGTCCCCTTCACGGTGACCAGGCCCCACATCGTCCTGTGCTGGACGGCGACGGTGGATGCGGCGGTGTCGAGCTGCCACAGTCCGGTTTCCACGGCGACGGTCATGGGAGTTCTCCTGTCGGGCGGCATGAGCGAGTGGATCAAGGGCGAACTGGTCGTCCCACAAGGGCGAGCTGGTCGTCCAAATTTGCATGACCGAAGCTAGCGTGTGATTCGAATTTGGACAACCAGGTGTTCCAAAAATGGACAACAGGTACACTGGGGCCATGGCCGACCACGACGAGCACCCCGCCCACCTGCCCGAATGTCCATCCGTGCGGGATGGTGGCGGCCTGCTTCCACGCGAGCTGCACGCCTGGATGCTGCTGCTGGGCGCGACGGGTGCGGTGGAACAGCGGCTGCGCGCGGTCGTGAAGGAGCGGCTCGGGGTCTCCCACGACGAGTTCCTGATCCTCTGTCTGCTGGCCACCCAGCCCGAGGAAGGGCTGCGCATGACCCGTGTCGCGGAGCTCCTGGGGCGCCCCAAGACCCGGCTCACCTACCAGATCGCCTGCCTCCAGCACTCCGACCTGATCACCCGCGACTCGGTGTGCGGCGACCGGCGCGGCATCCGGGTCGCGCTCACCGACAAGGCCCGGCGTCTGCTGAAGGAGGCATCCGACACGCTCGCCGGGACGGTCACCGACGCGCTCGGCACGTTCATGGGGCCCGCCCAGCGCGAGGCGCTGCGGGGTCTGCTCCCGGACCTCGTCGACGAGCGTCCCGCCGAGGTGCCGGACCCGGCCTCGGCCTAGGCCGCGCGGCGCTCGGGGAGCGGTCGGCTCAGCTCGCGCGGGCGCGCAGGCGGCGGAGCATGCGGGCGTCCTCGAAGCCGACCGAGCGGGCGGCGGCGTCGACCGTGGCGCCGTGGCTGATGAGGTGCTCGGCGCGCTCCAGGCGCAGGGTCTGCTGGTAGCGCAGCGGGGTGAGGCCGGTGGCGCGGGTGAAGAGCCGGGTGAGGGTGCGCTCGCTGACGCCGGCGGCCGAGGCCAGGCCGGGCAGCGGGAGCGGCTGGTCGAAGCGGGTGTCGATGAGGTCCTGGACACGGTGCACGGTGTCGTCCAGGTGGGACCGGTGCCGGAACATCGCGCTGGTCTGCGGCTCATGGCCGTTGCGGCGGGCGTAGACGACCATGTCGCGGGCGACCCGCCCGGCGACGGCCGGGCCGTGCCGGCCGGCGACGAGGTGCAGGGCCAGATCGATGCCGCTGGCGATACCGGCCGAGGTGATCACCCGGTCGTCCGCGGTGAACAGCACGTCGCGGACGACGACCGCACCGGGATGGCGCAGGGCCAGCTCGTCCTGCACATCGTGGTGGGTGGTGCAGCGGCGGCCCCTGAGGAGGCCGGCCCGTCCCAGCGCCTCCGCGCCGGCGCAGACGCTGGCCACCGTCCCGCCCCTGGCGTGGTGGTCCCGCAGGACCTTCAGGGACGTGTCGGCGATGGCCGGCGAGTCGGCGAGGGTGACGGCCCGCCAGCCGGGCACCACGATCAGGTCCTCGGGCCCGAGGTCGGGCCAGTCGAGCCCGGCCATCAGGGGCAGCCCCTGAGCGGTGGGGACCTCGGACCGCTCGGCGACATACCGAAGGGTGTAGGGGTGCCCGAAGTCCGCCGCGGTGGAGAAGACCTGCGCGGGGCCGGCCAGGTCCAGCAGATGGACTCCGGGCACCAGGAAGAACACGACGTGGCTCACGATCCGGTCATCATGCCGGAAGGCCCGCGGCGGCCTCCAGCCCGTCCACCGTCGCGATGGTGGCGAAGCGTCCCGCGAGGGCGTACTCGGTGCGCCGGATCACCTCGTCGGCCGGCAGGGTGCGCGGGTCGGCGAGCAGTTCGGCGACGCTCTGGTCGGCGGGGGCGTCGCGGTGCGGGATCGGGTCGGTGGCGGTCGCGTCGACGACGAAGGTGACCAGGTGGCCGAGGTCGCAGGCGACGCGGGCGGTGGTCTCCACGCACTGTTCGGTGCGGATGCCGCAGAGGACGAGTTCGCGGATCCCGCGCGCCGTGAGGAGTTGCTGCAGGTTGGTGGTGGTGAAGGCGTTGTGCGAGGTCTTGTGGATCAGCGGCTCGCCGTCCTGCGGGGACTCGACCTCCTCCAGCAGCCGGACATGGCCGAGGGCCGGGTCGAAGGCGCCGCCGGTGCCGGGCTCGGAGTGCAGCACCCACACCACCAGGTCCCCGGCCCGGCGGGCCAGCCGGACCAGCCGGTTCACCTTGTCGGCGATCTTCGGGTCGGAGATCGCCTCCCACAGGGGACGGGCGCGGAAGGACTCCTGGACATCGATGACGATCAGTGCTCGGGTCATGCCCCCACCCTCGTCCGTACGGCCCGCCCCCCGACAGGCCGCATCGGGTCCGGAAGCGGACCGATCCGGTCAGCGGCCCCGATCGGCGGGAAGGCGGTTGCCCGTGCAGGCGCCTTCCCCAGGTGCCGCTCACGCTGTCGGTGGGGCCGTGGATCATGAGCCGTATGACCGATGAGCGATACTCCCGGCTTGCCGTCGAGCACCTTCCCGGCGAACTTGTTCAGCGCTGGACAGCGCTCCTGCGCCCCTGCGTACGCCTGCGCCGGGCCGAGGCCGACGAGCCGACCGCGGCGGTCCTCGGCGGGGCCCCGGAGCTTCCGGCCGGGGCCGTCTGGCCCGAGTGACCCGGACACGGGCCCCTGTGGTTCGTCGCTTCCGTGCGGTGTGCCGCGCTGCCCCGGGACGGGCTCGCCGAGGAGTTTCCCCGGGACGGGACCCTGCTCTTCTTCTCCTTCGACGGCCAGGCGGACGAAGACGCCTTCGTGTCCGTCGACGACCCCGCGGCCCGGGCCGCGGCCCAGGTGCTGTACGTCCCGGAGAACACCCCCGTCCACCCGGCGGAGTCGCCCTCCGTCCTGGCGGCCTTCCCGCGCGTGGCACTCGGCGCGGACACCGGGCAGAGCGCGCCGGACCTGTGGCTGCCCCAGGCCCGGCGGGCTCTCCTCGGCGACACCCGGCCCTGGCCCCACCCCTGCGACACACCGGCCGAGCTGACACCGTTCGTACGCGCCTTCCGGCGCCTGCGCACCCGGATCGACCACCAGATCGGAGGTCACGCCGTGCCGGTCCAGGGCCCCGTGGAGTACGAGATCGCGAACGGGGTGGTCGGCGGCGTGCACGCGTGGGGCGACCCACCGCTGGACCAGGAAGCGGAACGATGGGTCCTGCTCGCCCAGTTCGGCGGCGACAGCGACGCGAGGACGACCTGGGGCGGCGACGGCACCCTCTACTGGCTCATCCGCTCGGACGACCTCGCCGCCCACCGGTTCGAGCAGGCCAGGCTCACCGTGCAGGTCTGACCGGTCTCCCCGCGCATGTCCCTCAGGAGCCGGGCAGCCACAGGTCGGGGCCGAAGACCTCGTAGCGGATGGCGCGGGCCGGGACCCCCGCGTGCAGCAGCTGGGCGCGCACCCCCCGCATGAAGGGCAGCGGCCCGCACAGGAACACCGTGCCGTCCACGGGTGGTTCGAGCCCGTCGAGGTCCATCAGCCCGGTCCGGACGTCCTGGTCGGCCTGACCGGTCTCGTCGGGGCGCTCGTACCAGAAGACCGCGCGGGCACCCGGCAGGCGGTCGACGAGTGCGCGGGTCTCCGCGCGCAGGGCGTGGTCGGCGGGGGAGCGGTCGGCGTGCAGGACCAGGACCGGGCGGGCCGAGCCGACGGCGGCGAGATGGGCCATGATGCCGGTCATCGGCGTGCAGCCGATGCCCGCTGAGACGAGCAGGACCGGGGTGGTGGCGTCGGCCGGGTCGTCGAGGAAGACATCGCCGAACGGTGCGGAGAGGGTCAGCTCGTCGCCCGCGGACACCTGCTCGTGCAGCAGCGTGGACACCTCGCCGTCCGGCGCGCCCTCCGTCGCGCCGACCCGCTTCACGGTGATCCGCCGCAGACCGTCGCCCGGATCGGAGGAGAGGCTGTACTGCCGTACCTGGTGCACACCGTCCGCCATGCGCGCCCGGACGCTCACGTACTGGCCGGCCCTGGCCCGCGGCGCGGGTCCGCCGTCGGCGGGGCGCAGCAGGAAGGAGACCGTGTCCGGGGTCTCCGTACGGCGCTCGACGACCGTCCACGGCCGCCACACCTCGCCGGGCGCCACCCCCGCGTCCTGGTACAGCCGGGCCTCCCGGCCGATCAGCGCGCCCGCCATCAGCCAGTACACCTCGTCCCAGGCCGCCGCGACCTCCGGGGTGACGGCGTCGCCGAGCACCTCTGCTATGGCGCCGAAGAGGTACTTGTGGACGATCGTGTACTGGTCGTCGGTGACCCCGACCGCCGCGTGCTTGTGCGCGATCCGGTCCAGGAGCGTGTCCGGACGGGTGTCCGGGTCGTCCAGCAGCGCGGTCGCGAACCCGGCGATCGACCCGGCCAGGGCCCGGCGCTGCGCGCCGCTCGCCTGGTTGCCGCGGTTGAACATGCCATCGAGCAGCTCGGGGCGGTCTCTGAACATGGCGCCGTAGAAACGTGCCGTGATCTCGTCGAGCGCTCCGGCGACCGCGGGGAGGGTGGCTCGGATGACGGCGGCGGACTCTTCGGACAGCATGAGGGCTCCCGGAAAGGGCGGAGGAGGTGGGATCGGCGCCGCGTCCCATCGGGCGCCGGTCTTCTGTGTATCAGGCAACGGCCCGCGTTTCGGGGCCGTTCGCCCGTCACCGGCGAAGTAGGGACCAATGGCCCCATGGAGTCGGGAGCATCGGCCCCACGGCCCCGACCCACCCGGGCCCGTGCGGCCCCGGTCCCGCGCGGGCGTGCGGCCCCGGTCCCGTGCGGTCTCGGTCTCGTGGCGGTCCCCGCCCATCCGGTCCGTGCGACCCGGCACGGCTGCCGAAGAGTCCTGGCGAGGGGTCGGGTCCTCGGCGGGCGCGCGGTCAGCGGGGGCCGAGTTCACGGCCGGTGACCATCTCGGGCGCGATCCGCACGGACCGGGGCCCGTGCCCTCCGGCTCACCCGGGCTCGTGCGGTCCCGGCCCACCCGGGCTCGTGCGGTCCCGGCCCACCCGGGCTCGTGCGGCCCCGGTCCCGCGCGGGCGTGCGGCCCCGGTCCCGTGCGGTCTCGGTCTCGTGGCGGCCCCGGCCCATCCGGTCCGTGCGACCCGGCACGGCAGCTGAAGAGTCCTGGCGAGGGGCCGGGTCCTCGGCGGGCGCGCGGTCAGCGGGGGCCGAGTTCACGGCCGGTGACCATCTCGGGCGCGATCCGCACGGACCGGGGCCCGTGCCCTCCG
>NZ_JBVIBK010000035.1:0-8515 GCF_055573455.1 Streptomyces sp. NPDC030183
GTCTTCAAACGGTCATCGACATGCACGTACAGTGCCGTCAAGAGGGTGTCTAAATCGGTCGTCACAACCCGATGTTGGACACCCTCCCTCCGTTCGTGAACCCCTTAATCGGAACTACTCGTCTAGGAGCGTCCGTTCCGGCCGCTTCGGTGCGGTTCCCTCACCCCGGATTCCGGTGGATCGTCGCCGACTGGCAGGCTCTGAGCACCAGTTGGCGGCGATTCGGGGGATGAAGGGGGTCACCATGACCGCAGCGGAGCCGTACACCGTCGAGTTGGCCAGTGACGTGTACGCGTATGTGCAGCCGGACGGCGGATGGTGTCTCAACAACTCGGGGTTCGTGAGCGACGGCACCACCACCCTGCTGGTGGACACCGCCGCGACCGAGCGCCGGACCCGGGCGCTGGGCGCCGCGCTCGACGCGACCGGCGTCCCCGCTCCGCGCCTCCTGGTCAACACCCACCACCACGGCGACCACACCTACGGCAACGGCTTCTTCACGCCGGCCGCCACGCTCGTCTCGCACTCCGCCTGCCGCCGGGAGGCCCTGGCCAGCGGGCAGCACCTGCATCTGCTGTGGCCCCGGACCGACTTCGGCGACATCCGCGTCCAGGGCGCCGACCTGACGTACGACGACCGGATGACCGTGCACGTCGGGGACATCGAGGCGCGGGTCATCCACCCCGGCGTCTCGCACACGGTCGGCGACTCACTGGTCTGGCTGCCCCACCGGAGGATCCTGTTCGCGGGGGACCTGGTGTTCGAGGGGGGTACGCCGTTCTTCCTCATGGGGTCGCTGAGCGGCTCGCTGCGGGCCCTCGCGCTGATGCGGGAGCTGGGCGCCGAGACCGTCGTACCGGGGCACGGGCCGGTGACGGACCCGTCGGCGTTCGACCGGGCCGAGCGGTACATCCGGTTCGTGGCGGAGGTCGCCGAGAAGGCCCACGGGGCGGGACTCACCCCTTTGGAGGCGGCCCGGACCACGGATCTCGGCGAGTACGCCGAGCTCCCCGAGAGCGAGCGGCTGGTGGCCAATCTGCACCGGGCCTACGCCGAGCTGGACGGGCTGCCCGAGGGCGAGGGCGTGGACCCGTTCGCCGGGTTCATGGACATGGCGACCATGAACGGCGGGGAGATGATGACCTGCCACGCGTGACGGCGACGGCCGGGGATCCGGCGGCCTCGCGCGGCCGGATCCCGATCCCTGGAGACGCCGACGGCGGATCTCGCGGAGACCCGGAGACCGATCCCGCGGAGACCCGGAGGGCGATCCCGTCGAGACCCGGAGGGCGGATCCCGTGGAGACTCCGGTCACTTTCGTCCTGCCCACTGGACGACATACCGACCGGTCGGCATCATGAGTTCGGTTCCGTTCTTCCCCCGCGTAGGAGCGATGATGCACCCAGACCACCCGCCAGGTCTCGACCCCGACCGGCTCCGCGCCCTGCTCGACGCCGAGCGGCCCGGGCTGGTGGCCGGTCCGCTCACCGGCCGGCTGATCGAGGGCGGGCGGTCGAACCTCACGTACGAGGTCACGGACGGCGTCGCGAAGTGGGTCGTCCGGCGCCCTCCCCTCGGCCACGTACTGGCGACCGCGCACGACATGAGGCGCGAGCACCGTGTGATCAGCGCACTGCACCCGACGGACGTCCCCGTGCCGCGCCCCGTACTGCTGTGCGAGGACGAGGAGGTGCTCGGCGCGCCCTTCTACGTCATGGACTTCGTCGAGGGCACCCCGTACCGCACCGACGAGCAGCTCGCGCCGCTCGGCGCCGAGCGCACCCGGGCCGCCGTGCTGGGCCTGGTCGACACCCTGGTGGAACTGCACGCGGTGGACCCGGCCGAGGTGGGCCTCGCCGACTTCGGACGCCCCGAGGGCTTCCTCGACCGGCAGCTGCGGCGCTGGGGCAAGCAGCTCGACGCGTCCCGCAACCGCGAGCTGGCCGGCATCGACGAACTGCACGCGGCCCTCGGCCGGCAGCTCCCCCACTCCCCCGCCCCGGCGATCGTCCACGGCGACTACCGGCTGGACAACGTCCTGCTGGGCGAGGACGACCGGATCAGGGCGATCCTCGACTGGGAGATGTCCACCCTCGGCGACCCGCTGACCGATCTGGGTCTGCTGGTGATGTACAGCGTCCCGCTCGGCCTGCCCGACTCCCCCGTCTCGACGACCGCGACGGCCGCCGGGCACCCCGATCCCGCCGAGATCGTGGCCCGCTACGCCGAGCGCTCGGGCCGGGACGTGTCGTCCGTGGCCTGGTACACGGCGTTCGCGTGGTTCAAGCTCGCCGTGATCCTGGAGGGCATCCACTACCGGTACACCCTTGGCCAGACGGTCGGCCGCGGCTTCGACCGCATCGGCGACCTGGTCCCCGTCTTCATCGAACACGGCCTGACGACTCTTCGTACCGGCTCCGGTTCCGGCTCCCAGGAGGGCTGATCCACCATGGACTTCGCTTTCGACGCCCGTACGGAGGAGCTGCGCGTCAAGCTCCTCGCGTTCATGGACGAGTACGTCTACCCGGCCGAGGCCGTCGCCGAGGAGCAGCGGGCGGCGCTGCCCTCGCCGTGGGACACCCCGGCCGTGGTGGAGGAGCTCAAGGCGGAGGCCCGCAGGCAGGGCCTGTGGAACCTCTTCCTGCCCGACTCCGAGTACGGGGCCGGCCTCACCAACCTCCAGTACGCGCCGCTCGCCGAGATCACCGGGCGTTCGCCGCAGCTGGCGCCCACCGCGCTGAACTGCGCGGCGCCGGACACCGGCAACATGGAGGTGCTGACGCAGTTCGGCGACGACACGCAGAAGAAGCAGTGGCTGGAGCCGCTGCTCTCCGGTGAGATCCGGTCCGCGTTCGCGATGACCGAGCCGGAGGTGGCCTCCTCCGACGCCACCAACATCACCACGCTCATCGAGCGGGACGGCGACGACTACGTCATCACCGGGCGCAAGTGGTACATCTCCGGGGCGATGAACCCCGACTGCAAGATCTTCATCGTGATGGGCAAGACGGATCCGGACGGGGCCGACATCCGCCGCCAGCAGTCGATGGTGCTGGTGCCCCGTGACACCCCGGGTGTCACGGTGAAGCGGGCCATGCGGGTCTTCGGGTACGAGGACCACTACCACGGCGGCCACGCCGAGGTGATCTTCGACCGGGCACGGGTGCCGGTGTCGAACCTGATCGGCGAGGAGGGCGGCGGCTTCGCCATCGCCCAGGCCCGGCTCGGCCCCGGCCGCATCCACCACTGCATGCGGCTCATCGGCATGGCCGAGCGGGCGATCGAGCTGATGTGCCGGCGGGCGGTGGCCCGCGAGGCGTTCGGCAAGGCGCTGGCCCAGCAGGGCGTGGTGCACAACTGGATCGCGGACGCGCGGGTCGCGGTCGAGCAGCTGCGGCTGCTGGTGCTGAAGACCGCGTGGATGATGGACACGGTCGGGAACCGGGGGGCCCACACCGAGATCCAGGCGATCAAGATCGCGACCCCGCGGACCGTCGTCGACATCATCGACCGGGCGATCCAGTTGCACGGCGCGGGGGGTGTCAGCCAGGACTTCCCGCTGGCGGAGCTGTACGCGGGGGCGCGGACGCTGATGATCGCGGACGGGCCGGACGAGGTGCATCAGCGGTCGCTGGCGCGGCGGGAGCTGACGCGGTACGTGTGACCTCCGGTGCGGGCAGGGCGCCTGGTGACTCGGGGACGCCGGTGGTTCTGGCGGGTGCGGGCGGTTTCGTGGTTTCTCGCGCAGTTCCCCGCGCCCCTGAAAAGCGGCCGGGGCTTCGCCCCGTGCTTTTCAGGATGAAGGGCGGGCCGCAGACCCGTTCCCTTCAGGGGCGGGGGGAACTGCGCGACAAGCCACAACCGACCCGCACCCGCCAACGCACCCCGGCCCCACCCCCGTACGCGCCCGGCGCTACGGCCGAAGCGCGCGCAGCAGCAGGTCGGCCAGGTGGTCCGCGACCTCCTGCGGGCCCATCGGGCCGTCCGGGCGGTACCACGTGGACAGGTGGTGGACCGAGCCGAAGTGGTAGTCGACGACGAGGTCCGCGGGGGTGGTCTTGGAGAAGACGCCCGACTCCTGGCCTTCCTCGATCAGCGCGCGGAAGCGCTCGTGGTAGCGGCGGCGCTCGGCGCGCACCTGCTTGTTCTTCTCGGGGCTCAGGTGGTGCATCGAGCGGAAGAAGATCATCGCGTCGTCGAGGTTGTCGATGGTGGTGACGACGACATCGGCGGCGGCGCCCCGCAGCCGCTCCTCGACCGGCGCGTCGGCCCCCGCGAACGCGTCGAGCCGCTCCTGCTGGATCCGCAGCACGCGCGCGTACACCTCGTGCAGCAGGTCGTCCTTGGAACCGAAGTAGTGGTACAGCGCGCCCTTGGTGACGCCGGCCGCCTCGACGATCTCCTGCACGGAGGTGCGGTCGTAGCCCCGCTCGGCGAAGAGCCGGGTGGCGGCGGCCAGCAGCCGCTGCGGGACGGGGGTACCGTCTCCGTCCGTCGTCCTGGGCACTTCCGCCACCTGCCTTTCGGAGTTTTGTCGTCGCCTACTGGTCGTCCCGCGGCCGTCGAACGGTTCCCGGCCGGCCGGACGGGCCGGAGGTGGACGATCCCGTCGCAGGATCATCCCACCTCCGGCCACCGGTCCGCCGGGCAGGTGGGTCGGCGGGTGGGTCAGCCCGCGGTCTCCCACTTGCGCTGGATGTGGTTCATGTTCGTCAGCCAGCGCTCCGGGTCGGCCGCCCGCGCCTGGTAGAAGTCCGCCACCTCGGGGTGCGGCAGGATCAGGAAGCGGTCCTTCTCGATGCCTTCGAAGAGCGCGTCGGCGACGTCCTCCGGTTCGATCGCCGTCGGCGCGAGCACGAGGTCGCCCGCGCTGCCGGACGCCGTCAGCATGTCGGTGCGCACCCCCTGGGGGCAGATCGCGTGCACCTTGAGGCCCCGGTGCCGGTAGGTGAGGGACAGCCACTCGGCGAAGGCGTACGCGCCGTGCTTGGTGACGCTGTAGGGCGCCGCGCCGATCATCGTGAGCAGCCCGGCCGCCGAGACGGTGGAGACGAAACGCCCGCTGCCGCGCTCCAGCCACTGCGGGAGCAGTTCGTGGGCCGCCCGTACGTGGGCCATCACGTTCACGTCCCAGGCGAGCGACCAGACCTTCTCGTCGGCGGCCTCCGTCCCGCCGGAGGCGACGCCCGCGTTGGCGCAGTACACGTCGACCGTGCCGCCGAGCGCCTCACGCGCGGGGCCGATGATCGCCGACGCGTCCCCGGGCACGGCGATCCCCCCGATCTCGTCGGCCACGGACCGCGCCCGGTCCCCGTCGAGGTCGTTCACGACGACCCGGGCACCCTCCGCCGCGAACCGCCGGGCCAGCGCGGCGCCGATCCCGCCCCCGGCCCCCGTGACCACCACACCCGCACCCTGCACGACACCCACTCCGGTCTCCTTACGCGAGGCTCACGACCACCACGAACGGCTCATCGTCCGCAGTCAGACTAACCGGTCGGTATGTCGCGAGGAAGGGGCGTCGGCACCCCGCCGGACGGGCGCACGGTGCAGCGCCCCACCGGCCGCCGCGGACCGGCGGCCTGTAAACCGCGCGGGGAAGCGCTTAGCTTGCAGGGACGCCGCTTCCCGCATCGCGCTCCGGAGGTCACCCCCATGCGCCTCTCCCGCCGCACCTTCCTCGCCGCCTCCACGGCGACCGCCGCGGCCACCACCGCCTGCGCCTCCCCCGGAGGCCCGCCCGCCTCCGGGGAGACGGCCCCCGCACGGCTGCGCACCGGCTTCGAGCGCCTCGCGGCGGGCGGCTACCGGCCCCTCGACGGCCGACGGATCGGCATCGTCACCAACCCGACCGGGATCACCCGCGACGCCCGCCACATCGTCGACGTCATGCACGCCGACGACCGGGTGGACCTGAGAGCCGTCTTCGGTCCGGAGCACGGCTTCCGGGGCACGGCGCAGGCCGGCGGTTCCGAGGGCCGCCACGACGACCCGGCGACCGGGCTGCCCGTCTACGACACGTACCAGAAGAGCGGCCGCGCCCTCGCGGACATCTTCACCGCCTCCGGTGTGGACACGGTCGTCTTCGACATCCAGGACGTGGGCGCCCGCTTCTACACCTACATCTGGACGCTGTACGACTGCATGGAGGCGGCCCGGATCGCCGGGAAGCGTTTCGTCGTGCTCGACCGGCCCAACCCCGTGACGGGACGGGCGGCACAGGGCCCCGTCCTGCACAAGGAGTTCGCGACGTTCGTCGGTCGGCAGCCGATCGCGCAGGCGCACGGGATGACGGTGGCGGAGCTGGCGCGACTGTTCAACGGGGAGTTCCTGGAGGAGCCCGTACCGCTGGAGACGGTGCTGATGTCGGGGTGGAGGCGGTCGCGGTTCCACGACTCCTCCGGGCTGCCCTGGGTGCCGCCGAGCCCGAACATGCCGACACCCGACACGGCGCTCGTGTACGCCGGGACGGGCCTGTTCGAGGGGACGAACCTCTCGGAGGGGCGGGGCACCACCCGCCCGTTCGAGCTGCTCGGCGCGGAGGGCATCGACCGGCGGTGGGCGGCGGCCGCGAACGAACTGGGGCTGCCGGGAGCCCACTTCCGGGAGGCGTACTTCACGCCCACGTTCTCCAAGTTCCAGGGGAAGACCGTCGGCGGTGTGCAGATCCACGTCCACGACCGGGCCGCGTACGACCCCGTGCGCACCGGGATCGGTCTGCTCGTCACCGCGAAGAAGGTGTGGAGCGGCTTCGCCTGGCGCCCGGACCACTGGATCGACAAGCTGACCGGGTCGGCGCGGGTGCGCACGATGATCGACGCCGGGGCGGACACGGACGAGGTCGTGGCCGGCTGGCGGGAGGAGCTGGCGGCGTTCCGGAGGGTGCGCGAGGAGTATCTGCTGTACCGGTGACCCGCCGGGGGGGCCGGGGGCGCCGGGCCGCACCCGGTCCCCGACATCCCCGATGCCCCCGAAGCCCTCGATGTCCCCGCGAAAGAGCCGTACGTGACGTATGGCCATCTTTCACCGTTGGCAGGACCATGCGCCTGAGCGCACCAACGGGGCCGAAGGGGGCTCGTCATGGCGGTTGCGGACATGAGCGTGACGCCCTACTGGGACGTGACCTTCGACGCGGACGGTGACGCGGACACCGGCCGGCGGGACCGGCTGCTCGACGAGGTGGTGCGGCGCGGGGTGGTGGACCTGGTCGTCTTCGCCCACGGCTGGAACAGCGACCGTTCCGGGGCCACCGCCCTGTACAGCAGGTTCTTCGCCCCGTTCCCGGCGCTCGCGCCCCGGGCGCGGCTCGGCTACGTCGGGGTGCTGTGGCCCTCGATGCGGTTCTCCGACGAGCCGATCCCGGACTTCCCACCGGCGCGGGCCCCGGCACCCGGCCGTCCGGCGCTCGACAAGCGCACCCGGCACGCGCTCGTGGAGGTGTTCCCGGGCCGGGCCACGCTCGTGGAGCAGCTTGCGCGGCTGCTGGAGCAACGGCCGGACGACGGGGCCTCGTTGGCGGAGTTCGGCAGACTGGTACGGCTGCTGGTGGAGGTGCCGCCGCAGGGGCCGCAGGGCGCGTTCACGGCGGACACGCTGGCCGAGGGGGTGCCGGAGGGCACGCCCGGGATGCTGTGCGGGGACACGGCGGGGGTGTGCGCGGAGTTCGCGGCGGCGCTGGCGCAGGACGAGGCGGCGGCCGGAGCGCCCTCCGCCGCGTCCGCCATCGGACCCTCGGCCGTCATGACCGGTGCCGCCGTACCGGGACCGCAGGTCTGGGACGGTGCCCATGAACTGCTGCGTCAGGCCACGTACTTCGCAATGAAGCGGCGGGCCGGGACGGTCGGGGAGCGTGGGCTGGGGCGGCTGCTCGGGCAGGTGGCGCGGGAGGCGCCGGACGTCCGGGTGCATCTCGTGGGGCACAGCTTCGGCGCGCGCCTGGTGTCGTTCGCGCTGCGGGGGCTGCCGCGCGGGGTGCGCACGGTGAAATCGGTGACGCTGCTCCAGGCGGCGTTCTCGCACTACGCGTTCGCGGCGCGGCTGCCGCACGACCCCCGGGCGAGCGGAGTGCTGAACGGGCAGCAGAAGCGGATCGACGGCCCCCTGGTGTGCTGCCACTCCCGGCACGACTCGGCGCTCGGCACGATCTATCCGCTGGCGTCCCGGATGGCGGGCGACGCGCGGACGGTGCGGGGCCTGAGCGTGAACAGTCTGCTGGGCGCCAAGTGGGGGGCGCTCGGCTACGGCGGGATCCAGGCGGTGAAGGGCACCCGCTCCCTCACGCTCTCCGACGCGCTCGACGGACGGCTGCCGGCGTCCGGGTGCGTGAACGTCGACGCGTCGGCGGTCGTCCGGCGCGGCGGTGCGCCGTCCGGCGCGCACAGCGACATCTGCCACCAGGAGCTGGCGCGGATCGTGCTGGCGGGGGGGGGGGGGGGGGGGGGCCCCCCCCCCCCCCCCGCCCTCCCCCCCCCCCCCTTCTCCCCCGTTCGAGGGGAAACCCCCCACCCCCCTGAAA
>NZ_JBVIBK010000035.1:8525-82859 GCF_055573455.1 Streptomyces sp. NPDC030183
GGGGGGGGGGGGGGGGGGAAGCGAAAAAAAAAGAGAGAGAACAGGGGAGGGGGGGGGGGGGGGGGGGGGGGGGGGAGGGGGGGGGGTCCTCTCCCCCCCCCCCCCCGCCGCACGGGAGTCACCCGCCGCCGTTCGTCACCGGTGCGAGGTGAACTCCACGACCTGCTGGAAGGTCGGCCGGTTCTGCCAGCTGATCTTGCCGTGCTTGATGCCTCCCAGGGTCCGGTGGATGATCGCGTCGGCGCACCACTGGTCGCCCGCCGAGCAGGACTCGTCACCGGGGTAGACCTGGGCGGCGGTCTTGCCGGCCGCCTCCTTGAGGGTGTTGATCAGGACGGTGCGGCAGGCGCTGAGGGAGCCGTCGCCGCAGTACTTCCGGCCGAGCGGGCCCTGCACGGGCTCACCGAGCACCGCACGCATGTCCTTGTCGACGTAGCTCCACCAGCCGTACTGGAAGGAGCTGCCCGCGTGCGAGCCGGTCGGGCCGTGCGCGGCCGACGGGGCCTCGTCGACGGGGAGGTTGGCGGTCATCGCGTCGTACAGCTTCGTGCCGAGGCCGGGTGCGAACTCGGCCTTCACCAGCAGCGGCCACCAGGCGTCCAGGATGCGGATCGCGTCGGCGTCGGCGTAGGTCTTCGAGCCGGCGGAGGTCTCCGTGCGCTTCGAGCCGGAGGCGACCCAGTTCTGGAGCTTGGTGACGGCCGCCGCGGCGGCGGAGTCGGTGACGGGGCTGCTGTTGACGACCTTCAGCAGGTCGGGGAGGACGTCCTCGGCGCGCAGGTCGACGAGGGCCGCCTCGGCCATGGCCTTGGTCAGGGAGGCGCGGGTGACCCCGCCGGCCGCGACGAGCCGCTTCACCCGGTCGTCGAGGATGTTGCCGCGGTGGACCGAGCCGTTGCCCCAGGGGGCGGAGGGGTAGTCCTTGGCCTGCTTGTTGTTCCAGGAGATGTAGTAGTCCTGGTCGATGGAGTTGGGGTGCTCGGAGGGCGGGGTGTAGTCGGCGACGTTGGTGGCCGGGTTCCAGTTCCGCCACTCGTAGGGGGCGCGGGCCCAGGCCGGGAACTCGGCGTCGACGCCCGCGGCGCGCACCGGGTTGTCGCCGCTGTTGTAGTACGCGGTGTGCTGGGAGTCGGCGTAGAACCAGTTGAAGGTGTAGTTGATGTTCTGGACGGCCTTCTGGAAGGACTCGGGGCCCTTGACGTAGTCGGGGTCGTTCAGCATCTGGAAGCCGACGATCGACTCGGCCTCGTTCATGTACGAGGAGCGCAGGGTGGTGTAGGCGACCTTCTTGCCGTCGACCGTGGCGCGGTGGGTGACGGGGCCGTACTTGGTGCGCCAGACCTGCATGCGGTACGAGCCGGCCGGGGTGGAGTCGGCGGTGGTGGGCTTCCAGGCGTTGGTCTGCTCGACCTTCTCCATCGGCGTGCAGGTGCCGTGGTACAGGTAGTGGACGTCGTCCTGGCACAGCTCGACGGCGTACGCGTCGATGATGTCCTGGCCGGAGGTGGTGGCGCTCCAGGCGTAGTCCTGGCCGCGGCCGAGTTCGACGTACATGCTGAGGCCGGCGAAGGAGGCGCCGCGGGCGCTGAGGCCGGGGCCCTGGATCTCCTGGAGCATCAGCAGCTGCGGGGCGAAGTAGCCGGTCTGGGGGCCGAAGACGGCGATGGGGTGGCCGCTCGCGGTGTGCTTGCCGCCGACGACGAGCGCGTTGGACATCCCGCGCCGGGCGGAGCTGAGGGCGCTGTCGGTGGCCTTGGACGACACGCCCTTGGAGGTGGTGCCGGCCGCGCTTCCGGTGCGGTCGTACACCAGGGGTTCCTCGGTGACGGCGCCGTTGTCGGGCAGGGCCATGCCCTGCGGGTCGGCGGGCTTGGTGGCGTACGGGAAGCTGCCGTCGTGGACCGTCAGGGCCGCCTCGGGGTCGTTGCGCTCGCGGAAGGACTCCCAGACCTTGGTGCCCTCGGTGACGCCGTACTTCTCCTGGGCGGCGAGCAGGGAGAGGGCGTTGTTGACCTCGCCGCCGCCGCCCGAGCCGAAGAGGGCGCCGATGACGGAGGCCAGGGCGACCAGGTCGGTGGCCTTGAACTTCTCGATGGTGCCGGCGTTGGTGATGGAGTCCTTGTGGCCGGTCAGGACATACTCGCCGGGGAAGTAGCGGCCGCTGTCGGAGGCGTCGATGTAGGCGTTGATGCCGTCGAGGTAGGCGTTGACGTCGGCGAGGGCCTGACGGCCGCGGTCGCCGTTGGTGGCGACGGCCTTGTCGATCTGGGCCTGCAGATCGGCCTCGGTGTAGGGCGCGTGCCGCCAGAACTCCTGTTCGAGGCCCTGGTTGGAGGGGGCGCCGCCGGCGAACGGGGTGAGCTTGCCGCGGCCGACGTGCCGGAAGACGTCCATCAGCCACAGCCGGTCCTGGGCGGCGGCGTAACCGGCGCCGAACTCGGTGCCGTAGCGGGTGGTGCCCGTGATGTGCGGCACACCCGTCTTCTTGTCGCGGACGATGGTGACGTCGGTGCGCCCGGCGGGCTTCAGGGTGGAGGCGACCTGGTCGGCGGCGACGCCGAAGGAGGCGTCGTTGAAGAAGGTGTTGATCGTGGTGTTGGTGAGCCCGGTGTAGCCCTTGGCGAGGTTGTTGTAGGGCCCGAGCTGGTTGCCCGCGTTCTCCGGCATGCTGCCGAACGCCTGGTTGAGCAGGATCTGCGCGAGGGTGGCGTTGCCGTTCTGGCCCGGCGGCAGGATGTCCGAGCACTGGCCGCCGCAGTGGTCGTTCGCGGCGGCCGCGGCTTTGGTGCCAGTGGCCGCGGTGGCTTTGGTGTCGGAAGCCGCCGCCTGGGCAGCCGGGGAAAGAGGGGACAAAAGACCGGCAACGAGTGCGCATACGGAGGCGGCCTTGAGGAACTCCGGGATTCTGCGGGGAGTTCTCACTCTGTCCGGTGCGTTGCGCGAGTTGCGTGGGGTGTGCCAGGGCATGGCAGCTCCTCCCGAAGGGGGGTGGGGCCGGATGTTACCGCCGGTATCCCCCGCTTCGAAAGTGAACATGCGTCATGTTTTTTGGGCCGCAGACCACCCGGACAGGTGACGGACAGCGTGAACAGGTACTCAGAAGGCGTCGTAAGCACAAAGAAGAGGTCGGCAGTAGTCAGACATAGGCAGGAACGGTCCATGAACGGCTCAGTAGACGGCTTATGGGGGTCATCGGAAATCGGATGGAGCCGAATCGCGTGTCGATACGTCTATTCGGCGACGTCGCGCGACGTTCCGAGGACGACGCCGAAGTGACCGAAGTACAGGTGCAGGTGTGACGGAGGTGCAGGGCGATGGCCGGTTTCCGGAGTCTGGCAAGACAGGTGCGCGATCCGCGGTGTGATCTGGCACTGCGGCGTTATTCGCTGCGCAAGTGCCTGGAGAGGTTCGCCCCTTATGGGCATCGGGCGACCTGGGACCACTTGTGCTCCCGGGCCGGGTTCGGTCCCGAGGACCGCAACCCCGATCCAGCGCGGCTCGTGGCCGCACTGGACGAGTTGGAGGAGGCCCGCTCCGTCTGGCTCGACTACGAAGTGCAGTTCGCGCAGCGCCGCAAGAAGGAGAAGCACGACGGGCTGCGCAGGCCGGGCAGTGTCGACGACTGGCACCGGCTGACCTGGGGCGGCTTCGGCGTCGCCTGGTGCGACGACCCGAAGGTCCACCCCGACGAACCCCTAGCGGAGGTGCTGCGCCGGCTCATCGCCGCGCTGGAGCGCGAACCGGGCTCGACCTGCCCGGTGTGCGACGGCGAGCGCCTCGTCTGGAAGTACGACCTGGCCCATGAACCGTCCGCGGGCCCGGTCTGCACGGAGTGCGGAATCGTGGTGCCACGACCGGTACTGACACCCGAGGCCCTGGCCGAGACCAGGCGCGCGCGGATGCTGGTGTCGGCGTAGCACGGCGGGGGTGCGCCGGGGATGCCGCACCCCCGTGCAGGTACGGCGTGACGACCACCGTCTCCGGCGCTCGCGCCGGGGTCTCGGGTCCCTCGGACCCGGCGCCGTCGGTCAGGGCTCCTCGACGTCCGTGTGGATGGCGAGCTTGAACTCGGCGAGGATGAGCGGCGTGGCGCGCCTGGTGTCCCCCAGCCCACGCGCCGACACCTTCAGGCCGATCGGTGTGCCCTTGCGCACGAACATCTGCCACAGGTACGTGCGGAACTGCCCGCCCCGGGTGAGCGCGCTGTCCGTGGTGGCCGTGGAGTCGTACTTCCGTTCGGTCATGTTCAGCGGGTCGCGCACGAAGCGGGCCCGGTACTCCAGTGTCTGCCGGTCCGCCTCCCAGAACACCATCGCGGAGAGCACGCCCCAACCGTCGTGACTGGGCCAGATCAGCCCCGAACGCGGATCGGGGAACTCGGACCGGGTGTCACCGCCGTGCGCCGGGTCGTGCATGTCCCACGGGTCGTACGACTCCTCCGACACGCCGTAGGGGAAGCGCACCAGGTGGTACCCGTCCGGGTCGTAGCTGATCCGCTGCGCCCCCGAACGCGCGCTCTCCCACTTCAGCGAACATATGCCGACGCTCATCGAGGTTCCTCTTCGTACCGGGCCCGGGGCTCCGGGGGCGCGCGACCTTACCAGCCGCAAATCACGTCGCTCCACCCCTTTCCCGTAAGGACAGTTGGGGGCGATGAAACCGAGCTGAGCGCCCGAGGAGTGCCCGATGTCGACGCTGCGCGTCACCGCCGAAGTGCTGACGATCCATGAACACCCCAACGCCGACGCCCTGGAGCTGGCCCAGGTGGGCCTGTACCGAGCCGTCGTGGCCAAGGGCGTCTACCGCACCGGTGACACCGCCGTCTACATCCCGGAGCAGTCCGTGCTCCCGACCGGGCTCATCGAGGAGCTGGGGCTCACCGGACGGCTGGCCGGCTCCAAGTCCGACCGGGTCAAGGCGGTACGGCTGCGGGGCGAGCTGTCGCAGGGCATCGTGTGCCGGCCGAAGGCGCTGGCCGACGTGGATCTGACGGCGGCGGTGGCGGAGGGCACCGACTTCGCGGAGCGGCTCGGCATCGTGAAGTGGGTGCCGCCGATCCCGCCCACGATGAGCGGGGAGGTCGAGTCGGCACCGGATCTGCTGCCCTGGGTCGACATCGAGAACATCCAGCGCTACCCGGACATCTTCACGCCCGGCGAACCGGTGGTCCTCACGGAGAAGCTGCACGGCTCGGCCTGCCTGGTGACGTATCTCGCCGAGGAGGGGCGCGTCCACGTCTCCTCGAAGGGCTTCGGCTCCAAGTCCCTGGCGCTGAAGGAGGATCCGCGCAACCTCTACTGGCGTGCCGTGCACGGCCACGGGGTCCCCGAGGCAGCCGCCCGGCTCGCCCGGCGGCTCGGCGCACGCCGGATCGGGGTCTTCGGCGAGGTGTACGGCGCCGGGGTGCAGGACCTGACGTACGGCGCCGACGGCCGCCGCGAGAGCCTCGGCTACGCCGTCTTCGACGTCTCCGCGGAGATCGACGGCCGGGTCCGCTGGCTGGACACGGCCGAGGTGACCGACCTGCTCGACGGCGAACTGCCCCTCGCGCCACGGCTGTACGAGGGCCCGTACGCCGTCGACCGGGTACTGGAGGTCGCCACGGGCCGGGAGACCGTCTCCGGACGCGAACTGCATCTGCGTGAGGGCGTGGTGATCCGGCCGGCCGTCGAGCGGTACAGCCCGGTGACCGGCGGGCGGGCCATCGCGAAGGCGGTCAGCCCGGCGTACCTGACCCGCAAGGGCGGCACCGAGTACGAGTGAGAGGCCCCGGGCCTCCGGGGGCCGGCCCGGGGGCCCGGGGGCCGGGGGCCGGGGGCCCGGGGCCCGGAGGCTCGGGGGCCGAGGGCCGGAAGCCCGGTGGCCCGGGGGCCCGGGGCCCGGGGCCCGGAGGCCCGGAGCCCCGGAGACCCGGAGCCCCCGGGGACCTTCGGGGGACCCGTGGGGCCCGTGGGCCCTAGTCGGCTGCTCCGCCGGTGTCCTGTTCGGTCGGCGGTGGGGTGCGGGGCTCGGTCATGAGGCGGGAGCCGGTCTGCCGTTCGCCGAAGACGTCGTCGGGGTTGGACAGCACACAGGTGGCCAGGGACAGGCAGCCGCAGCCGATGCAGTCGGTGAGGTGGTCGCGGAGCCGGTTGAGCTGCTTGATCCGCTCGTCCAGCTCGGAGCGCCACGCCTCGGACAGCTGCGCCCAGTCCTCCCGGGTGGGCGTGCGCTCCTCCGGCAGTTCGGCGAGCGCCTCACGGATCGTGGCGAGCGGGATGCCGACCCGCTGCGCGGCGCGCACGAAGGCGACGCGGCGCAGGGTGTCACGGGTGTAGCGGCGCTGGTTCCCCGCGGTGCGGCGGCTGCTGATCAGCCCCTTGGACTCGTAGAAGTGCAGGGCCGAGACGGCGGCACCGCTACGGGCGGACAGCTGGCCGACGGTCAACTCATGGATCTTCTCTGGAATCTGGGGCACCCCTCCGAGCCTACCCATCCCGGGCGGTGCCGCCGTCCGTTGACAGGAGTCGCCCGCCCGACCATGCTAAGCAGTTGCTTAGGCTTGATGGAACAGGGTTGACGCGGATGCGGTCGCATCCGGGATGCGGGAGGCCGGGACATGGCAGAGCCGAGGATCTTCACGTCCGCCGAGGAGCTGAAGGCGGCGGTGGGCGAGCAACTGGGGTACAGCGACTGGCTGGAGGTCGACCAGAAGCGGATCGATCTGTTCGCGGAGGCCACCGGCGACCACCAGTGGATCCACGTCGACCCGGAGAAGGCGGCCGCGGGGCCCTTCGGGACGACCATCGCCCACGGCTATCTGACCCTGTCCCTGCTCCCGCTGTTCGTGCCCCAGGTGCTCACGGTCGACAACGTGAGGATGGGCGTCAACTACGGCACCAACAAGGTGCGGTTCCCGGCACCCGTCCCCGTGGGCTCCCGGCTGCGGGCCACGGCGACCCTCCAGGACGTCACGGAGGTCGGCGGCGGTGTGCAGGTGACCGCAGCGGTGGTCGTGGAGCGCGAGGGCGGGGACAAGCCGGTGTGCGTGGCGGAGTCCGTGTCGCGCTACTACTTCTGAGCGGGTGACGCGGCGCGGCGGAGCCGGTGGTGTGGCGCGGCGGAGGTGACCGCCGCGCCACGGGTACGCCACCGGGCTCGCCGCGCCACGGGTACGCCACCGGCCACCGGACTCAGGGAGCCACGGCGCGTCCGGTCTGCGGCGAGATCCGCCCGGCGCACAGGCCCCGGGCGGCCAGCGTCTGCGCGATGCGCGGGATCGCCGCCCGGGTGTTCGCGGGCCCGTCGTGCATGAGGATGACCTGCCCGTTGGTGAGCCGGCCGACCGACTGCACGATCGCGTCCGCGCTGGCGTTGTTCCAGTCCCGCGAGTCGACGTTCCACAGGATCTCGGTCAGACCGCGCCTGGCCGCGACGGCCTTCACCGTCGCGTTGGTGTCGCCGTACGGCGGCCGGAACAACTGCGGAGTGCCGCCGCCCGCGTTCGCGACGGCCTGCTGGGTGCGCGCGAGCTCCGAGTCGATCTGCGCCTGGGAGAGCCGGGTCAGATACGGATGGGTGTAGCTGTGGTTGGCCACCCACATCCCGGCGGCGACCTGGGCGCGGACCTGGGCCGGGTTGGCCGCCGCGTTCTGGCCCGTGTTGAACATCGTGGCCCGCAGCCCGTTCTGCCGCAGCGCGTTGAGCAGGGCCGGGGTGTTGCCGGTCGGACCGTCGTCGAAGGTGAGCCCCACGTACCCGTTGCAGGCGGCCGCCCGCGCGGGTGCGGCCGCGTCGGCGGTGCCGGCGGTGAGGACGCCCGTGGCGGCCATCGCGACGGCGGCCGGGAGCGCGACCAGGGAACGTAGGGACCGACGTGCCGGGAGCGGGACGGTCATCGTCATCCGCCGACCGTGATGCTGGAGCTGCCGCTGCTCCGGTAGCCCTCGGTCGCCATGATCATGTAGTAGCGGAAGCTGCCCAGGGGCATACCGGCGCGGCCCCAGGCGTCGAAGTGGTTGCCGGTGGTGATGCTGCCGCCGGTCCGCCTCGACTGACGGACGCTCCAGTACTGGTCGAAGGTGCGGTTGCCCTCCACGGACGGCGCGTTGTACCGCGTGGTGCGGTAGATGTCGTACGTGCCGCCGTCGCTGTTGACCGTCCCCCGGAATTGGCCGGTGGGCCGGTAGGTGCCCCAGTTGTCGACGATGTAGTACTCGACGAGCGGGTTGGACGTCCAGCCGTAGAGACACAGGTAGGCGTTGCCCGACGGGTTGAAGCTGCCCGAGTAGGTCACCGTCCGGCGGGAGCCGTTGCTCCAGCCCTTGCCGCAGACGAAGTTGCCGGTGTTGCGCCAGGAGGTCCGGTAGGCGCCGCCGTTGGCCAGGGTCATGGAGACACTGCCGGGGGAGTCGGTCCAGAACGAAAAGTAGAAGCCGCTGTTGATACCGGTCTGGTTGCTGGTGACGACCGTGTCGGCGTGGGCGGTGCCGGGCAGAGTGAGCGTGGTCGCGGCGGCCAGCGCGGTGGCGCCGACGCCGCCGAGGAACAGCCTGCGGCTGGGGTTGCCGGGCACGGGTGCGGGTGCGTCGTTCATCTGGCGTGCTTCCTCCCTCTCGTGGGGCCCTGTCTTCGAGGGAGTGTTGAACTGCCCCTGTCAACTGTCAATAGTTTCGGCAATGATCCCGAAACATTCGCGCAACCGTGGGAGAGCCGGGATGCCGTATTACCTGCACAGAAGCCTTGATCGGCGGGCTGGAGAAAGTTCACGCTTCGCTGCCCGGAAAACGAAGATCAAAAGAAATGGGCAGGTCTTCGAATGTTTCGAAGACCTGCCCGAACCATGCCGAAGGAGCCCGGCGTCGACCTAGAGGGGGCCGTGCTCCTGCTTCGTGGCGCCCACCATGCGCAGGACGAGGTCGGCGTAGAGAGCGCCCACCTCGTCGGGCGTGCGCGGGCCGTTGACGTTGAACCAGCGGGCCACGTCGATGCAGAGCGAGAGGACGGCCACGGTGGTGCCCTTGACGTCGGGTACGTCGAAGTCGCCGGCGGCGACGCCGTCCTCGATGATGCCGCGGACCGCGGCGTCGTTCTGGCGGCGCAGGGCGACGATCTCGGCGCGGGCGTCGGGGCCCAGCGCGTCGAGTTCGTACTGGACGACCCGGGCGACGGTGTGCTGGCCGGCGTGCCAGCGGACGAAGGAGCGGACGGCCTCGGCGAGGCGGTCGGCCGGGGTGCCCTCGGACTCGGCGGCGGTGCGCAGCACGTCGAGGGCCTTCTCGTGGCCGATGCGGCTGATCCGGTGGAGCAGCTCTTCCTTCGTCTTGTAGTGGATGTAGAGCGCGGCCGGGCTCATACCGGCCCGGCCCGCGATGTCACGGGTCGTCGTGGCGTGGTAGCCGCGCTCGGCGAAGGCCTCCACGGCGGCCACCAGCAGCCGCCGGGCCGCGTCCGGGCTGACCTCGCCCCACGGCTGCGGCTCGCCGCCGGCCGTCTCCTCCGCCGTACTCATCGTTTCCTTCGCCCCTTTCCGTGGCTGGGCACCACCATACCGCCGAGGGTGAGCGAGCGCTTAGAGTGCCCGCTCAGCGGGGTGCGCGGAGCGGGCGCACCGGGTGCGTGGCGGTACGGCGGCGGACGGGCCGCGGGAGCCGGGCCCGTGGCGGGCGGGCGGTCAGAGCTTCTCGAAGGGGTCGTGCTCGGCGAGAAGCTTCTCCAGCCGCGCCTGGTCCACCCGGCTGACGATCCGCCCGGCCTCCTGCCGGTCGCGGATCACCTTGGACAGGGTGAACGCCGAGGTCACGAGGTACAGGACCGCGACGGCCAGGAAGGCGCGCACCCAGACGTCGGCGTCCAGGTTGAAGATGCCGATGCCGGTGGCCGCCATGGCGACGGCGAACGACGCGACGGCCTGCCCGTAGAAGGCGGCCGTGTTCTGCTGCTTGACCGGTGTCTCACTCATGGGGACCAGGGTCGACGGATGTGGGGCGCGCCACATCCGTCCGGATACTCAGCCGGGGACCGCACCCGGTACTCAGAACCCACGCCGCTCCCAGCACGTGGCCGCCCCCGGCGCCCCGGCACCCCGGCACTTCGCCGCCCCCGGCGCCCCGGCGCCCCGGCGCTCAGAACGCCGACACCCCGGTCAGCGCCCGCCCGATGAGGAGCTTCTGGATCTGGCTGGTGCCCTCGTACAGGGTCATCACGCGGGCGTCGCGCAGGAGTTTGCCGACCGGGTACTCGTCGATGTAGCCGTAGCCGCCGAAGACCTGGACGGCGTTGTTCGCGGCGCGGACGGCGGCCTCGGAGGCGAACAGCTTGGCCTTGCTCGCCTCGGTGGCGAAGGGCAGCCCCCGGTCGACGAGGTCGGCGACGCGCCAGGTCAGCAGCCGGGCGGCGTCCACGTCGACGGCGATGTCGCTGAGGAGTTCCTGGACGAGCTGGTGGTGGGCGATCGGCCGGCCGAACTGCTCGCGCTCGCCGGCGTAGCGGACCGCCGCGTCCAGGGCGGCCTGGGCGATGCCGACGCAGCCCGCGGCAACCGACATGCGTCCCTTGGCGAGCGCCGACATGGCGACGGTGAAGCCCTTGCCCTCGGGGCCGAGCATCGCGGAGGCGGGGACGCGGACGCCCTCCAGGACCAGTTCGGCGGTGGCCTGGCCGCGCAGACCGAGCTTGCCATGGACGGTGCGGCGGGTCAGGCCGGGGGTGTCGGCGGGCACGAGGAAGGCGGTGACGCCCTGGTGGCCGGGGGCGTCGGTGGAGCGGGCGAAGAGGAGGACGACATCGGCCCAGGTGCCGTTGGTGATGAACATCTTGGTGCCGTCGAGGACGTAGTCGTGGCCGTCGCGGACCGCGCGGGTGGCGAGGTTGCCGGCGTCGGAGCCGGTACCGGGCTCGGTGAGGCCGAAGCAGCCGACGTACTCCCCCGCCGTCAGCCCGGGCAGCCAGTGCCTCTTCTGCTCCTCGCTCCCCCAGGCCGCGATCGTCTTGGCGACCAGGCCGAGGGAGACGGAGACGATGCCGCGCACGGAGGAGTCACCGCGGCCGAGTTCCTCGGTGACCAGGCAGTACGCGAGGTGGTCGCCGCCACAGCCGCCGTACTCCTCGTCGACGGTGAGCCCCAGGAAGCCGACTTCGCCGAGCTTCTTCACGATCGAACGGTCGACGCTCTCGGCGCGGTCCCACTCCACGACGTGCGGGGCGATCTCGCGCTCCACGAAGTCCCGGGCGAGTCGCCGGACGGCGGTCTGCTCCTCGCTGAGCTCCAGGTTCACGGCGGCTCACCCCTCCTTTAATTATCACTGCTAGTTTAATGGCGCACCCCTACTATGTGCGCCATGGCCCGACCGCGCAAGCCCCTGCTGAGCACCGACCGCATCGTGGAGACGGCACGGCACCTGGTCGACGCGGAGGGGCTGGCGGCGCTCTCCACCCGGCGGCTCGCCGCCGAACTCGGGGTGAGCGGCCCGTCGCTCTACAACCACTTCCGCACCAAGGACCAGATCCTGGAGGCGGTCGCCGACTCGGTGAGCGCGCAGGTCGATCTGTCGATGTTCGAGGACGGGCGCGACTGGCGTACCGCTCTGCACGACTGGGCGCTCTCCTACCGGAGCGCCCTGCGCGACCACCCGAACATCGTGCCCGTCCTCGCCCGGGGCCCCGGCCGGCGGCCGGCGGGGCTGCGGGTCGCGGACGCCGTCTTCGGCGCCATGGTCGACGCGGGGTGGCCCGCGGCACAGGCCACGTCCATCGGGGCGCTGATGCGGTACTTCATCATGGGGTCCGCGCTCGGGTCGTTCGCCGGCGGTTTCGTGGACGACGAGAGCGCGTACGACCCGGCGGACTATCCGCACCTCGGTCAGGCGCACCTGCTGGCCGAGCAGCAGGAGAAGGTGGACGAGCGGGCGTTCGAGGCGGGCCTGAACGCGCTGCTGGAGGGTTTGGCGGCGCAGTACGAGCGGGTGGTGCGGCAGGGGTCCTAGGGGCTGTCTGACAATTCGCGTCTGCCGTGCGACGGGCGACGACCCGAATGGTCAGACAGGCCCTGGGCGACCGGAAGCCGGCGGGGCCCGAGCAGGCTTCCCCCGGCGTCTGCGCTCCCCTTCAGCCGTCGTTCGGTCCTCCGATCTCGGTGTCCGAAAATCGCGAGCCTCTGGGCTGCGGTCCGCCTAGCCTCGGGCGCATGGCTGAGAACTCCCGGGTCCGTCCCGCCCGTCGCGCCGAGCTGCTCGCCGGTGGGGCCGCCCTCGTGACCGTCGTGCTGTGGGCGTCGGCCTTCGTGTCCATCCGCAGCGCCGGACAGGCGTACTCGCCGGGGGCGCTGGCCCTGGGCCGGCTGGCGGCCGGGGCGGTGGCGCTCGGGGCGATCTGGGCGGTCCGGCGGGAGGGGTGGCCGCCGAGGGACGCGTGGCGGGGGATCGCCGTGTCCGGGGCGCTCTGGTTCGGGTTCTACATGGTCGCCCTGAACTGGGGTGAGCAGCAGGTCGACGCGGGGACGGCCGCGCTGGTCGTCAACATCGGCCCCCTCCTGATCGCCCTGCTCGGCGCCCGCCTGCTGGGCGATCCGATGCCGCCCCGGCTGCTCGCGGGCATGGCGGTGTCGTTCGCCGGTGCCGTCGCGGTGGGTCTGTCGATGTCCGGCAAGGACGGGGCCTCGGTGCTGGGAGTCGTGCTGTGTGTGCTCGCGGCGGTGGCGTACGCGGGCGGTGTGGTCGCGCAGAAGCCGGCGCTGGGCTCGGCGAGCGCCCTCCAGGTGACCACCTTCGGCTGTCTCGTCGGCGCGGTGCTGTGCCTGCCGTTCGCCGGGCAGCTGGTGCGGGAGGCGGCCGACGCGCCGGTCTCCGCGACGCTCAACATGGTCTACCTGGGCGTCTTCCCGACCGCGCTGGCCTTCACGACCTGGGCGTACGCCCTGGCCCGGACGACCGCGAGCCGGATGGGCGCGACCACGTACGCCGTGCCCGCGCTCGTCGTCCTGATGTCGTGGCTGGCGCTGGGCGAGGTGCCGGGCCTGCTCACCCTGGCCGGGGGCGCGCTGTGCCTGGCGGGTGTGGCGGTGTCACGGTCCCGGAGGAGGGCGGGGGCGCGGGACGCGGCGGACACCACCGAGGTGACCGCCGCGGCCGAGGTGGCGGGTGTGGCGGTGGCCGTGGCCCCGGACACGGTTCCGGAGCCACGGCCCGAACGCGGGCGGACCTCCTAGGCCCCGTCGTCAATTTCCCGCCGTCGCCCCAAGGGCGGCCCCGCGGCGTCAGGTGCGTGCTCTCGGCGTGCCGGGCCCTGACCCGTGTACTGGACGTACTCGGGTCGGGGCCCGGTGCGTCGAGAGCGCGTGCATGGCGTCGCGGGGTAGGTGGGAATTTGACGACAGGGCCTAGGGACGTGACTTCGTGCGGGGCGGCTGACCGACGTGTTCCGCCGGCTCCGCCCGGGGGGCCGGTTCGGTGCGCGTGGTCGCCCTGCGGGCGAGGATCCTGATCGAGCCGAGCGCCACCACCGAGAGCACGATGATGTAGGCGGACACGGCCATGGACGTACCCGTGGCCTCCAGGAGCAGCACCATCAGGAACGGGGCGAGCCCGCCGCCGAACACCGCCGCGATCTGGTAGCCGAGCGAGGCGCCCGTGTAGCGCATCTCGGGTGTGAACAGCTCGGCGAACAGGGCGGCCTGGGGCCCGTACATGATGCTGAGGAAGCAGCTGGCGACGAACGTGCCGACGGCCAGCCACACCAGGGACCCGGTGTCGATGAGCAGGAACAGGGGCACGGCCCACAGGGCGATGCCGGCCGCGCCGAACGCGTAGATCCGGATCCGGCCGACCCGGTCGGAGAGGGCCGCGGCGGCGGGGATCAGGACGAGCTGGGTGAGGCTGACGCAGAGCGAGACGGCGAGGACGGCGCCGCGCTTCATGTCGAGCTCGCGGGTGGTGTAGTCGAGGACGCCGGTGATGAGGATGTAGAACGTCGCGGTGTTCACGGCGAAGGAGCCGCCGGCGAGGAAGACGGTGCCGAGGTGGCCGCGGAGGATCGTCCGCAGCGGCGAGCCCTTCTCGCTCTTCTCCTTCTCCGCCAGCGCCCGTTCCGCCGCCCGGAACTCCGGGGTCTCCTCGACCCGGCGGTGGATGTACCAGGCCAGGCCGAGGACGAACAGGCCGATCAGGAAGGGGATCCGCCAGCCCCACGCGGCGAACGCGGTCTCGCTGGTGGCCGCGCCCACGACGAGGAACACGGTGTTGGCGCTCACCACGCCGATCGGCACGCCGAGCTGGACGAAGCTGCCGTAGACGCCGCGTTTGCCCTCGGGGGCGTACTCGGTGGCGAGCAGCATCGCGCCGCCCCACTGGGCGCCGACGGCGACGCCCTGGGCGACACGGAGGAGGACGAGCAGGACCGGAGCGGCGATCCCGATCGTCTCGTACGTGGGGAGGAGACCGATGCCGGTGGTGGCGAGGCCCATCAGGGTGAGGGCCAGGACCAGCATCGGCTTGCGGCCGCGCTTGTCGCCGAGGTGACCGGCGACTATCCCGCCGAGGGGGCGGGCGAGGAAGCCGACGGCGAAGGTGGCGAACGCGGCGAGGACTCCCGCGGAGGAGCTGCCGGCGGGGAAGTAGAGGTCGCCGAGGACGAGGGCCGCGGCGATGCCGAACACGAAGTAGTCGTACCACTCGACCGCCGAGGCGAGGGCCGCGGCCGTGGCGACCTTGCGGCGGTGGCGGGGGTCGGGCTGCTGGGGACGGGGAGAAGGGGCGGTGTCCATGCGTGCACGCTCCGATGGGTGCGGGGACGTTCCGGGGAACGTACTGACCGGACGGTATGCCGGTCAACGGTTGTGCACGGGTGGGTTCATCAGCACCCACCCACCCGCACCGTGCGTACGCAGGTCAGAACGTCACCACCGCGCGGCCCCCCTTGCCCGCGCGCATGTTGGTGAAGGCCGCCGGGATGTCGTCCAGTGAGATGCGGTCCGTGACCAGTGCGCCGAGGTCCAGACGGCCGGCCCGGACGTGGTCGGCCAGGACCGGCAGGTCCCGCGCCGGGTCGGAGTTGCCGTAGACGCAGCCGGACAGCGTGCGCCCCCAGTGGAAGATCTCCAGCGCGTTGAACGTGACCTGCTGGTCCTTGCCGCCGATCCCGACGACCGTCGTACGCCCGCCCCGCCGCGTGGACTCCCAGGCCGTACGGATGGTCACCGCCCGACCCACGCACTCCACGGCGACGTCCACCCCCTGCTTCCCGGTCAGCGCCCGGATCTCACGCGCGGTGTCCTCGGAGGCGAGGACGAACTCAGTGGCCCCGGCCGCCCGCGCCAGCTCCTGCTTCGCCGGGGAGACGTCCACCGCCACGATCCGCGACGCGCCAGCGATCCGGGCCGCCTGGAGCGCCGCGAGCCCCACCCCGCCGACGCCGAACACCGCGACGGTCTCGCCCTCCCGCACGCGCGCCGAGTGGTGGACCGCCCCGTACCCGGTCAGCACGGCACAGCCGAGAAGTGCCGCGTCGGTGAGCGGAACACCGTCCGGGGCGGGGAGGACACACCCGGCGGCCACCACCGTCTCCTCCGCGAACGCGGCCACGTTCAGGCCGGGGTGGAGGTCCGTGCCGTCCGAGGCGCGCCGGGCGTACACGTTCCCCACGCCGGCCAGCGCGTTCGCGCACAGCCACACCTCGCCGAGCGAGCAGGCGTGGCAACTCCCGCAGGATGGTGCCCAGTTGAGGACGACACCGGCCCCGGGCGAGACATGGGTGACACCCTCACCGACGGCCAGCACCGTCCCCGCGCCCTCGTGCCCCAGCACGGCGGGCACCGGCACCCGCATCGTCCCGTCGGACAGCGACAGGTCGGAGTGGCAGACCCCGGCGGCGGCGAGCCGCACCCGGACCTGGCCGGGCCCCGGCTCCGGCAGCTCGATCTCGGCGATCTCCAACGGCGCCCCGACGGCGGGCAGTACGGCGGCTCGAACGGTCATGACGGAACGACTCTCCTAGGGGGACGGGCGACGGGCGACGGTCGACGACGGCAGGGGAAAGGGCAACAGTGACGGCAACGGCAACGGCACATCTTGCCTGGAAACGGTCAGTCGGGAGCGGCCGGCTCGTCCGACCCAGCGCCGGCCGTGGACTGCCGCTGTCTAGAACTGGAGCGACTTGGTGTGGAGGTACTCGGCCAGCCCGTGGGCGCCCAGTTCACGGCCCACGCCCGACTGCTTGTAACCGCCGAAGGGCGCCAGCGGGTTGAAGCGGCCGCCGTTGATGTCGACCTGACCGGTGTCCATGCGACGGGCGAAGGCGACCGCCTCGGCCTCGTCGCCGGCCCAGACGGCACCGGCGAGCCCGTACACCGTGCCGTTGGCGATGCGCAGGGCGTCCTCCTCGTCCTCGTAGCGCAGGACGGACAGCACGGGGCCGAAGATCTCCTCCTGGGCGACGGTCATCCCGGGGGTCACGTCGGCCAGGACGGTGGGGCTCACGAAGTAGCCCTGCCCGCGCGGGGCTTCGGGGCCGCCGGCGACCAGCCGGGCGCCCTCGGCGAGGCCCTTCTCGATGTAGCCGCGCACCCGGTCCCGCTGCTTGGCGTTGACCAGGGGGCCGAGGCGCTCGCCGTACTTCGCGGCGGCGGTCGCGGCCAGCTCGACCGCCTGCTCGTACTGGGAGGTGTGCACGAGCATCCGGGTCCAGGCGCTGCACGTCTGGCCCGAGTTGGACATGACGTTGGCGACGCCGACGGCGACCGCCTTGGCGAGGTCGGCGCTCGGGAGGATGACGTTGGCGGACTTGCCGCCGAGTTCCAGGGCCACCCGCTTGATCGCCCCACCGGCGGTCGCGCCGATGACGCGGCCGACGGCCGTCGAGCCGGTGAAGGACACCATGTCGACGCCGTCGTGCGCGGCGAGGGCCTGCCCGGCGACCGCGCCGAGGCCGGTGACCAGGTTGAACACCCCGGCGGGCACTCCAGCCTCGTGCACGGCCTCCGCGAACAACTGGGCGACGAGCGGGGTGTCCTCGGCGGGCTTCAGGACGACCGTGCAGCCCGCCGCGAGCGCCGGGGCGACTTTGGCGACGATCTGGTGCAGCGGGTAGTTCCAGGGGGTGATCGCGCCGACGACACCGATGGGTTCGTGGAACACGGCGGAGTTGCCGACCTTCTCCTCGAAGGCGTACGTCGCGGCCAGTTCGGCGTACGAGCCCGCGACCGCGATCGGCAGGTCGGCGTGCACCTTCTGGGAGAACGGCAGCGGCGAGCCCAGCTCCGCCGTCACCGTCCCGGCGATCTCCTCCCGGCGCGCGGCGAGCGCGTCCCGCAGCGCGCCGATCACCGCGCCGCGCTCGGCGGGCGGTGTGGCGGCCCAGCCCGGCAGGGCGGCACGGGCGGCGCGGACGGCGGCGTCGACGTCCTCGGCGGTGCCGGCCGGGACCCGGCCGATCACCTGTTCGTCGACCGGGTTCACCACGTCGATCGTGCCGGTGGCGGTGGCGGGCCGCCAGTCGCCGCCGATGTACATGCCGTCGTGTGCCTTCATCATGGTGCCTTCCGCCGTGCCGCCGAGTGGTCCGCACCAAAAACTAGCTCTGATAGTTTTCCGGCACCAGAGCGGAGGGCTGTGACGACCGCCCCGTCCGGAGGGGCCGTGTCAGAAGTCGACCCGGGTGCGGTCGTCCACCCTGGCCACCGCCTCCTGGCCGAAGGCCGTCCGGTAGTCGCGGCGGATCTCCTCGATCTTCCGGTCGCTCGCTCCGGCCGCCGACACCGGGTACAGCAGCGTCAGCTCGTACGAGCGCTCGGTCTCGATGGCCCCGCTCGCGTCCCGCCACTGTCCGCGCCCCCGCTGCACGGTGAGCCCTCCGGGGAAGCCGGGTGTGACCTCCCGGTCGACGAAGTCCATGAACTCCTCGTCGGTGACGGCCGGCCCGCCATCGGGCCGCTCCGTGCCGAAGAACAGCCGCGTCTCGATGTACGGCGCTCCGCGTCCCGGCGCGACGACGGGAGCGGTCGCGGCGTCGCCGGCGAGGGTGGCGTCGCCGGCGAGGGTGGCGTACGCCGTGGGGGCCCCGACGGCGATCAGACAGGCGGCCGCTCCGAGGGCGACACGGGCGCGGGTGAGGCGCCGGCCGGGAGCGGGGTGCCGGGTACGGGCGTGGTTCGAGGTCATGCCCACACCTGTAACGGAACCACCGGCTCCGGGGCGTCGGCCGCGCCGGGGCCGGACCGCGCGTGCGCCCGTACGCCCCCGGAGCCGCCGAGGAGCCGACCACCGCTCCCCCGCGCTCCGGGTCACCCCTTCCGCTCGGGTCCCCGGACCCCGGTGAGGTGGGCGAAGACGACGACGTTGCTCGCGTAGCCCTTCCTCCGGTCGTACACCCCGCCGCAGGTGATCAGGCGCAGCTCGGGGCGGTTCCGGGTGCCGTAGACCAGCTCGTTGGGGAAGCGGGCCTTTTCGTACGTCTTCACGGCGTCCACCGTGTAGACGGCGGTACGGCCGTCCGCGCGCCGGACCTCGACGAGGCGGCCCCGTTCGACCATCTCCAGCGCCGCGAACACGGCGGGTCCCGTACGGGTGTCGCGGTGGCCGACCACGACCGCCGTGCCGGGGCCCCCGGGCGCCGGGCCCGCCGCGTACCAGCCGACCAGCTTCGGCCGGTCGTCCGGTGGCGCGGGCAGCCGCCCCTCGCGGTCGAGGCGCAGCGCCATGACCGGGGCCTTGATACCGAGGTAGGGGATGACGAGGGTCTTCGCCGGCGAGTCCGGGAGCGTACGGGACCCGGCGGACCCGGGCGGTCGCGCCGGCCGCCCGGCGGTCGGGCGGGCGGACTGGCCGACGGCATCGGCGGGGGCGGACCCTCCCGGCGCCGCGGACCCTGCGGACCCCGGGCGCCCCGTGGCAGCGGTCGCGCTCGCACCGGCACCGGCGCCCGTGGGCGTCCCCCCGCCCGCCGGCGAGCCCGGTGCGTCGCCGCCGGGCGGTGCCGCTCCGGGGCGACGGGCCGACGTGGAGGCCGCCCCCGAGGCCGCACCCGCGGGAGACCCGGGCACGGTGGGCGCGTCCGGGGAGGTGCGGGGCGCGGTCGTCGCCGTCGGGCGCGCCGGGGGCGACGGTGCGGGCGACGGCGTGGAGCGCGGGGACGGGGAGTACCGGGGCGCCGGGGCGCGCGATGCCCCCGCATCGCGCGCCCCCCGCTGGGCCCCGGCGAGGCCGGGCCCGTGGGGGCCGGCCCGCTCCTCGTCCTTCGCCCAGTTCGCGACGCTCACCACCAGCACGACCGTCAGCACGATCGTCCGTGTGAGGCGGTAGGCGCGCGTCCGGAACCAGGGCCTCGGGGCGCGTCTACGCGGCGCCATCGGCGCGACGACGGCGCAGCCGCAGATAGGCGACCCCGCCCACGGCGGCGAGGCCCACGGTGGCCGCCCCGGCGACCGGGGAGAAGTCCTTGGTCATGGCGAGACCGCCACCGCCGGCGGGCGGGCCCCCGTTGGGGGCGACGGGGCAGTTCACGTTGAAGTCCTTGAACTTGGGTGCGGCCGCCTCGCCGACGATCCGCCAGGTCAGCCGGTAGTCGCCCTCCTGGAACCGCACGGCCCCCTCGGGCGTCACCGGCGGGGTGTAGCCGCTGCCGTCGTCCCCGAGCGCGATGGCGCCCTCGGCGATGGGGTTGGGGACCGCGGCGGGCGGCAGCTTGTCGATCGTCCAGGCGATGCTCTGCCCCCGGCGGAAGTTGAACGCGGCCAGATAGAAGTCGCAGACGTTCGGCTGGTGGCGCTGGTTGCTGAACGGGAAGCCCACCCTGTGGATCTTGACGTCGGGGTCGCCCGGCGCCGCGACGGCGGCCGGTGCCGAGATCATGGTGGCTCCCGTGGCGGTGAGCGTCGCGAGGACGGCGGCACTCGCGCGTGCTCCGGCGCGGCGGGGGCGGGACGAGGTGGACATGCAAGACCTCCGAGTCAGGTGATTGTCATACAAATCACGCTTTCACCTGACTCTCTGTCACATCACGGGGGAGGAGGCGGGAGCCGCGCCTCACGCCCCGTCAGATATCCCTCTTCCGGCCCAAGACCGCCCTGGCCCCGGGAGCCGCGCCCCCGGCGGAACCGTCCCTGCCGCCGCTCCCCCCGGCGGAACCGTCCCTGCCGCCGCGCCCCCCGGCGGAACCGTCCCTGCCGCCGCTCCCCGCCGAGGTGTCCTCCCCGCCGCTCCCCCGCTCCGGACCGGCCGGGGAGCGCAGGGCGATCCCCGACGACACCAGCAGCAGCACGCCGAGCAGCACGAACGGCGCGGCCACGCCCGCGACCCCGGCGATCAGACCCGCGGCGGCGGGCGCCGCGACCTGTCCGAGCCGGTTGCCCGTGAGCCGCAGCGCGAGGGCGGTGGAGCGGGCGTCGTCCGGGGCGGCGTGCACGACCGTCGTCATGGACAGCGGCTGGCCGACGCCCAGGCAGAAGCCGAGCGCGGCGAGCACCAGGGCCAGCGCCCACACCGGCACCGGCACCGCGATCCCCGCGCACAGCACGGCCCCGAGCCCACAGGTCACCGTGAGCAGCGCGCTCCTGCCGAGCCACCGCAGCATGGGCGTCATCACCAGACGGCAGGCGATGGTGGCGGCGGCCCGCAGACTCAGCAGCAGGCCGATGACGGACGGCGCGATGCCCCGGTCCTCACCGACGACCGGGAGGTAGGCGGTGAGGATGTCGGTCGCCGACAGCACCGCGAGGCTGATGAGGATGCCCCCCGGCACACCTCGGGTCCGCAGGATGCGGTGCACGGGCACCCGCTCGCCCTGCTCCGTACGGGACTTGGGGTCGACCGGGCGCTCAATGCGCCACAGCGAGGTGAGCGCGACCGCGGCGCCGGCCCCCGCGACCACCAGGGCCAGGGCACTGGTCCGCGCCATGTCCGGGCCACCGATCAGGGCGCCCGCGGCGATCGGGCCGATCAGCTGGCCGAGCGAGGCGCCGATGGTGAAGTGGCCGAAGTTGCGGTCGTGTTCGTCCGGCGCGGACTGCCGGGCGACCAGCGACTGGGCGCCGATGACGAAGGAGAGATGGCCGAGGCCCATCACCCCGCTCCATACGGCCATCGTCACCAGGGAGTTCGCCAGACCGCTCAGGACACAGCCGCCGGTGATGAGCACCACGCCGACGGGCAGCAGGGGCGCGCACCGCCCCTGGTCGGTCCGCCGGCCGAGCGGTACGGCGGCGAACAGCGGGAGCAGGGCGTAGACCCCCGCGATCACACCGATCGCCCGCTCGTCGGCGCCCAGCGCGAGGGCCCGGTAGGAGACGGCGGGCCGCGCCATCGACACCGCCCCCTGCGCGAAGCTGAAGGCGATGACGAGACGGAGCAGCCAGCCGCGATTCCTGCCGGGCCTCATGATGACGCTTCTCCCTGGTTCGGTTGACGCCCGTGACTCAGATGATGCCCATCAGGATTCCGGCGCCCAGGATGACCAGCGAGGTGACCGCCGCCCACTTCACCACGAACCTGGTGTGGTCGCCGAACTCGACCTTCGCCATGCCGACGAGGACGTAGACGGCGGGGACGAGCGGGCTGGACATGTGCAGCGGCTGGCCGACGAGGGAGGCGCGGGCGATCTCCAGGGGCGAGACACCGTGCGCGGCACCGGCCTCGGCGAGGACCGGCAGGACGCCGAAGTAGAAGCCGTCGTTGGACATGAAGTACGTGAGCGGCAGGCTCAGGAAGCCGGTGACGAGGGCCATGTGCGGGCCCATGCCCTCGGGGATGCCGTCGACGATCCACTTGGCCATGGAGTCGACCATGCCGGTGCCCTGGAGGACGCCGGTGAAGACGGCGGCGGCGAAGACCATGCCCGAGACGTTGAGGACGTTGTCGGCGTGGGCGGCGAGCCGGGCCTTCTGGTCGGGGATGTGGGGGAAGTTGACCGTCAGGGCAAGCGCGGCGCCGAGGATGAAGAGCACCGGGATCGGCAGCCACTCCATGATCATGGCGGTGAGCAGCGTGACCGTGAGCAGCGCGTTGAACCAGTACAGCTTGGGGCGCAGCGTCGGACGGTCGGGGTCCAGGCCCTGGAGGCGGACGTCGTCGGAGTCGTCGTCCTCGGGGTCGGCGTCCGTGCCGGAGCCGGCGCCGCCGGTGGTCTTCGTCGTACGGCCGTTGTCGTCACCGGAGCCGGCGGCGGAGGCGGAGGCGCCCGCGCCGACGAGCACGGTCTCCTCGGACTGCTCCTGCTCCTCGTCCTTGACGATCTTGTCCTGCTCCAGGACCTCGTCGAGGCTCAGCACACCGAGGCGCTTGCGCTCACGCAGACCGAGGAAGTACGAGAGCACGAACACGAAGAGCAGGCCGACGGCGAGCGCCGGGATCATCGGGACGAAGATGTCGCCCGCGTCGAGCTTGAGCGCGGTGGCGGCGCGGGCGGTCGGGCCGCCCCAGGGCAGCGTGTTCATCACGCCGTTGGCGGTGGCGGCGACACCGGTCATCACGACCAGGCTCATCTTCAGGCGCTTGTACAGCGGGTACATCGCCGAGACGGTGATCATGAAGGTGGTCGAGCCGTCGCCGTCGAGCGAGACGATCGCGGCGAGCAGGGCCGTGCCGAGGACGATGCGCAGCGGGTCGGCCTTGCAGAACTTCAGGATGCCCCGGACGATCGGGTCGAAGAGACCGACGTCGATCATGAGGCCGAAGTAGACGATGGCGAACATGAGCATCGCGGCGGTGGGCGCGAGGTTGCCCACCCCCTCGATGACGTAGTCGCCGAGCTTGGCGCCCTTCCCTACGAAGACGCAGAAGAGAGCGGGGATCAGCACGAGCGCCGCGATCGGCGACATCTTCTTCATCATGATCAGGACCAGGAAGGTCGCGATCATGGCGAAGCCGAGGATGGTCAACATGTGGATACCTAACGTTCGCCCTTGAACTCCCACCAGGGCACCGGCGGTGCGACGACGTTAGGGCGGCCCCACAAGCGTTAACAAGACGTTGACATGCGAGCAATAAGCGCAAAACTCCTGGTCACAGCGTTGCGCCTGCTCGCGCTACCTCCACGGGCACTCCGTTGAGGACCGCGTTGCCCGACAGTGGGTCAAGGAGCGAGCCGTCGAGCAGCTGGTTGACGTTGACGCCGGGGTCGAGCGCGGCGTGGCTCATCCGGGTCCCCGGCCGGTCGTGTCCCCAGCCGTGCGGAAGGCTCACGACGCCCCGGCGTACGCCGTCGGTGACCTCGGCGGGGGCGGTGACCTCTCCCCCGGCGCCCTTGATCCGTACGGCGTCCCCGTCGGCGATGCCGAGGCGTGCGGCGTCGTCGGGGTGGAGGTGCAGGGTGCAGCGGTTGGAGCCGCCGGTGAGGGCGGGGATGTTGTGCAGCCAGCTGTTGTTGGACCGCAGATGGCGGCGGCCGATGAGGACGAGGCCGTCGGGGCGCTCGCGCAGGGCCGTGCGGAGCCTCGGCAGATCGTCGACGATCGGCCGTGGCAGCAGTTCGACCTTCCCGCTCACCGTCTTCAGCGGCTGGGGCAGCCGGGGCCCGAGCGGGCCGAGGTCGATGCCGTGCGGGTGGGCGAGCAGCCGCTCCAGGTTCAGGCCGTCGGGGCGGGCGCCGAAGCCGTCGCCGTACGGGCCGAGGCGCAGCATCATGTCGAGCCGCCGTTCGGGGCCGCTCTCGCCGGTGAGCAGGGCGGCGAGTTCCTTCGGGTCACGGCCGTGGACGGGCGAGTGGGTCTCCTTGACGGCCCTGCCGAGGGTCTGGCCGATGACCAGGTCGTCCACGGCGGAGGGGTCGGCGCCGTGCATGCCGGTGGTGGCGAGGGTGAGGCGGGCCAGGATCTCGGTCTCCGCCATGCGGCCGTCCTCCAGGGGCACGGCGGCGCGGTTGTAGCGGACCTGGTTGCGGACGGCGAACGCGTTGAACGCGAAGTCGAAGTGGGGGGCCTGCGAGGGCGGGGGCGGCGGCAGGACGACATCGGCGTGGCGGGCGGTCTCGTTCAGATAGGGGTCGACGCTGACCATGAAGTCCAGCGAGTCGAGCGCCTTGTCGAGACGGTCGCCGTCGGGCGCCGAGAGCACCGGGTTGGCGGCGACGACGATCAGGGCGCGGACGGGGCTGCCCTCGGCGGTGGCCGTGTCGATCTCCTCGGCGAGCGCGGACAGCGGCAGCTCGCCCTTGGCCTCGGGGTGGCCGCCGACCCGGCTGCGCCACCGTCCGAGGGCGAAGCCGCGGCCGGGTCCGGCGGGCCGGGGCGTCTTGTCCGTGGCGGAGTGCGGGAAGAGGGCCCCGCCGGGCCGGTCGAGGTTGCCGGTGAGGATGTTGAGGACGTCGACGAGCCAGCTGGCGAGGGTGCCGTGCGGGACGGTGCAGCTGCCGATGCGGCCGTAGACGGCGGCGGTCGGCGCGGCGGCCAGTTCACGGGCCATGTCCCGGATGACGGCGGCGTCCACGTCGCAGGCGACGGCGGCGGCCTCGGGGCTGAACCCCCCAACGGCTTCGGCGAGTTCCTCGACGCCGAGGACGTGGGGGGCCAGGTCGCCGAGGTCGACGAGGTCCTCCTCGAAGAGGACGTGCGCCATCGCCGCGAGGAGCAGCGCGTCGGTGCCGGGGCGGATCGCGACGTGCCGGTCGGCGAGCTTGGCGGTGCGTGTCAGCCGGGGGTCGACGACGGTGAGGGTGCCGCCGCGGGCCCTGAGCGCCTTGAGCCTGCCGGGGAAGTCGGGGGCGGTGCACAGGCTGCCGTTGGACTCGAGCGGGTTGGCGCCGAGGAGCAGCAGGTGGTCGGTGCGGTCGAGGTCCGGTACGGGGATGGCGTGGGCGTCGCCGTACAGGAGTCCGCTGGAGACGTGCTTGGGCATCTGGTCGACCGTGGAGGCGGTGAACAGGCTGCGGGTGCCGAGTCCGGCGAGGAGGACGGGCGGGTAGAGGGCGCCCGCCATGGTGTGCACGTTCGGGTTGCCGAGGACGACGCCGACGGCGTGCGGGCCGTGCGCGTCGACGACCGGGCGCAGTCCGGCGGCGACGGCGTCGAACGCCTCCGCCCAGGTGGCCTCGCGCAGTTCCCCGTCCTCGCGGACCAGCGGGGTGCGCAGCCGGTCGGGGTCGCCGTCGGCCGCGCCGAACGAGGCGCCCTTCGGGCAGATGAACCCCTTGCTGAACACATCGTCCCGGTCGCCGCGGGCCTTGGTGACCCGGGTGCCCTCGATGGTGAGGGTGAGCCCGCAGGTGGCCTCGCAGAGCGGGCAGATCCGCAGGGCGGTGCGGGAGTCGGGGGTGGTGGACACGGGTCCTCCCGGAGGGCGACGGCGTTGGCGCTCGGACGGGCGCCGCGCACGCTGGGTCGCGCGGCGCCGCAGCCGAGCATACCGACCGGTATGCATCAGCGGGAGGGGCGAGCGGGGCCGGGGCGGATCGAGTCAGTCCAGGACGCGCGCGAGATAGGCCCGCAGCAGCTGCCGCATCTCCTCGATGATCCGCGCGTCCCCCTCGGGCGAGACCCGGAAGGAGAGGTGGACGAGGGTGTCGGCGGTCTCGACGGCGATGAGGAAGACCCGGCGCAGGTCCTCGTCGGGGGTGCGGCCGATATAGGCGGAGAGCAGCTCGGAGAGGCGGTCGGCGACGCGGGTGTTGGGCTCCTGCCGGCTGCCGCCCACGGGGATCTGGTTGCCGAAGTCGATGAGGGCGAAGCCGGGGGCGTGGCGCTTCATGTCGAGGTACTCGTCGAGGACGGCGTCCATGGCGGTGCGCCAGTCCCGGTCGCCGGTGCCCTCCAGACGGCGTCCGACCCGCTCGGCGAACCGGTCGAGGTTGCGTTCGGCGAGCGCGTCGGCCATCGCGCGCTTGTTGCCGAAGAAGCGGTAGACGGAGCCGATGGGGACACCCGCGCGCAGCGCCACGGCACGGGTGCTCAGCGCGTCGTAGCCCACCTCGTCGAGGAGGTCGGCGCAGGCGTCGAGGATCCTGGTCAGTCGTTCGGCACTGCGCCGCTGCACGGGTGCGCGGCGCAAGGAGGTCGCCTGGGACACGGGCTTCATGATGCCTTTCCGCCGAGGTCCGATGAGCTTCCGGATACAGGTACGGCCGGTACCGCCACTCCCGCTCAGCGGTCGAACACTGCGGACGACGAACATCCGCACGTCCAGGGCCTGCCGGGAGCGTAGAGCACCGCACTGACAAGACGGATCCTCCTCGGGTCCGGTTCTCAGGCCCGCCCCGACGGCACCCGATGTGACGACACGACGCGCCGCGGCTTGCCGCGACCCGGCCATCGGCCCTCTTGCGCCCACCCCGCTCGAATCCTACGGTGATGCATAGGAATCAGGAGCGCGAGGGAGCGATCATGAGCGGGGACGTCAGGAAGACGGCCGAAGGGCTGGAGTACCTCTCCGGTTTCGGCAACGAACACGCCTCGGAGGCGGTCCCGGGCGCGCTGCCGCAGGGCCGCAACTCACCCCAGCGCGCCCCGCTCGGCCTGTACGCGGAGCAGCTCAGCGGCACCGCCTTCACCGAGCCCCGGGCGCACAACCGCCGCTCCTGGCTCTACCGCGTCCGCCCGTCGGCCGCGCACCCGGCCTTCACCCGCGCGGACAACGGCACGCTGCGCACGGCCCCCTTCACCGAGACGGTCCCCGATCCCAACCGGCTGCGCTGGAACCCCCTCCCGGAACCCGCGGCGGGCACCGACTTCCTGGCCGGCCTGTGGACGCTCGGGGGCAACGGCGACGCGGCCCAGCGCTCCGGCATGGCCGTGCACCTGTACCACGCCACGTCCTCGATGGAGCGGGTCTTCAGCGACGCCGACGGCGAGCTGCTGATCGTCCCGGAGCGGGGCGGCCTCCTCCTGCGCACCGAGTTCGGCCTCCTCCACGCGGAGCCCGGCGAGGTAGCGCTGGTCCCGCGCGGCGTCCGCTTCCGCGTCGAACTCCTCGACACCACCGCCCGCGGCTACGTCTGCGAGAACTACGGCGCCCCCTTCCGCCTCCCCGACCTCGGTCCGATCGGCGCCAACGGCCTCGCCAACGCCCGTGACTTCCGGGCGCCGGTGGCGGCGTACGAGGACGTGGAGGGCCCGGTGGAGGTGGTCAACAAGTTCTGCGGGAACCTCTGGACCGCCGTCTACGACCACTCACCGCTCGACGTGGTCGCCTGGCACGGCAACTACACCCCCTACGTCTACGACCTGCGGCGGTTCAACGTCATCGGCTCGATCTCGTACGACCACCCGGACCCGTCGATCTTCACGGTGCTGACGTCGCCGTCGGACACGCCGGGGCTGGCCGGTGTGGACTTCGTGGTGTTCGCGCCGCGCTGGCTGGTGGGCGAGGACACGTTCCGGCCGCCGTACTTCCACCGGAACGTGATGAGCGAGTACATGGGCCTCATCGAGGGCGCCTACGACGCCAAGGCGGCCGGGGAAGGGGGCTTCGTGCCCGGCGGCGGCTCGCTGCACACCATGATGTCCGCGCACGGTCCCGACCGGGAGACCTTCGACCGGGCGAGCGCCGCCGAGCTGGCACCGCAGAAGATCGACGACGGGCTCGCCTTCATGTTCGAGACCCGGTGGCCGATCCTGACGACCGCGCAGGCGGCCCGGGCGGACCATCTCCAGCAGGGGTACGACGACGTCTGGTCGGGCCTCCAGCGCCACTTCGGTCCGTTGCGCTGACCGCGCCGGGCCGGGTACGGATAACGTCGTGACCTCCTTCGCCCCGGACTCGATCGTCCTGAACCGCAAGCTGCCCCTCTGGTATCAGGTCTCGCAGTCCCTGCGCGCCTCGATACTGGGCCGCTCACCCCACGACCCGCTGCGCCTGCCCACCGAGGAGCAGCTGGCCGGGCACTACGGGGTGAGCGTGCTGACCATGCGGCAGGCCCTGAAGGAGCTGGAGGACGAGGGGCTGATCAGCCGGCACCGGCGGCGCGGCACGTTCATCGAGCCGGGCGCGCAACGGGGCACGCCCGTGCGGCTGCTCGGCTCGGTGGACGCGATCGTGGCCCAGCAGTCGGGCATGACGACCGAGCTGCTGGAGCAGGGCAGCACCCCTCTGTCGGGTGAACTCTCGGAGTACTTCCCCGACTTGACCGAGGTGGCCACCTACCACCGGCTGCGCGGCGACGAACGGACGGGGGAACCCACCAACCACGCCCGCAACTACGTCCGTCCGGAGCTGGCCGAACGCATCGACCGGGAGGACCTGCTGCGCTGGCCGATGACCAAGGTGCTCCGCGACGCCGTCGGCGTGGCCATCAGCCGCATCACCGACACCGTCGAGGCCCGCCTCGCGGACCCGGAGACGGCCCGTCTGCTCCAGATCCCGCTGCTCAGCCCGATCCTGCACTACACGGGCGTCACCTACGACGAGTCGGGCCGCGTCCTGGACGTCGCGGTCATCCACTACCGCGGCGACCGCTTCTCCTTCACGGTCACGCTCGACGCCCACTGACGAGGTCGTACGATGCCCCGCGTGACGCACGACGACGCTCCGCTGCTCGCGGACCTCATGCCGTGGTCCGTCGCACCGCCGCGGCTGGGCCGGGGGTGGCCGGCGGCTCCCGACGCGGCCTCTCTCAAGGCCCGCTGGGACGCGCTGATGAAGGCGGAGGGCCCGGACCGCGAGGCCCTGTTCGGTCCCACGCGCTCCCGCACCCTCGCCTCCGCGGTCCCCGCGCTGCCGGGCCGGTCCGGCGGCACCGGCCGGCTGGCACGCGAGTCGGGCCCCTGCCCCGAGCCCGTACGGGTCCTCGCCGCGCCCTTCGACGAACAGTGGCTCATCCCCGACCACCGCCTCATCGACGCGGCCCGCCCCGAGCTGTGGCGGGTCGCGGACGGGCACCAGGTGTTCGTGGTGGAGCAGTCGGGCGCGCCCGAACCCTCCGGGCCGCCGCTCCTCGCCACCTCGCTCCTGCCCCTGACTCCCCCGCACGGCCCGCGCCCCGGCAGGGTCCGCCCCCTGTACCGGCGGCCCGGCGGCCGGGAACCGAACCTGGCCCCCGGTCTCACGGGGTTCCTCGCCGACCGGGTGGGCGCCGACCGCGTCGGCCCGCTGGACGTGCTCGCCTGGATCCTGGTGACCGCGCGCCCGGGCCCCCGAGGCACGGAGGTCCCCCTCACCCCGGACCCGGACACCTGGTTCCGGGGTGTCGAGGTGGGCCGCCGCGCCCTCTGGCTGATGCGCCGCGACGGCGACCGCCCCAAGCTGCCCGGCGGCCGGCGCCCCTACGTCCGCGCCCCGCTCCCGGCCCGCCCGGTGGAACTGCGCTACGACCCCGACGAGGAGGCCCTCCTGCTCGACGAGGGCCGTGTCTCGCCGGTGCCGGCCGGTGCCTGGGACTTCCACGTGGGCGGTGTCCGTGTCCTCGACGCGTGGTTCGCCCGCCGCACGGAGCCCGCGCGACCGGGCACGCTGGAGGCCGTCCGCCCCGCAACCTGGCCCCAGACCTGGACGTCGGAACTCCTGGAGCTGATCACGGTCCTGGCGCTCCTGGCCGAACTGCGGCCGAGTCAGGCCGAGGTGACGGTGAAGGATCAGCTCACGGCGGAGGAGCTGCGCACGGCGGGCGTCCTGCCGGTGGCGGAGTCCGCGCGCCGACCGGCCTCGGTGCTGGACCACGACGAGGAAGGCCCGGAGGGCCAGTTCACGCTGCTGTGAGGCGGACCCGCCGCCGGGCTCGGCCTCAGGGGGCGAACGAGTCCAGCACCCGGTCCAGCATCCACGCGAACACGGCCTCCAGATCGATCGGCCCCGCGTCCTCCGTGAACGCCGCCGCCATCCGCGGATACGCCCCGGAGGCGATCTGACCGCCCAGATAGGCGATGCGCACCTGGTTCTCCTGCTCCTCCGACCAGGGCAGCGCCCGCGTCCGCTCCGCCGTCGCCAGTTCGTTCGCCACGTACGTCGTCACGCACCCGTTGAGCAGCGCCAGGAGCTGGAGCTTCGTGCCGTACGGCGCGTCGAGCGGGTCCATGCAGGCCAGGCAGTGCTCCAGGAACCGCAGCGCGTTCGGGCTGAACCCGTACACCGGTGACATCAGCCGCGGCAGCCATGGATGCCTCCGCATCAGCTCCCGCGTCTGGTGGGCCACCCGGCGCAGGTCGGCCCGCCAGTCCCCGCTCGGCTCCCACAGCTCGTGCTCGCCGCCGACGGCGTCGACCATCAGCTCGTGCAGGTCCTCCTTGCGCGGCACGTAGTTGTAGAGCGACATCGTCCCGCAGCCCAGCTCGGCCGCGACGTGCCGCATCGACACGGCGTCGAGCCCGCCCTGGTCGGCGAGCCGCACCGCCACCGCCGCGATGTCCGCACGGCTGAACGCGGGCCTCGGACCTCGGCCGGTGCGCTCGGGGCGCGCCCAGATCACTTGGGGTACGGCCGGTCGGCCAGCCATCGATCATCACCTCGGCCACCATCGTAGTTACGTACACCGTACGTAGTGCGCTATGGTCACCCCATGACTTCTACGTACGCTGTACTTAGTGAAGGTCTGGAGAAGCGTTTCGGGGACGTCCATGCCGTCCGGGGCCTGGATCTCGCCGTGGAGCGGGGCTCGGTGGTCGGGATGCTCGGCCCGAACGGGGCGGGCAAGACCACGGCCGTACGGCTGCTGACGACGCTGCTGCGCCCGGACGCCGGCTCGGCGCGGATCGCGGGGCACGACCTGGTCCGGGAACCGGCCGCCGTCCGACGGGCGATCGGTGTGACCGGGCAGTACGCATCGGTGGACGGGGACCTCACCGGGCGGCAGAACCTGCGGCTGTTCGCCCGGCTGCGCCGCGTCCGCGACACCGCCGCCCGCGCGGGCGAACTCCTCGACCGCTTCGGGCTGGCGGAGGCAGCCGACCGGCCGGTCTCCACGTACTCGGGCGGGATGCGCCGCCGGCTCGACCTGGCGGCGAGCCTGATACGGCATCCGGCGGTGCTCTTCCTCGACGAGCCGACCACGGGGCTCGACCCGGTCAGCCGCAACCAGATCCAGGACGCCGTGACCGCCCTCAAGGCGGAGGGGACGACCGTGCTGCTGACCACGCAGTACCTGGAGGAGGCCGACCGGCTCGCCGACCAGGTGGTGCTGATGGACCGGGGCCGGATCGCGCACAGTGGCTCGCCGCCCCAGCTCAAGGCGCTCATCGGCTCCTACGCGGAGGTCGTCGTCGCGCACGCCGACGCGATGGTCCGGGCGGCGGGGGTCCTCGACCACCTCACCGGCGGGGAGCCGTCGTTCGACCGGGACCGCAACGCGGTCGGGGCGGTCACCCTCGACCCGACGCTGACGCTCCCCCGACTCGTCCGCGAACTGGACGCGGCCGGTGTGCCGTTGATCGACGCGAGCCTGCGCCCGCCGACCCTCGACGACGTGTTCCTCCGCCTCACCGGGGCCCCCGCGACCGACCGCTCCGACGCCTCGGACCTCACCGGCTCCGACCCCTCCCACCTGAAGGAGCGTGCCGCATGAACGCGTTGGCGTACGACGGCGCGGCCATGCTCGGCCGTCAGCTGCGGCGGGCCCGGAACAACCCGGGGCTGCTGATCCTCACCCAGTCGATGCCGATCTCGATGCTGCTGTTTTTCGGCTATGTCTTCGGCAGCGCCCTCGCGGTGCCGGGCGAGGAGTACCGGCGGTTCCTGGTCCCCGGTCTGCTGGTGGCGACGGCGGCCGGCGGGATCATGACCGGCATGTTCCAGGCCGCCCAGGACACCCACCGCGGCGTGATGGACCGGTTCCGCACCCTGCCGATGAGCCGGGCCGCAGTACCGCTCGGGCAGGTGGCGGCGGACGTGGTGCTCACGGCCGCCGGGACGGTGCCGTTCCTGCTGGTCGGGCTGGCGGTGGGCTGGCGGATCGAGGGCGGCGCGCTCGCGGCGGCCGGCGCGTTCGCACTGCTGCTGCTGTTCCGGTGCACGGCGGTGTGGATCGGCGTCTTCCTCGGCCTGCTCACCCGGAACGAGGACGCCGCCGGTCAACTGGGCGGGGCGACCTTCCTGTTGCCGCTGCTCTCCAACGCGTACATCCCGACCGAGGGGTTGCCGGGCTGGCTGCGCACCGCCGCCGAGTGGAACCCGATCAGTGCGGTCACCACGGCCCTGCGCGACCTGTTCGGGAACGCGCCCGTCCCGGACGGTGCCGCCTGGCCGGTGGCCCACCCGGTCGCCGGTTCGCTGGCCTGGTGCGCCGTCCTCCTCGCGGTGTTCGTGCCGCTCGCGGTACGGACGTACGCGGCCGGCCCCAGGTGATCCTCCGGCCCGTTCGGGGGGACGGGCCGGACCGGGCGGCCTCCGGCCCGCTCCGGCGGGGCGGGCCGGGGTGGGGCACGTGACGCTCGGCACGCCCTGCTGACAACGGCGGCCCGCCGGGGACATGATCCACGGCATGCGCTCACTGACCGGCACCGGCGATCCCCTCCCCCTCGACGGCCTCACCGTCGTCGCCGTCGAGCAGGCCGTGGCGGCGCCCTTCGCCACCCGGCAGCTCGCCGACCTCGGCGCCCGTGTGATCAAGGTCGAGCGGGTCGACGGCGGTGACTTCGCTCGCGGCTACGACACCGCCGCGCGGGGCCTGGCCTCGCACTTCGTGTGGTGCAACCGGGGCAAGGAGTCCCTCGCCCTCGACCTGAAGGACCCGCGCGGACTGGACGTCGTACGGCGGCTGGTGGCGGACGCCGACGTGTTCGTGCAGAACCTCGCGCACGGCGCGGCGGCCCGCCTCGGTCTGGACGCCGCCACCCTGTGCGCCGCGCACCCCCGGCTGATCGCGGTGGACATCTCCGGCTACGGGGCGTCGGGGCCGTACGCGGACAAGCGGGCGTACGACATGCTCGTGCAGTGCGAGGCCGGGCTGGTGTCGGTGACGGGCACCCCGGAGCAGCCGGTGAAGGCGGGCATCCCGGCGGCGGACATCGCCGCCGGGATGTACGCGTTCTCGGGGGTGCTCGCGGCGCTCGTCCGGCGGGGCACCACCGGGCGGGGCGGGCCGGTGGAGGTGTCGATGCTGGAGGCGCTCGCCGAATGGATGGGGCACCCGCTGCACCACACCCTGCACGGCGGCACTCCCCCGGTGCGGACGGGCCTCGCGCACGCGGTGATCGCGCCCTACGACGCCTATCCGACGGCGGACGGCGGACGGGTGCTGCTGTCGGTGCAGAACGACCGGGAGTGGCGCCGGCTCGCCGAGCAGGTGCTGGAACGACCGGAGTTGGCCGATGACCCGGCGTTCGCCACGAACCCGGCCCGGGTCGCGCACCGGGACCGTACGGACGAGGCGGTCGCGCGGGCGCTGCGCGTCCTGGACGCGGACGAGGCGGTGGCGCGGCTGCAGGCGGCCGGCATCGCGTGCGCACGGCTGAGGGACGTGCGCGAACTTGCGGAGCATCCACAACTGGCGGCCCGGGACCGGTGGCGGGAAGTGGGGTCACCGGTGGGGCCGCTCAGGGCGCTGCTGCCGCCCCTCACACTGCCGGGCGGGGACGAGGCACGGATGGGGGCGGTACCCGCGCTCGGGGAACACACTGAGTCGCTGCTGCGCGCCGTGGGGATGACGGGCGACGAGATCGCAGCGCTGCGCCGGGACGGTGTGATCGCCTGAGCGCGGGCTTCCTGCTGAGGACGTTGGTGCTAGCGGCTGCCGAAGAGCGAGCGGCGCAGCCGCCTCAGGGGTGCGAACAGCGAGACACGGCCGACGCGGGTGTCCTTGGCGGCGCGCTTCTCATGCGGGGAACGCGCTGTGATCTCGCGCATCAGCGAGGTCGCCTCGGCCGCCTCGCGCTGCGGCACGGCGGGGCCGCTCAGCACCGAGAGATGGCGGTCGAGGCGCGAACTGGTCGCACTGCTCCCGCAGGTGATCGCAGGGACGCGCGCCCTGCGGACTGTTATCTGTTCCATGTCACTCCCCACCCGTTCGAGTCCACCCGGCCCGGGCAGCGTAACCATATCGCCCCACCCGAGCACTCGGGAATCGCGGTCTCGGTATACACCTACCCCGTAAGGGCGTTGTCGATTACTCTCCGAATCCAACTGATTCCAGGGCGAGTTGGACAATTGGCTGGCTGGTGGGCTGCGCTGACCCCCCGTCGGGCTCGACGGTCACGGCGAGTGACATGGCGTCGGTGTCCAATCCGTCGGTGACCAAGGGCGTGTCGCCGTCGAAGAGGCCCAGGGAGCGTGGTTGCACGTCGGGGCGCATGAGCCAGAGCTGGTGCACCCGGTCGCGCGGCAGGTTCTCGAATCCGCTGAGCGTCACGATCGCTTTCCCCTCCTCGGCGGAGGCGATCACTCCGATTCCATTGCCGTCCGCGTCCCGTTCACTGGTCGCGCGGGCGTCAGGCGCTGTGAGAACGTGGGCGATCTCACGTGACTGCGCGCGCTCCGCGTCCAGCTGATCCCGCGTCCGGTCCGCCTCGACGGCGAACAGCGACGCCACGACGAGCGCGCCGGCGGCGGTCACGGTGGCGAGCGGCATGAACAAAGGGCGCATCCTGGGCGCACGGGCGCGCGCCTTCGGTGGCGGCGCGGTGCCCCAGACGTGGGGTGGCAGATGCTGCTGGGGCCGCGCCTGCGCCGGGGCCTCCTGCGGAGTGCTCCGTACGGCGGCGAGCACCCGGTCGCGCATCGCGGCCGGCGCGGGGACGGCCGTCGACCAGGCGAGGCGGACCGCGTCCTCCGCCAGGGCGCGCACCTCGGCGGGGCAGCGGTCGCAGCGTTCCAGATGCTTCTCGAAGCGGCGGCGCTCGTCGGGCTCCAGGGCGTCCAACGCGTACGGGGCGGCGAGCGAGTGGGGGTCCTCGCGGCGGAACACGCTCATGCCGCGCCTCCCTCGGGCACCCGGGCGCGGGGCGTGGTGGAACCGGACGGGGCCTTCTGTGCCGCGAGGCCGATCAGGGCGCTCATGCGACTCCTCCCAGGCATTCGCGCAGCCGTGTGAGTCCGTCGCGCATACGGGTCTTGACCGTGCCGAGGGGCAGCGAGAGCCGCTCGGCCACTTCACGGTAGGTGTAGCCGTCGTAGTAGGCGAGGGTGACCGACTCGCGCTGGAGCGCGGTGAGCCGCTCCAGGCAGTGGCGCACCCACTGGCGTTCGAGGCCGGCCTCGACCTCCTCGGCGACCTGGTCGAAGGCGGTGTCGTGGGCCCGTCGCCCCTCGCGCTGCTCGCGCTCGCTGGCCGCGCGGGCGCTGCGCACCCGGTCCACCGCGCGCCGGTGGGCGAGGGTGAGGATCCAGGACAGGGCGCTGCCCCGGGCGGGGTCGAAGCGGGCGGCGGAGCGCCACAGTTCGAGCAGCACCTCCTGGGCCACCTCCTCCGACTGCGCGGGATCGCGGACGACCCGGCGCACCAGACCGAACACCGGTCCGGACACCAGGGCGTACAACTCCTCGAAGGCCCGCTGGTCACCTCCGGCCACCCGGACCAGGAGTTTGTCCGCCTCCACTCGCTCCCCCTCGCCTCCGGCCGAGCACGGCCATCCCCGCGCGTAAGGCATACGCAACCGACCCACCTCCGGATGGGGTTACGGATCAGCCTGCCCAAAACGCGGGTCCCGCGTCGACGAATCCGATCGGATCCGACCGGATCGGACCGCCGGCCGTGTCCGCGCAGAAGTCCGAGCAGAACCAGATCAAGGAATCGGGCTCTCCGCTGAGACAACCTTTCAAACGCGCCGTAAGAACGTTTGGGATTCGACCAATCCACCCTGCCGACCGCTCCGAATGGCGATCGTCAGGCAAGTTGGGACAGAGGACGGACGGCATGACGACACCTACTTCCAAGAGCGGCGCGGGGCGGCGGAGCATCGCGGCCCTCATCTGTGCTTCGCTGGCCGCCGGAGGGCTCGCAGCCGCCGGCGTCACCGTGCTGGAGCCGGGGGCGGCGTCGGCCTCCAGCCACCGCGAGGCTCCGCTGATCTCCGGGGAGCCCCAGTTCGACAACACGGACGTGTACGCGTTCGTCAGCCCGGACCGGCCGGACACGACGACGATCATCGCGAACTGGATCCCCTTCGAGGAGCCGGCGGGCGGCCCGAACTTCTTCCCGTTCTCCGAGGACGCCCAGTACGACATCCGCGTCGACCAGGACGGCGACGCGAAGGAAGACCTCGTCTTCCGCTACACGTTCGACACCAAGACGAAGAACGACAAGACGTTCCTGTACAACACGGGTGTCGTGGAGAGCCTGGACGACCCGGACCTCAACATCACGCAGACCTACGACATCGAGCTGATCAAGCTGCGGGACCGCCGCCCGGTGTCCCGGACGAAGCTCGCCGACGACGTGCGGGTGGCGCCCTCCAACGTCGGCAAGGCGTCGATGCCGAACTTCAAGAAGCTGCGCGACGACGCCGTCTACAAGACCGCGAGCGGGGTGACGACGTTCGCCGGCCAGGCCGACGACCCGTTCTTCCTGGACCTGCGCGTCTTCGACCTGCTGTACGGCGGTGACCTCTCCGAGGTCGGGCGGGACACCCTCAAGGGCTACAACGTCAACTCGATCGCGCTCCAGGTGCCGAGCGAGGCGCTCGCCTACTCCAAGGAGCAGCCGATCGTCGGCATATGGTCGACGACCCAGCGCAAGGGCGCCAACGGCCGCTTCCACCAGGTCTCCCGCCTCGGCATGCCGCTGGTGAACGAGGTCGTCAACCCGCTGAAGGACAAGGACCGGTTCAACGCGTCCTCGCCCACGGAGGACGCCCAGTTCCTGAACAACGTCACCGAGCCTGAGCTGCCGAAGCTGATCGAGGCGATCTACAAGATCCCCGCCCCGAAGACGCCGCGCAACGACCTCGTCGACGTCTTCCTGAAGGGCGTCGAGGGCCTCAACCAGCCGCCGCACGTGACCCCGTCGGAGCAGCTGCGCCTCAACACCTCCATCGCGCCCGCCGCGAAGCCGAAGCGGCTCGGTGTGCTCGACGGTGACAACCAGGGCTTCCCGAACGGCCGCCGGCTCACCGACGACGTGATCGACATCGCGCTCCAGGTCGTCGAGGGCGAGCTGGTCGGCGCCAAGAACGACCTGGGCGACGCGGTCGACAAGAACGACAAGAAGTTCGGCAAGTCCTTCCCGTACGTCGGTCTGCCGACGGCCGGTTCGCGGGGCAAGACGGTCAAGGGCAACACCACGAACAACGTGCGCAGCGCGCTGGGCGGCGGTGTCGAGGCCGGCATGGACGACACCACGCTGATCGCGGCCTCCGCCGGCGCGGGCGCGGCCGGTGTGCTGCTCATCGGCTCGGGTCTGCTGTGGTGGCGCCGCCGGAACGACCGCGCCTACTACTAGGCCGCCCCGGCCGGGCCCCGCGGGGCCCGGTCCACCGACCGGCGCGGTCCGCTCGTAGCCATCCCCCACGGCGCGGGCCGCGCCCCACCGACGTCATCACCGTTGCCCGGCAAGGACTTTGAGGAGAGGGCATGTCCCCGCGTACGAACGACAGCGCGTCGCAGGACGGACGTCCGCGCCCCGACGAGGGGGCTCCCGGGACCGAGTCCGGCCGGCGGCGGCTGCTGCGGCTCACCGCGTGCGCCGCCGCGCTGGCCGTGGCGTTCACCGGGTTCGCGGTCGCGCTGGGCGCCCGGGACGACGACCGGACGGTGGCCCTCTCCTCCTCCCCCGGCCTCCCGGCGGCACAGCTCGCGAGCGGGGACCTCGACACGTCGGTCAGGGCGCTGCAGGCCCATCTCAAGGAGCAGCCGCGGGACTTCGGCTCGTGGTCGACGCTCGGCCTCGCCTATGTGGAGCAGGCCCGCACCAAGGGTGACCCCTCCCGCTATCCGCAGGCCGAGAAGGCCCTGAACCGCTCCCTGAAGCTGCGGCCGGACAACGACCCGGCGCTCGCCGGCCTCGCCGCGCTGGCCGCCGCCCGCCATGAGTTCGAGGACGCCCTGCGCTACGCGGACCGGGCGCTCGAGGAGAACCCGTACAGCGAACGCGCGTTGTGCAGCCGCATCGACGCGCTCGTCGAACTAGGCCGGTACGACGAGGCGTTGAAGGCGGCCAAGCTCGCCGACACCCGCCGTCCCGGCATCCCCGTGTTCACCCGCTACGCCTATGTGCACGAGCTGCGCGGCGATGTGAGGACCGCCCGCCGCGTCCTGCGGCAGGCGCTCGACTCGGCGGTGACGCGGGGCGACATCGCCTACGTGGCCACCCAGCTCGGGCAGCTGGCATGGAAGCAGGGCGACCTCGGAACGGCGCTCGACCACTACGCGCGCGCCCTGGGCGCCGACGACACCTACCTCCCGGCGCTGGAGGGCCGCGCCCGCGCCCAGGCCGCGAGCGGCGACACCACCGAGGCCGTCCGCGGTCTCGAACAGGTCGTGTCCGCCTACCCGCTGCCGGGCCCGCTGGTCCTCCTCGGCGAGCTGTACGAGGCGAAGGGCGACAAGTCGGCGGCCCGCGAGCAGTACGCGCTGGTGAACGCCTACACCGCGATCGCCCGCGCCAACGGCGTCAACGCCGACCTCGACACCGCGCTCGCCGCCGCCGACCACGGTGACACGAAGGCCGCCCTGCGCGCGGCCGAGGCGGAGTGGAAGCGCCGCGAGACGGTCCACACGGCGGACGCCCTCGCCTGGGCGCTGCACGTCAACGGCCGCGACGAGGAGGCCCTGCCGTACGCCAGGCGGGCCACGGCCACCGGGTACAAGGACGCGACGTTCCTGTACCACCGGGGGATGGTCGAGTACGGCGCCGGCGAGAAGAAGGCCGCGAAGGTCTCGCTCGAGGCGGCACTGGACCTGAACCCCGGCTTCGCTCCGCGCGGCGCCGCCGAGGCCCGTACGACCCTGAAGGCTCTGGAGGCCAAGTGACGTCCGCCCGGCGCCTGTTCGCCTCCTGCGCGGCGGTCCTCACGACCGCCTGCACCCTCGTGCTCGTGCCCAGCGGGACCGCGAGCGCGCACCCGCTCGGCAACTTCACCGTCAACCGGTACGACGGACTGGTCGCCGCCCCCGGACAGCTGAAGGTCCTCCACGTGGAGGACCTGGCGGAGATCCCGGCCACCCAGGCGGAGCCCGCGATCGAGCGTCGGGGGAAGGCGGGCTGGGCCCGCGAACGGTGCGCCACGGCCGCCGAGGGCACCGAGGTGACGGTCGACGGGCGGGCCGTCGAGGTGACCGTCGTGTCGAGCCGGGCGCAGGAGCGGCCGGGCCAGGCGGGGCTGAAGACGCTCCGTGTGGAGTGCCGGCTGACGGCCGCCCTGCCGGACCGGGCCGTCGACGTGCGCTTCCACGCCGCCGTGGACTCAGGGCCCGGCTGGCGCGAGGTCACCGCGCAGGGCGACCGGATGACGCTGACCGGCTCTGACGTACCGGAGGAGTCGGTGTCGGACCGGCTCACCGACTACCCCCAGGAACTGCTCCAGTCCCCCGAGGACACGGCGGCCGCGTCCCTCCAGGTACGGCCCGGCGGTCCCGCGCTGGCGGAGCGCGAGAACGACGCGCCGGGTGCCTCGATCCTGCCGCGCGGCGCGGACCGCTGGACCCGGGCCCTGGACGACCTGGTCTCCAGCCACGACCTCACCCTCGGCTTCGGCGCGCTGGCCTTCGGCATCGCCCTGTTCCTCGGCGCGATGCACGCGCTCGCGCCGGGCCACGGCAAGACGCTCATGGCCGCGACCGCCGCCGCCCGCGACCGGGCCAGGATGCGCGACGTCCTGCCGATGGCCGCGTCGGTGACGATCACCCACACCCTCGGCGTGGTCGCCCTCGGCCTGCTGGTCCTCGCGGGCTCCGCCGCCGCCCCGTCCGTCATCACCTGGCTCGGCATCGCGAGCGGCCTCTTCGTGATGACGGCGGGCGTGACGCTGGCCCGCCGCGCCTGGCTGAACCGCAAGCTGGCACTGACCCCGGGCCACGGGCACGGGCACGGGCGTTCCCACGAGCACGGGCATTCCCACGAGCACGAGCCCGAGCCCGAGCCCGAGAAGCAGCTCGTCCTCGCCCACGCGCACGACCACCCCCACGGACACGCCCAAGCCCGCGAAACAGCCCCCGCCAAGGCGCACACCCACCACCACGGCACCCACGGCCACACCCACAGTCACGACCACGACCACACCCACGACCACGACCACGACCACGACCACACCCACGGACCCGACCACACCCACGAGCACGAGCACACCCCCTCCCCCAAGCGCTCGCTCCTCGGCGGCGGTCTGACCCACACGCACGGGGGTTTCACGCACACCCACCCCACCGCGCCCACCCTGCGCGGCACGATCCTGCTCGGCTTCGCGGGCGGCATGGTGCCGAGCCCTTCCGCGGTGGTCGTGCTGGTCGGCGCGGCGGCGTTGGGCAAGGCGTGGTTCGGGTTGCTGCTGGTGCTGGCGTACGGCATCGGCCTGGCGCTCACGCTGACCGCGGCCGGGTACGCCGTGGTGAAGGCGGGCGGCTGGGCGGCGCGGGTGCTGGACAAGGGCCAGGGCCGGCTCGGCGGTCCCACGGCGGCGCTGGTCCGCCGCACCGTGCCGCTGGCCTCGGCGCTGCTGGTCGTCGCCCTCGGGGCTGGTTTGGTGTTCAAGGGGGCGGCATCCGCGTTCCTCTGAGCTACTTTGGGGAGAAATCGCACGGAGTGGAGACGTCGCGCGGATGCGAATGATGGGGGATGTCCGTGTCCGAAGAACCGGGCAGTGAACGTGTGATCGCGGGCCGCTACCGCCTGCTGACCCCGCTCGGCCAGGGCGGGATGGGCACGGTGTGGCGGGCCCGTGACGAGGTGCTGCACCGTGAGGTGGCGGTCAAGGAGGTACGGGCCCCGGCCGGTATCCCGACGTCCGACGTCGAGCGGATGTACGCCCGGCTGGAGCGGGAGGCGTGGGCGGCCGCCCGGGTCGCCAACCGCAATGTGGTCACGGTGTACGACGTGGCCGTGGAGGACGGCCGCCCGTGGATCGTGATGGAGCTGGTGCGCGGCCTGTCGCTCGCCGACCTCCTGGACGCCGAGGGCCCGCTGCCCCCGCAGCGCACCGCGCAGATCGGCGCCGAGGTGCTGGCCGCACTGCGTGCCGCGCACGAGGCGGGGGTCCTGCACCGGGACGTGAAGCCGGCCAACGTGCTGATGTCCAACGACGGCCGTGTGGTCCTCACCGACTTCGGCATCGCCACGGTGGAGGGCAGCTCCGCGCTGACGATGACCGGCGAGGTGATCGGCTCGCCCGAGTTCCTCGCCCCCGAGCGCGCGCTCGGCCGTACGCCCGGACCCGAGTCGGACCTCTGGTCGCTGGGCGTGCTGCTGTACGCCGCGGTCGAGGGCAACTCCCCCTTCCGGCAGAACACCCCGCTGAGCACCCTGCGCGCGGTCGTCGACGAGGAGCTGCCGCCGCCGCGCCGGGCGGGCCCGCTGGCCCCGGTGATCGAGGGGCTGCTGCGCAAGGACCCGGCGGAGCGGGTCTCCGCCGAGCAGGCCGAGCGGGACCTGCGGATCATCGGCGCCGGGGGCACCCCCTCCGGGACCGGCACGGTCGGGGCGGCCCCGTACGCCCCGACGGTGCTCACGCCCTCGCCCGCGAGCGGCGGGACCGGGCGGACCTCGACGGGGTCCGGGCCCCCGACACCGCCGTATCCCGGCCCGGCGGTCGCGACGGGATCCTCGGCGGTGCCCGCCGGCGCGCCCGACCGCAACCGGCGTGCCCTCGTCTTCCTGGTCGCGGGGATCGCGGCGCTCGCCCTCGCCGTCGCGGGGCTGACGTACGCCTGGGTCAACCGGGACGACGGCGGGACCGGCGGCAACACCACCAGCGGGTCGGGCACGTCCGGCGGCAGCGGGGGGCGGACGAGCGGCGGCGGTACGTCCGACGAGCCGAGCGACGAGCCCACCACCGACGACGGCGACCGGCCCTCCGACACCCCGGACGACGACCCGACGACCAGCAGGCCGCCGGCCCAGTCCGTGAAGGTGGTGGTCGCGGGCGAGGCCACGCACTACTCGGGGGCGTGTCCGCCGTCGGAGGAGGAAGCGCCGCGCTTCACGGCGACGTTCACCGTGGGCCGGGTGCCCGTGAAGGTCGAGTACCGCTGGGTGACGGCGAGCAGCGAGGCGCCGGACACCGAGTGGAAGACGCTGTCGTTCCCGGCGGGCGGCGGGAAGAGCGAGCAGGACCGGATCGTCGTGACGACGTACGCGGCGGACACGACCTACGAGGACGAGATCAGCGTCGAGGTGCGCGGTCCGGTCGAGACGACGTCCAACTCCGTGGCGTTCTCCGTGGCCTGCGAGGGGGAGCCCCCGACGACCGGCGGGACCCCCTCGGACTCGGAGAACCCCGACGGCTCGGACGACGGGGCCTGAAAAGCCCACGGTCGCGCGGTGACCGGGCCGGCCCCGGGGAGCGGGGAGCCGGCCCGGTCGACGCGCCCAAGGCGTGCTCAGGTCGTGCTCGTGCGGGCGGCCGTGGCCGCTGTCACGCCGCGTTCCTGAACACCGGCAGGTACCCGCCCGACTGCCCCGCGGCCTTCGGGTGGTACGAGTCGCCGATGTTCAGCAGGTTGAGGCTGTGCAACCAGGCGTCGCCGGAGCACAGTTCGTGCCCGGTGAAGGCGGAGCGGACGTCGCCGAAGGTGAATCCGTGGTCGGCGGCGCGTTTGGCGATCGCGGTGTTCAGGTAGTCGGCCGCGTTGTTGATGGCGGACCGCTTGGTCTGGGACAGCCCGGGGCAGGTGCCGCCCAGCTGGTAGAAGCGCGGGTAGCCGAGCACCACCACATGGGCGGCCGGTGCCTTCGCCCTGATGGCCGAGTAGACCTTGTCGAGCTGGCCGGGCAGCGTCGAGTCGACGTACGCCTTGGCCGTGTTGATGCGGGAGACGCAGGAGCTGTCGGACTGGAGCACGCAGGTCGTCATCACATCGGCGAACCCGGCGTCGTTGCCGCCGACGGAGACCGACACGAGCCCGGTTCCGGCGCCCAGCGGGCCGAGCTGACTCGCCAGAACATCACCCGTTCGGGCGCCGGAGCAGGCCGTGAAGTCGAAGGACGAGGGTGAGTTGGCGGCCGCCCAGAGGTACGGGTACGCCTTCGTGCTGCGCTTGCAGTCGCCGCTGGAGGAGATGTAGCTCCCGGCGCCGACACCGGAGGAGTAGGAGTCGCCGAGGGCCACATAGCCGGTGGCGGCGGCCCGTTCGGACGCCTGCGCCGCCGCGGCCCCGGTCAGGGTGGCGGTGACGGCGAGGAGGAGCGAGGTCGTGAAGACCGCAAATCGGGAACGTCTCATGGAACCTCCCTTTAGCAGGATCTCTGTGCCAACCGTCGTAGCAACTACGCGTGTTGATCGGAAGTGTTCATGTCAAGACTTTCGGGCCCGATCGACCCGAACCCACCCCGTTCAACTTCCGTTCGATTGCGTACGTGTGGCATACGCATGACAAGACCGCAACTCCCTTGTGCCGCGCTTGCGGAGCCATCACGCTGCTGGGAGCCGTGAGCGGAACGCGCCGCTCCCGGTCGTGAGTGCGATCCCGCACACACCCCCCACAGACGCACGCCCCCCACCCCGGCGTGCGCCGCCTCTGAGGAGGACCCCCTCGTCATGGCACATCTGCTCAGCAAGAGGATCCGTGTCACCGCCGTCACCACCCTGGCGACGACCGCCCTGCTCGGCGGCCTCACGGCACTGCCCGCCCAGGCCGCCCCGGCCGAGGGCACGGTCCTCGCGGCCGGCTCCCCCACCGCGATCAAGGGCAGCTACCTCGTCACCCTCAAGAAGGGCACCGGCCTCAAGGCCGCTTCGAGCGAGGCCAAGGGCCTGATCAAGGAGTACGGCGGCGCGGTCGAGCGGACCTACCGGTCCGCGCTCAACGGCTACTCGGCCCGGCTCTCGGCGGCCGAGGCGAGGAGACTCGCCGCCGACCCGGCCGTCGCCTCCGTCGAGCAGAACCAGATCCTCACCGCCGACGCCACCCAGTCCAACGCCCCCTGGGGCCTCGACCGTTCCGACCAGGCGTCGCTGCCGCTCTCCGGCACGTACACCTACCCGGACTCCGCGGGCAGCGGCGTGACGGCGTACGTCATCGACACCGGCGTGCGCATCACGCACTCCCAGATCAGCGGCCGGGCCGTCAACGGCTACGACGCCGTCGACGGCGACAACGTGGCGCAGGACGGCAACGGTCACGGCACCCATGTCGCGACCACCATCGCGGGCTCCACCTACGGCATCGCCAAGAAGGCGAAGATCGTGGCGGTGCGGGTGCTGAACAACTCCGGCTCGGGCACCACGGCCGGCGTCGTCGCGGGCATCGACTGGGTGACCGCGAACCACAGCGGCCCCTCCGTCGCCAACATGTCGCTCGGCGGCGGCGCGTCCGCCGCCCTCGACACGGCCGTCCGCAACTCCATAGCCAGCGGCGTCACCTACGCCGTCGCGGCCGGCAACAGCAGCGCCAACGCCTCCTCCTACTCCCCCGCCCGGGTCGCCGAGGCGATCACCGTGGGCGCGACCACCAGCACCGACGCCAGGGCGAGCTACTCCAACTACGGCTCGGTCCTGGACATCTTCGCCCCGGGCTCGTCGATCACGGCCGGCTGGTACACCAACGACACCGCCACCAACACCATCTCGGGCACCTCGATGGCCACCCCGCACGTCGCGGGCGCGGCCGCGGTCTACCTGTCCGGCCACACCTCGGCCACCCCGGCCCAGGTCGCCACGGCGCTGACCGGCGGCGCCGTCACGGGCAAGGTCACCGGCCCGGGCACCGGCTCCCCGAACCGTCTGCTCCAGATCGTCCCGTGACCCCGGCCGGCCCGCCCGCGGTCCCCTGACCGGGCGGTCCGTCCCCCGACCCGTTCCCCGGAGGCGCCCACCGCCTCCGGGGAACACCCGTTCCGGGACCGGTGATCCCCTTGCCGCCGTTCGTCCGCCGACCTCTCGCGCGAGGGCGTACCGGCGAGTTCCGCGTCTTGACTGTCCCGCGCCCGCTGAGCGACATTGAAGCCCGGCATCCGGCGCTTCGGGGGGCAAAGTCGCCCATGCAGACCTTGGGTACCAAGCCATCCCTGTCCGGTAGGGGCGGGCCACTGCTCGCGGGCGCGTGCGCGGCCGTGGCGGCGGTGGGCGCGGTGCTCGCGTTCGCCGACGCGGACTCGGTCCTGCGCGGCCCGTTCACGCTGTTCTTCCTCCTCGTCGCGCCCGGAGCCGCCATCGGGGCCGCGCTGCGCGGGCTGGAACCCTTCGGCCGTGCCGTGGCGTCCGCCGCGGGCGCGATCGCGGTGAACCTCCTCGTCGCGCAAGGCATGATCGCCACCCACTCCTGGTCGGTACCCGGCGGGATCGCGGCCGTGACCGTGATCAGCTCGCTCGTTCTCCTGCTGAGCCTGGTACGGCGCGTGCGCGGCCGTACGGAGAGAAGACGGACCTGAGACGTGGACATCAGTGTGTACCGCCCAGGGGAACTGAGCGCCGCCGACCGGGCGGCCTGGACCGCCCTGCAGTCGAAGGCACACCTCCACGGCGCGCCCGAGCTGGCGAACCCGTTCCTGTCCCCCGAGTTCGCCCTCGCGGTCGGCCGGTGCCGGCGCGGCGTGCGGATCGCGGTCCTGCGCGAGGGCGGTGAACCGGCGGCCTTCTTCCCGTTCCAGAGAACCGCCGCCGGCGTGGGCCGGGCCATCGGCCTCGGGCTGTCCGACTGCCAGGGCGTCGTCCACCGCCCCGGATTCACCTGGGACGCCGAGGCGCTGCTGCGGGCCTGCGGGCTCGCCGTGTGGGAGTTCGACCATCTGGCGGAGGGCCAGGCGCCGTTCGCGGAGCACATCACCGGGACCTTCCCGTCACCGGTCATGGACCTCGAACAGGGATATGAGGCGTATCTGCGCCGACTGCGGGCCGGATCACCGAAGTTCGTCCGGTCCACGCTCGCCAAGGAACGCAGGCTCGCCCGCGCGGTCAGCGAGGTCCGCTATGTGCACGACGAGCGCGACCCCGAGGTCCTGCGCACCCTGATGGCCTGGAAGTCCGCCCAGTACCGCAGGACCGGTCGCAGCGACCGCTTCGCGCACCCCTGGATCATCCGGCTCGTGCAGCAGCTGTTCCACACCCGCTCCGACTCCTTCGCCGGCCAGCTGTCCGTGCTGTACGCGGACGGCAAGCCGGTCGCCGCCCATTTCGGGCTCCGCTCCGAGCGGGTGCTGACCTGCTGGTTCCCGGCGTACGACCCGGCGTTCGCGAGGTTCTCGCCGGGGCTGCTGCTGCATCTGCACATGGCGGAGGAGGGCGCCGCGGACGGGATCGCGTACCTGGATCTCGGGCGGGGTCAGAAGCAGTACAAGGACTCCCTGAAGACACGGGAGATCTCCGTGTCCGAGGGGTGGGTCACCCGGCGCCACCCCGTGGCGCTCGGGCACCGGGCCCGTCGCGCCCCCGTCCGGGCGCTGCGGAACGCCGTACTGGCCCGGCCGGAGCTGTTCGAGTCGGCGGACAGACTGCTGAAACGGATGGGTAAAATCCGGTCAGGACTGTAAGTAACGGACACAACAACAAAAATGTGAGGGCTGGCAGTAGGTCTTGCCATACGGGCTCAATCATCAATACCGTCGTACATCCACCCGCATCGGTCCGCCGCAGGTGCCCCAAGGGGAGGGCTCGAGGGGCGTGACGGTCCCGGCGCGGGGCGCGGTAGGGGGGTGCCGTGCTCGGCGACCGCACCTGTTGCCGAGTCGTGCCGCGCGACCGACTGCCGAGTCGCGACAGTCGGCCTGCTTTGCCAGCTCACCCTGACATGCACCAAGGGGTCGATACGGAGATCGATTTCGCGTGCCGTGGGTGAGAACCCCCCTTTCGAACCGGACACATAGCCGGACCGCCCAGGGGCGGGCGGTCCACCGGACGAGAGGGACCAGACTCATGAGCTCAGTTCTGCGCCCGGTGATATCCGATTCCGACGCGGCCGAGGATGCGGACGCGACCACTACGGTCGCCTCCGGCACGTACCGGCCCGTCTCCACCCATCTGGCCATCGCACCGCCGGTGAGCGTGGTGATCCCCGCCATGAACGAGGCGGAGAACCTCCCGTACGTCTTCAAGACGCTGCCGGACTGGATCCACGAAGTGGTCCTCGTCGACGGCAACTCCACCGACAACACCGTCGAGGTGGCCCGCGAGGTGTGGCCCGAGGTCAAGGTCGTGCCGCAGCGGGGCAAGGGCAAGGGGGACGCCCTGATCACCGGGTTCGAGGCGTGCACCGGCGACATCATCGTGATGGTCGACGCGGACGGCTCGGCCGACGGCCACGAGATCCTGTCGTACGTCTCCGCGCTGGTCTCGGGCGCGGACTTCGCCAAGGGGTCGCGCTTCGCCAACGGCGGCGGGACCGACGACATGACGCTGATCCGCAAGTTCGGCAACCGGGCGCTGTGCGCGGTCGTCAACCGCAAGTTCGGCGCCCGCTACACCGACCTCTGCTACGGCTACAACGCGTTCTGGCGGCACTGCCTCGACAAGATCGACCTCGACTGCACCGGCTTCGAGGTCGAGACGCTGATGAACATCCGCGTCGTCAAGGCCGGTCTGCGGGTGCAGGAGATACCGAGCCACGAGTATCTGCGCATCCACGGCGCGAGCAATCTGCGGGCCGTGCGCGACGGACTGCGCGTGCTGAAGGTGATCCTCAAGGAGCGCTCCAACCGGCGTGCGCTGCGCCGCCGCTCGCACGCCACGATGCTCATCTCGGGCCGAGGAGAGGCGTCTTGAACGAACCGGCCGTCTCGGTCGTGATCTGTGTGTACACCGAGGACCGCTGGGAGGACATCCTCGCGGCGGTCGCCTCGGTGCGCGCGCAGTCCCGGCCGGCCCTGGAGACGCTCCTGGTGGTGGACCACAACCAGGCCCTGCTGGAGCGTCTGACCAGGGAGTACAAGGAACACCGGGAGAGCGGCGAGGTCCGGGTGCTGGCCAACGCGGGCCCCCGCGGCCTGTCCGCCGGCCGCAACACGGGCATCGCCGCCTCGTCCGGCGAGATCATCGCCTTCCTCGACGACGACGCCGTCGCCGAACGCGACTGGCTGCGCTGGTTCACCGAGGGGTACGCCGACCCCCGGGTCATGGCCGTCGGCGGCCGTACGGTGCCCGTGTGGGCGTCGGGCCGCCGCCCGGCCTGGTTCCCCGAGGAGTTCGACTGGGTCGTGGGCTGCGCCTACAGGGGCCTGCCCGCCGGGGTCGCCCGGGTGCGCAACGTGCTCGGCGGCAACGCCTCGTTCCGCCGCGCCGCCTTGGACGCGGCCGGCGGCTTCGCCACCGGGATCGGCCGTGACGGGGACAAGCACCCCCTCGGCTGCGAGGAGACGGAGCTGTGCATCCGGCTGACCCGCGCCAGGCCGGACGCGGTCCTGCTCCTGGACGACCGTGCGGTGATCCACCACCGGGTGCCCGGCGCGCGCGAGCGCTTCGGGTACTTCCGGGCGCGCACCTACGCCGAGGGCCTGTCGAAGGCGCTGGTCGCGCGGAGCGTCGGCGCCGGCAAGGGCCTGGAGTCGGAGCGCCGGTACACCACGCGCGTCCTGCCCGCCGGGGTGGCGCGGGGCCTGCGCGACGCGCTGCTCGGCCGTCCTGGGGGCGCGGGGCGGGCCGGTGCCATCGTCGCGGGAGTCGCGGCGGCGGCCGGTGGGTACGTTGTCGGGAGCGTCCGGGCCCGCAGGGGCGATGTCACGTTCTCCGTCGGCGGGATCCCGGTCGGCAAGGGGGGCGAGGGGGGCTCGTCATGACGGAAGACGCCGTACCGATCCTGATGTACCACGCGGTCTCCACCGCGCCCGACGCCGCCACCCGCGCGCTGTCGGTGTCCCCGGAGGCGTTCGCGGAGCAGATGGCGGTGATCGGGGACCTCGGTCTCACCCCCGTCGACACGGCCACCCTGGCGGCCGGCTGGCGTTCGGGGCGCCCGCTGCCCGCCCGGCCCGTGCTGATCACCTTCGACGACGGCTACGAGGGCGTGCACCGCCATGCCCTGCCCGTCCTCGCCAAGCACGGCTTCGCGGCCTCCCTGTTCGTCGCCACGGCCTGGATCAGGGGCCCGTACGACGACGGCGGTGCCCTCGACACCATGCTCGACTGGGACCAGGTGCGCGAACTCGCCGGCCACGGCGTGGAGATCGGCGGCCACAGCCACACCCATCCGCAGCTCGACACGCTGGACGAGGACCGGCTCCGGTTCGAGCTGCGGCGCTGCCGGCGGATCGTCGCCGACGAACTGGGCAGCCCGCCCGCCTCGTTCGCCTACCCGTACGGCTACTCCAGCCGCCGGGTACGGGTCGCGGTGCGGGAGACGGGGTTCGCCCAGGCGCTCGCGGTCGGCAACGCGCTCGCCCGGCGTCGGCAGGGCCCGTACGCGCTGCGGCGGGTCACCGTGCGGCGCTCCACCGGGGTCGAGGAGTTCGGGCGGCTGGTCGAGGGCCGCGCCGTCGCCCGCGGCTTCGCCCGGGACCGCGCCCTGACCAAGGGGTACGCCATGGTCCGAAGAGCACGCCAGGGGGGAAGGGCCATCCGTTCCCGTGTCTGACACGACGACCACCGGCACGACGGCCGCCACGACCGGGCAGGCCGGGACCGGCACGACGGGGACCGCCGGGCGGCGGTCCGGCGCCGGCCGCCGGCTGCGGCTGCCCGGCCTCGGCAGGGGGGCCGGGGGCGACCAGCTGTTCCGCAACGCCTACGCCCTGATGCTGAACACCGGTATCTCGGCCGTCCTCGGCCTCGGCTTCTGGCTGGCCGCCGCCCGCTACTACACCGAGGCGGCGGTCGGCCAGGGCTCCGCCGCGATCGCCGCGATGAAGCTCCTGGCCGGGCTGACCGCGCTCACGCTGACGGGCGCCCTGGCCCGGTTCATCCCGGTCGCCGGACGCGGCACGGGTCGGCTGGTCTTCCGCACCTACGCGGGCAGTTCGGTGGTCGTGGCGCTCGCGGCCGGGGTGTTCCTGCTGACGCTCGGGCTGTGGGGGTCCTCGTACCGCTTCCTGCACGACCCGGTGAACGCCGTGTTCTTCGTGCTCGCGGTGGTGGCCTGGTCGCTGCTGACCCTCCAGGACGGAGTGCTGACGGGGCTGCGCAGCGCCCTGTGGGTGCCCGTCGGGAACACCGTGTTCTCCGCGGTGAAGCTGGTGCTGCTGGTGGTGTTCGCGGCGGCGGTCCCGACCATGGGCGTGTTCGTGTCCTGGGTCGCGGCGATCGCGGTGTCCGTGCTGCCGCTGGGCTGGCTGGTGTTCCGGCGGCTGGTCCCCCGTCATGTGCGGGCGACCGAGGGCGAGGCCCGCCCGCCGTCGCTGCGGGAGATCGGCCGCTTCCTCGCGGGCGACTACACCGGCTCGCTGTTCTCCCTCGCGGTGGTGTACCTGGTCCCGGTGATCGTCGCCGCCCAGGTCGGCTCCGCCGACAACGCGTACTTCTACATCACCACCACGATCGGCGGCACGGTCAACCTCCTCGCCATCAACATGGGTGCCTCGCTGACCGTGGAGGGCGCGCACGACCCGGCGCGGCTCGCCGCGAACACCCGGGCCGCGCTGCGGCGGATGGCCCGGATCATGCTGCCGGTGTGCGCGGTGCTGTTCTTCGGGGCGCCCTGGATCCTCGCCGTGTTCGGGCAGGGCTACGCGGACGCGGCGACGCCGCTGCTGCGCTGGTTCGCGGTCGGCGCCGCGCTGCGGGTCGTGATGGAGACGTACTTCGCGGTGCTGCGCGCCCAGAGCCGCACCGCGGGACTCGCCTGGCTCCAGGGCCTGCTGTGCGCCCTGGTCCTCGGACTGACGCTGCTGCTGCTCCCCCGGATGGGCCTGACCGGCGCGGGTGTCGCCGAGATCTCCAGCCTCGCGGTGATCGTGCTGATCGCCGCGCCCCGGCTCTGGCGGATCGTCCGCACGGCACCGCCCGACGCGGTCCCCGAGGACGCGGCACCGGACGGCGACCTCGCCGACCTGGGCCGGGTGGCGTCCGCCGCGAGGAAGCAGAGCGGCGCCTGGTCCCGGCGGCTCGACTCCGACACCCTCGCCCTCGGCCTGCACCTCGACTTCGACCACATGGAACGCCGCCCCGACGTACGCCCGGGCCCCGGCACCCCGCCCGCCGGAACCCCCCGCGTCCCCCGGGACCACCGCCCCGCCTGGGCCCAGGACCGCCCGACCCGGCCCCTCGGCATCCACCGGCCACCGGTGCTCGGGCTGCCCGTCGAGAGGGGGGTCCCACCGCTCGGGCGGGGCCGCGAGTGGAGGGGGGAACCGGGCTCCGAGGCGTCCGTGGGGCCGGCCGAACTGCCCGAGGTGGACGCTCCGTTCGAGGAGGCCGAGGGCGCCGCACGGGAAGCGGCCCCCGTCCGGGCGGCGGCGGAACCGGAGGCCGTCGGCGAGCCCGGCCCACGCGAACCGCTGCACCCGCCCGCCCCCGTGACGCCGTCCGCCCTTCCCCCGGCATCCCCGGCGCACTCGGCGACCCCGGCACCGTCCGGGCCCCCGAGGGGACGGCCGCGCCCCACCGTCACCGGCCTGGTCCTCGGCTGCCTCCTGGTCTCGGCGCTGCTGCTGTACTGGGTGCCCGCGCTGACGCTGGACGACTCCGACCTGGACCGCATGGACGGGCTCGGCCTGGTCTCCGTGCTGCCCCTGCCCACGCTGGCGGGGACGGCGCTGCTGGCCGCCGTGTTCGCCGCGCTGCTCCGGCTGCGCCGCGAGCACCGGGGTCTGCTGCTGGTCACGCTGCTGGCGACGGTGGTGTCCCTGCACGCGCTGCCCGCCGTGATCGAGGCCGAGCCCCGCTTCGCGACGGCCTGGCAGCACCTCGGCTTCCTCGACTACATCGACCGCACCGGCTCGGCGGTCCCCGACCTGGACGCCCGCTGGAGCTGGCCGGGCTTCTTCGCGGCGGCCGCGTTCGTGGCGAGGGCCTGCGGCGTCAGCGACTTCACGGAGATCATCCGCTGGTGGCCCACCGCCATGCAGCTGCTCTACCTGGCCCCGATGTTCCTCCTCGCCCGACATCTGCGGGCCGGCTGGCGCGCCCGGTGGACGGGCGTCTGGATCTTCGTGCTGAGCGGCTGGGTGGGCCAGGACTACTTCTCCCCGCAGGGCTTCACCTACCTCCTGTACCTGGCCTTCGTGGCGATCCTCCTCGTCTGGTTCCGCGCCCCGCGCATGCTGTGGGCCAGGGTGCGGCCGGGCGAGGCCGAGGTGGAGCCGACCGACCGCCTGCAGCGCGCGGTGCTGCTGGTGGTCCTCATCGCGCTGTACGCGGCGACCGTCCCGGCCCACCAGCTCACCCCGTTCGTCATGCTGGGCGTCCTCGCCGTCCTCGTGCTGGTCGGCCGCTGCGAACTGCGCGGTCTGCCTCTCCTGTTCGCCGTCCTGGTCGCCGTCTGGGTGGGCTTCCTCGCCGAGCCGTACTGGTCGGGCCACTTCGACGAACTCTTCGGCGGCGTCGGCGGCGTCGGCGGGAACGTCACGTCCTCGGTCTCCGGCCGTATCGGCGAGGGAAGCTCCACGCACAAACTCGTGCTGTACGCGCGCGTGGCCCTCGCCGGCCTGGTCATGCTGCTGGCCTGCTGCGGCTTCTTGCGCCGCCGCCGGAACAAGTACCGCGAACGCTCCCTGCTGGTCCTGGCCTTCGTGCCGTTCCTCGGCTTCGGGATGCAGTCGTACGGGGGTGAGATGGCCCTGCGGGTCTTCATGTTCGCTCTCCCGGGCGCCGCCCTGCTCGCCGGGCTCGCCCTGTTCCCGCGCTCCGGCGCCACCGCCGGGGAACGCGCCAGGGACGGGCGCAGCCTCGCCCCGCTGGCCGCCCTGCTGGCGGGCCTCGTCCTCATCGGCGGCTTCCTCGTCGCCCGCTGGGGCAACGAGCCCTTCGAACGCGTCCGCCCCGGCGAGGTCGCCGCCATGGAGTACGTGTACGCCCACGACGAGCCCACCGTACGGCTGCTCTGGCTCAGCGACGACCCGGTCGACTCGGTGACGCCCGCGCTGCCGTGGGGCGCCCAGGACATGGAGAAGGTCGAGTACGTGCCGACGCTCGCACCGGTCGACCCGGTCCTGGTGTCGGGCCTGGTCAAGTCGCTGAAGGACGCGGGCCCGCACTCCTACCTCATCGTCAACCGCGGCCAGACCACGTCCCTCCAGCTGGACTCCGGCTACCCCGCGGACTGGGACGCCCGGCTCATCCGAAACCTCGACGCGCGCGAGGAGCTCAGGGAGGTCTTCGCCAACGAGGACGCGACGATCTTCGCCCTGCGCGGTCGGACGGGTAAGGCTCCCGCGCCCGATCCGGGACCGATCGGCCCGCAGGTGACCTGGACCCCGTGGTCGGTGGTCGGGGGTCTGGCGACGATCGCCCTGATCGTGCTGCTGACCACCCGTGAGGTGGTACGGGTGGCGGCCCGTCCGAGCGTCCGCCAACTCCGGTGGCTGCAGGGCAGCTTCTGGTTCAGCCTGCCGCTGCTGGCCCTGCTGCTGGCGTCACTGGTGGTGCGGTTCCTGACGATGGGGGGCGCCCCTTAGGAGGCGTCGGACGGGCCTCACCGCTTGAGCCACCGCACTTCGTACGCCCCCATGTCGAACCGCCGCCCGTCGATCTTCGCGCTGATCCTCCGGTCCAGGGTGTTGACCACGAGCACGACGTCGTCGTCGGCCAGCACCCGTACGTTCGGCCGGTCGTCGGCCGCCACCGGCACCGTCTCGTACCTGGTGCCCGGCGGGAACTCCGCCCCGAACCGGGCCAGCAGGTCGTACATGGGCAGTGCCCTGCCGCCGCCGCTCGTGTCGGTCGGGGTCCACAGGCATCCGGGGCACTCCCCGCTCCGCTCCTCCGGGTTCCAGTAGAACGCGGAGGTCGCGCCGCCCTTCGCCATGCCGATCAGCCCGGCGGCCTGCACGGCCGCCCGCCGGGTCTCGGACCAGCCGTGGCGGTCGTCGTTCGCGTCGGCGGGCTCCACGTAGTACTCGGCCCACCACAGCGGCAGCCCCGGGGAGCGCTCGCGCACCCACTCGCTCACCGCCGTGAACTTCTCCGTGGCGGCGAACTCGTCCGGCAGCAGCTCGTCGTCCTTGGTGTAGCTGGAGCCGTCGACGACCACGAAGTCCGCGCCCGTCTTGTTCTCGTCCCAGTACTCGAAGGCGTCGAGGATCCGCTGGTCCATGGCGCCCCAGGGCCCCTTCAGGGACGTCGACGCGTCCTGCTTCTGACGCGGGTCGAGGCTGTCCATGACGAGATAGGGCCCGCCGACCAGGATGTCCTCGTCGACCTTCTTCAGGGCCCGGTACACGAGGTTGTACAGCCGGGTGTAGCCCTCGTAGTCCCAGCGGGCCTCGGCGTCGTTCCAGAAGCCCTTGAACTCGTTCCAGACGATGAAGTGCCGTACGTCCGGGTAGCGCCTGGCGACGGTCGCGGCGAGGTCGGCGTAGTCCTGGAAGTGCTCGGGCTCGGGGGCGGTCTCCAGGGCGGACTGGCTCCAGTCCGTGCTGTCGGCGCCGGACTCGCCGCCCTTCATCCAGTCGGGAGCGCAGCACAGGGTGACGACGGGCGTGCCGCCGGTGGCGCGGACGAAGTCGATGCGCCGGTCCATCTCCTCGAAGTCGTAACGTCCCTCGACCGGTTCGGGGTTGCCGGCGCCCCAGCCCATGATGTGCTGGATCTGCGGCAGGGGCCGCTCGCCGAGACGCTTCTCGACCCGTGCGACGGCGGCCCGGCTGCCCTCGTCCGCGCTGTACTGGGTGTGGGTGAAGCCCCAGCCGACCTCCGGTCCGAGGTCGTCGGGCGGGACGGCGGGCGTGCCGTGCACCTTGTCGCCGTCGCGTGACGTGCCCGCGGTACCGCCGTCGCCGGGCAGCGTGTTGACCAGGGTCACGATCAGGGCCAGAACGGCCGCCCCCACACCGAGGAGCGCGGTGAGCCGCCACCGCCGGTCCCCCGAATTCCACCCATGCCGTCGCATCAAGGGCAACAGTAACGGCGCGGGGCGGCGGTGGGGGAGCTTCCGTCACCGACAACCGACTCGCCACGCAAAGCGGATGCACGGGGAGCCCTCCGTGACGGATCATGGCGGCATGTCTGCGAACCCACACGACGCTCTGCCGATCCGGCTCAACGTCGACGACAGCGACTCCCCGTCCGATGTCGTCGACGCGCTGTTCCTCGGCCGCTTCGCGACGGGCGAGCAGCCTTGCGCGCACGCGGCGAACATCGACCGGGTGCGCAGCGGCGCGACCCTGCTGCCGCCCGGCGCGCGCGTCCTGCGCGTCGCGCGGGACGACGACCGCAGCGCGACCCTCGCCGAGGGCGACGGCTGGACACTGCTGGTCTCCCGCTGGAACCGGGGCGCGGACGTCACCGTCACCGCGACCACCGCCGAGCTGGCGGAGAAGGTGCTGAACCAGGCAACGGACGGCGCCGCCGACGAGCCCGAACCGCAGCCGGAGAACGTGACGATGGGCTTCTGGTACGTCTCGCCGCGCCGGGGCCCGCACCGTACGACGCGGCAGATCTCGGCGGGCACCTGGGAAGAGGTGCGGCCCAACTACACGGCCCCGGTGGCGGACGCGATGGACCGCCTGATGAAGACGACCCCGCAGGACATCGCGGGCCGGCTCCTGCTGCTGCACGGCCCGCCCGGCACCGGCAAGACCTCCGCCCTGCGGACGCTGGCCCGCTCCTGGCGGGACTGGTGCCAGGTCGACTGCGTCCTGGACCCCGAGCGGCTCTTCTCCGACGTCGGCTATCTGATGGACATCGCGATCGGCGAGGAGGACGCCACCGGCAAGGGCCGCTGGCGCCTGCTCCTGCTGGAGGACTGCGACGAACTGATCCGGGGCGAGGCCAAGCACACCGCCGGCCAGGCGCTGTCGCGTCTGCTCAACCTCACCGACGGCCTCCTCGGCCAGGGGCGCAACGTCCTGGTCGGGGTCACCACCAACGAGGACCTGGAGCGCCTGCACCCGGCCGTCGTCCGCCCCGGACGCTGTCTCGCCCGGATCGAGGTCGGCGCGCTGACCCGTCAGGAGGCCGTGAACTGGCTGGGCACGGACGAGGGGATCGGCCGCGACGGCGCGACCCTGGCCGAGCTGTACGCCCTGCGCCGGGGCACCTCGCCCACGTCCCTGCCGGAACCCCGCGGCGGCGCGGACGCGGGGCTGTACCTGTAGCGGCGCCCCCGCCGCCGACTGCATGGGTTCGGCGTGCGGGTGCTTTGATGGAGATATGACCCTGTTCGTCGGCACGTCGGGGTGGCAGTACAAGGACTGGCGGGGCACCGTCTACCCGGAGGGCTGCCCCACCCGCCTCTGGCTGGAGGAGTACGCGGCGCGGTTCGCCACGGTGGAGAACAACAACGCGTTCTACCGGCTGCCCTCCCGCGAGACCTTCGAGGCGTGGCACGACCGGACCCCGCCGGGCTTCGTCGTCGCCGTGAAGGCGAGCCGCTTCCTGACCCACATCAAACGGCTCAAGGACCCCGAGGAGCCCGTCGAGCGCCTGATGGGCCGCGCCGAGGGGCTCGGTGACCGGCTGGGCCCGATCCTCCTCCAGCTGCCGCCCACCCTCCGCGCCGACCCGGCCCTCCTCGACGCCTGCCTCGCCCGCTTCCCCGCCGGTACGCGGGTCGCCGTGGAGCCCCGTCACGAGTCCTGGTGGACCGACGAGGTGCGCCGGGTCCTGGAGGCCCGCTCCGCCGCCCTGTGCTGGGCCGACGTCCGCTCCCGCCCCGCGACACCGCTGTGGCGCACCACCGACTGGGGCTACGTCCGCTTCCACGTGGGCCGCGCCCACACCTGGCCCCACTACGGCCGCCAGGCCCTCACCACCTGGGTCCACCGCATCGCCGCCACCTGGCCCGACAGCGCCGACGTCCACGCCTACTTCAACAACGACCCCCACGCGGCGGCCGTGCTCGACGCCATGACCTTCGCCCGGGCCGCCCGCAGAGCGGGCCTCACCGTGACGAGGACCCCGGAGCGGCTCCCCGGGTGAGCCTCCCGCGGACGACGACCCCGCGGCGGCTGCCCCGTGACCGCGCCGCCGGGGCTCTACTCCCCGTACACCGCCCGCAGGGCGTCGCGGACCGCCGCCAGGGCCTCCGCCTCGCCCAGGCCCAGACGCCGCGCCCGCTCCGCGTAGCCCGCCGCCGCCGTCGCCGCCTCCTTCTCCGCGGCCGAGCCCGCGGCGGCCACGAACGTGCCGTTGCGTCCCCGCGTCTCGATCACCCCGTCGGTCTCCAGCGCGCGGTACGCCTTGGCGACGGTGTTGGCCGCGAGCCCGAGCTCCTCGGCGAGCCCCCGCACGGTCGGCAACCGGTAGCCCACGGGCAGCGCCCCGGACCGGGCCTGCTCCGAGATCTGGGCGCGCACCTGCTCGTAGGGCGCGCCCCCCTCCACGATGCGAATGTTCAAGGTCACGCGGCGATTGTCCCGTACGCACCGGCCGGCGTCGTCGCACGCCCACCGGAAATTCGGAGGCGCCCTCGGGCACCGTCCGCGTACCGTGCGATCACATGACACTGATCGTGCGCGACCTCCGTACCGCGGATCCCGCGGACACCGGGGCCTTCGCCGACATCCGCGGGCGTGCCCTCCCCTTCCTGGTCAGCACCCCCGAGTCCCTGGTCCACGAGGCCACCCACGCCGCCCCCGAGGCCCACGTCGGGCATCTGGTGGCCGAGGCGGACGGCGAGGTGATCGGGACCGCGCAGCTGGGGATCGCCCACGACAGTCCCGTCCCGGGCCAGGGCTACCTGAATGTGTACGTGCACCCGGAGCGCGTACGCCGGGGCGCGGGCGCCCTGCTGGTGCGCGCCGCCGAGGAACGGCTCGCGGCGGCGGGCGCGAAGCGGCTGTTCTCGTGGGTGCTGGACACCCCGGACAACCGCGCGTTCGCCGAGCGGCGCGGCTACACGAGCAGCAGGTCCGCCCACTTCCTGCGGCTGGATCTCACGGCCGGCACCCTGCCGCCGCTGGAGGAACCGCCGGCCGGCGTCGAACTGCGGACGGCCGCCGACTTCGCCGACGACCCGCGCCCGCTGTTCGAGCTGGACGCGGAGACCACGGCGGACGAACCCAGCGACATCGGCGCCGAGTTGGACGACTACGAACACTGGCTCGCCGACACCTACCGCCATCCGCTGCTCGACCGCGCGCTGAGCACGGTGGTCGTCGTGGACGGCACGCCGGCTGCGTTCACCGCCGCCCGCACGGACGGGCGGACACGGTACTCCACCGGGATGACGGGCACGGCCCGCGCCTTCCGCGGCCGTGGCCTGGCGAAGCTGGCCAAGAACGACTCCCTGCACCGCGCCCGCGCCGCCGGCTACGAGGAGGCGTTCACCGGCAACGACGCCGGCAACGGCCCGATGATCGCGATCAACAAGTGGTTCGGTTACGAAGTGTGCGCGACGGAGGTGCACTATGTCCGGGACCTCGGCTGACCCGAGCCGCGAGTTGGACGTCGTCCTGCTGAAGGCGGGCCGTACGAAGATCCGTTATCCGGCGCGGCTGCTGAGCGACGACGGTGTGCGGGTCGTCGTCCGCGCCGACTGGGCGAGCGAGGGGGTGCGGGACTTCGGTTTCGTGCGGTTCGGGCCCGGTGACGTCTTCACCGAGTACTACTGGCGCGACCGGTGGTACGCCGTGAAGGAGGTCCGCGACGCCCGGGGCGGCCTGAAGGGCTGGTACTGCGACATCACCCGTCCCGCCGTGCGCTCCGGCGGGGAACTCGTCGTCGAGGACCTCGACCTGGACCTGTGGCGCTCGGCGGACGGCACGGCCGTCCTGCGGCTGGACGAGGACGAGTTCGCGGACAGCGGACTCCCGACCACCGACCCGGAGGCCGCGGCGGCGGCCCTGGCCGCACTGGACGAGCTGGAACTCCTCGCGAAGGAGGGCGGCTTCACGGCCCTGCTGAGCTGACCGGGACACACGGGGGCGAGGGCGGGAGGGCGGCGGCCCGTATACGGCGGCCGCCCGACACGGCAGGCGTACACGCCGCGCACGCACGCCGGATCACAGGTCCGCGACCATCGCGTACCGCTCGTCCTCGACCCGCTTGCCCCACAGCCGCACGTCGTCGTCGAGCCGGACCACCACCGCGCCGGAGACGAGCGGTGCGAGGAGCCCGTGCAGCCGCTCGGCGGGTATGCCGACCGGGCTGAGCGTCCCCCACACGCCCTCGACGAGCACGAGGCGTCCCCGGGGCCGCAGCAGCCCGCACCAGTGGCGCAGGGCGCGGGCCGGGTCGGGCAGGGCCCACAGGACATGCCGGACGAGGACGACGTCGAAGCGCTCCTCGCCGACGGGCGGTGCCGCCGCGTCGCCGACGAGGAACACGGCCGGGTGCCCGGCGAGTTTGGCGCGGGCACGGCCGACCATGGCCGGGGAGGAGTCCACTCCGGTGACCCGGTGTCCCTGCTCGGCCGCGAGGAGTGACAGGCTGCCGGTGCCGCAGCCGAGGTCCAGGACATCGGCCGGGCGGTGCGGCAGCCAGTCCCGCAGGCGCGTCGCCCACGCCTCCCGGACGACGGGATCCCGCAGGCCGTGATCGGGTTCGTCGTCGAAAACGGCTGCCTGCGCGTCCCAGTGGACGGGCGGGGGCGGGTCGTTCGGCGCGGAGTTCTTCGCGGTTTCGGGGCTCCGGGAGGTTTCGCCGTCGTCGATGTTGGTCATGCCGCCAGAGTGACACCTGCCACTGACAGTCCAGAGGGTGACAGCCGCCACTGACACAGCACGACCCGATGAGTAACGCTCCCGGAAGAGGTCTACCTCCGTGAAATCGCGGAACACGGTAGACGCAAGGAGGCAGCCATGCGCCGTACGACCGTGCAGAAGCCCCTGAGGAAGTCCGACTCCCGCCGTGTGCGGGAAGAGGGCGACGAGCGCCCCGTGGAGCGCCGGGAGGTGCGGAAGGACATCGCGCGCACCTGGTGGCCGGAGGGCTGACCCGCGCCCCCGGCCCGTCCGCCGAGCCGCTTGCGGTAGTGGATCCTGTCGTAGGGCCCGTCCACCCGCCGTTCCACGACCTCGTACCCGGACTTCGGATAGATCTTCCGGTTCTCCCACATCATCGCGTTCGTGTAGAGCCTGATCTCGGGCAGGCCGAGGGCACGCGCGCGGGTGTCCACGAACTCCAGGAGCCGTCGCCCGACGCCCCGTCCATGGGCGTCGGGGTGGACGGCGATGACGTCGAGGAACAGATGGTCGTCGTGTGCCTCGACGACCACGAGGCCGGTCACGGGGTCGCCGGTCACGAAGACGCGGCCCGCGGCCACGTTCGCCGCGTGGTCCGCCTCCATGGGCTGCGGTACGCCCCCGATGCGTTCGATGTAGGGCCGGAAGGCGGCGTCCGTGACGGCCTTCACGGCCTCGACGTCCGCGAGCACCGCCCTTCTGACGCCCTCACCGGCCCCGGCGTCCGTCACGGCGTCCGTCATGAGCGGGGGCGCGCGAGGGTACGGCCGAGCAGGTCGAGCAGGGCCGTCCAGTGGCGTTCCGCCGCCTCGGCGTCGTAGGCGGCGGTGTCGGCCTGGGTGTAGCCGTGGGGAGCTCCTGTGTACACCTCGGTGCGGTGGGTGACGCCCGCCTCCGTGAGCGTCTTGTCGAGCAGTTCGATCTGCTCGGGCGGCATGGAGGAGTCGTTGTCGGCGTACCCGAGGTACACCTCGCCGGTGATCCGGTCCGCCGCCAGGTGCGGGCTGTCCGGGGCGTCGGTCGCCAGCCGGCCCCCGTGGAACCCGCCCACGGCCGCGACCCGCTCCGGAAAGGCGCCCGCGGTGCGCAGGGCGAGGCCCGCGCCCATGCAGTAGCCGGTGATGCCGACGGGCCCGTCCGTCGTGTACGGGCTGCCGGCCAGCCAGTCCAGATAGGTCCCGGCGTCCCGCACCGCCAGCTCCGGTGTCAGCGCCCGCATCACCGGGAGGATCCGCTCCCACAGCTCCGGGCGGGCGCCGGGATCGATGAAATCGGGCAGGTCGAAGACGGGGGCACGTCCGGCGCGGTGGAAGACGTTCGGGACGAGCACCGCGTAGCCGGCCCGCGCCAGCCGGTCGGCCATCTCCCTCAGATGCGGCCGCAGTCCGAACGCGTCCATGTAGAACAGCACCGCGGGGTGCGCGGCGTCGTCGTCGGGGCGGACGAAGTAGGCGTCGGCGGTGCCGTCCCCGGTGGTGATGTCCACGGTCGTTCCGCGTACGGCGGTCATGGATGCTCCTCTTCGTCACTACGACCAGTCGTCAACCGGTCGTCAACTGTCGCGGGCGGTCGCATTGTTCCGCGTCCGGGTAAGAACGGGATCACCGACGGCTCGGCGAGCCGGTGTTCCTGAGCCGCCGGTTAGCCCATCCTTAACGCGACCATAAGGATCTCCCGCACCCGCCCTCAGCGGGCGATGTCGCGGTTCCGTGGGGCTAGCTTTATGTGGCGCTCGGCGGCGCGGCGGTCCTGGCGGCGGGGTCCTCGCTGCTGTTCGCCGCGGCCCGCCGCCGTGCGGCGAACGGCGGCCGGCAGGGCGGCTGACGGACTCCGGGGCCTGTCCGGCGGCTCAGGCCGGACAGGCCCCGGCGGTGTACGTCCGGGTCACCCGCGTCAGGGGCGACCCGGGGTGTGTGCACGTGTCAGCCGATGGCCGACAGACAGGTGGTCGGGGTGGCGTGGGCCGGGTCGAGGGCGTTGGTGACCTCGTGGAAGGCGACGCGGTCGAGGATCCCGATCGCGGCGTGCTCGGAGAGGTCGACGGCGCACAGGTCCTGGATGACGATGTTGCGGACGTTCGGGCCGTCGAGGAACTGGGAGCGGTAGGGCGTGACGACCTCGTCGTACTTGGTGGCGAGGACGGTGTAGGCGACGCCGGGGACGGTGTCGCCGCCCGCGTTGAGCTTGGTCAGGAACGGGGAGCCGACGACCTGGTCGGCGAGGGCGGGGGTGGCGGTGGACAGCAGGTCGCCCGCGCCGGGGAAGTAGTCGAGGAGCTGGGTGAGGCCGCCCAGGGTGGTGCCGTGGTTGGAGGGGGCGATGCCGACGAGGGCGTTCACCTCGGCCGCTCCGCCGAGGAACTTGAGGTAGTAGCGGGGCATCATGCCGCCCTGCGAGTGACCGACGAGGTCGGCCTCGGCGGCGCCGGTCGAGGCGAGCACCCGGTCGACGAAGGCGTCGAGTTGCCGGGCCGACTTCTCGATCGGGCCGAGGCCGTTGAAGAAGGGGACACCGGGGAGCTGTCCGTAGTCGAGGGAGTAGACGCAGTACCCGCGGTTGACCAGGTACGGGGCGAGGCCCAGCCAGTTGTCGACGGAGTTGGCGAACGTCCCGTGGACGAGGACCACGGGACGGGGGTGGGCGCTGGAGGGCTTGCAGGAGTAGTCGTTCCAGCCATGGCTGGGGGCGGCGGCCGTGTCGGCGGCCGCGGCGGAGGTGGCGGGGACGGTGGTCGCCGCGGCGGCGAGGAGCAGGGCGGCCAGCGGTCTGATCAGGCTCTTCCAGGGCAGCATCGGGTGATCTCCTTGCGGCTCAAGGGACGTGCGACGGCGTTCGCCCTGTGATCCGGATCACGAGGATGCTGTTCTTATCCAGCCAAGTTACGGGCGGGTAGTAAAAGTGGGAAGTTACGCGTCAGTAAAAACTTCAAGCGGCACCCGTGGACCCTGATAAGGGACGGCTAAACCGTCACCAGGCGGGCCTGATGGGGCCATAGGGGGCGATGCGCGCCAACTGTTCGCGCAGCGCCCGCACTTGCGCCTCCCCGCCGAGCGCGCCGCTCCACTCCTGGATCACCTCGGCCGCCGCCTCCTCCGCGGCCCGGGTGCAGGCCCACCCCCGCCCGGTCAGCACGACCAGCCGGGCGCGGGCGTCACGGGGATGCGGCCGGCGCTCGACATACCCCTTGGCGACCAGCTCCTCGACGAGCTGACTGGCACCCTGCTTGGTCACCCCGAGATGACGGGCGAGCTCGGTGACCGTCGCTCCGTCCGGGGCGAGCCGGGTGAACGCGAACCCGTACGCGGGCCGCCCCTCGAAGCCCCGGGCGACGACCCCGTCATGGATGCGCTGCGTCAGCTCGCCCGCCGCGGCGAGCAGGACGGCGGTGAGCCCGAGGGCCTCGGAGTTCTGCATGCCCGCATTGAAACACCCTTGACGAATTGGTCAAGCTGCTTGACCATCGAGGATATAGTCAAGCAGCTTGACCATCTTCTCAGGAGGCCCGCATGCCCGTAGTCCGTTCGTCCGAGGCCGTCACCCATGAGATCCACGGCGCCCGTTTCGTCTCGTACGCCACGCCCCGCACCGGCAGCAGGGAACTGGCGGCCTGGCGGGGGGAGATCCCCGCCGGCACCAAGGCGCCCGCCCACACCGTCACCAAGGAGGAGATCCTCCATCTGCTCGACGGCGAGCTGCTGATCACGCTCGACGGCCGCACCGAGCGGATCGGGGCGGGCGACACCCTGATCATCAACGCGGGGGCGACCCTCACCGTGGAGAACCCGACGGCGGAGACCGCCGTCACCTGGGTCACCACCTCCCTGGGCCTGGAGGCGGAGCTGGCCGACGGCACGCGGATCGTGCCGCCGTGGGCCAACTGACGCCCCCGTCATGCCGCCAGCGTCCCCGGCAGGATCGCGCGCGGGCCGAACTTCGCGCGTGCCCGGTCCGCGACCTCCTCGATACGGCGGAGCTTGTCGTCGGTGGGGTCGAAGGCGAGCTGGTGGGATGCCTCCTCGGCGGGGGTGAGCCCCTCGGCGCGCAGGGCGATCGCCCGGACGCGGGCGCGCTGGAGACCGAGGGCGCCGTACATCCCGTAGGCGGCGCGGGTGAGTTCCGGCGAGTGGGCGGTCGGCTCCGGGAGGGTGCGGGTGCGGGTCGTCGAGGACCGGTCGGCGTAGCGGACGGTGAGGGTGAGGGTGCGGCACACCTGGTCCAGGGCGCGCAGCCGGGAGCCCAGTTCCCCGGCGCCGAGGAGCAGCGCGCGGCGGTGCCGGTCGGGGTCCAGCTCGTCGTGCGGGAAGGGTTGTTCGGTGGCGAGGGAGCGGGCGACGGCGTTGGGGACGACCCGGCCGCGGTCGACGCCGTTCGCCTTCTCGTGCAGCTCGCGGCCGGTGCGCGCGCCGACCAGGCGCTGGAGCGTGGACAGGGGTGCGGCGGCGACCCGGCCGAGGGTGTCGAGGCCGTACTCGCACAGGGTCCGGGCGGTCGCCGTGCCGACGCCGGGCAGCGCGGTGACGGGCCGCTCGGCGAGGAAGTCCACGGCCAGGCCCTCGGGGACCGCGCACGGCTCACCGGGTTCGGCGCGGCCCAACGCCATCCGGGCGAGCATCGGTCCGGGCCCGGCGCCGATCACACAGTCGACCCCGTAGAGCGCGAGGGCACGGACCCGGATGAGGCGGGCCAGTTCCTCGGCGCCCCGGCCGAAGTACCGTTCGGCGCCGCGCAGATCGGCGAGCGCGCCGTCGGGCGGCAGCGCCTCGACGACCGGGGTGAAGTCCTCGAGCAGACCGAGCAGCCCGGGCAGGGCGGCCTCGTACTTCGGCGGCAGCTGGAAACGTACGCAGAGGATGGTCATCCCGCACTCCCTGGGCTCTGGTGCCACAACTTCCGTACTTTCGAGGGCTCTTCGCCCGCGGGCCGCAGATCGGCCCACGGGTGCATCTCGTAGCCGGTGGGCAGCTGGATGCGGCGGCCGCGCGTCGGGTCGCCGCCGCCCGTGGGCACCGGCTCCGCCAGGCGCGGGGCGACCGCGTCGAGGCCGCCCTCGCGCCGCAGTTCCACCAGTTCGGCGAGGTTCCAGGCGGCCGACCCCACCACGCTGAGGCTGCGCGGACCGCGCCGCTGCACCACCCCGCGCACCAGCAGCAGCCAGGAGTGGAAGACGGTGTGGGCGCACGCGTCGTGGGAGTCGTCGAAGAAGGCGAGGTCGACCAGGCCGGTGCCGTCGTCGAGGGTGGTGAAGACGACCCGTTTGCCGGAGCGGATCGGCGGGGTCTGGGTGGCCGCCTTGGCGCCCGCGACCAGCACCGTCTCCCCGTGGCGGGCCTCGCGCAGCCGCCGTGCCGACACCACGCCCAGCTCGTCGAGGAACACGCGGTGGTCGTCCATCAGGTTGCGGGAGACGTCCATGGACAGCACGCCCAGCTCGGCGCTGAGCCGCTCCGCCGAGGAGAGGTCGGGCAGCCCGGCCGGGGCGGTCCTGCGCCCGCCGGACAGCGGGAGCTGTCCCCCGCCGCCGCCCATGCCCCGGGCGCCCCGGTGCAGTTCGGTGAGGTGGAGCTGCAGATCGCGCCGGTTGGCGCCGAAGGCGTCGAGCGCGCCGACCTGCGCCAGCCGCTGGGCGAGCGGACGGCTCGGCCGGGCACGCTCCCAGAAGTCCAGCAGCGAGGCGTACGGCTGTCCGTCCGCGATCCGCGCCGCCTCGGCCTCACTGATGCCGTGCACGTCGGACAGGGCCAACCGCAGCCCCCACCGGCCGGGCCCTTTCCGCCCCTCCGGGGAGGGTCCCTCCGACCCCCCTGATTCAGACACCAGTTCGATACGATGGGCGACCGCCGACCGGTTCACGTCCACCGGGAGGATCGGTACTCCTCGCCGCCGCGCGTCCGCCAGCAGCAGCCGCTTCGGGTACATCCCGGGGTCGTGGGTGAGCAACCCCGCGTAGAACGCCGCCGGGTGATGCGCCTTCAGCCACGCCGACTGGTACGTCGGCACCGCGAAGGCCACCGCGTGCGCCTTGCAGAAGCCGTACGAGCCGAACGCCTCGACGATCTCCCAGGTCCGGGCGATCGTGTCGGCGTCGTACCCCTTCGCCGCGGCGTGCTGCGCGAACCACACCCGGATCCGCCCCTGCGACTCGGGGTCGGAGAGCCCGCGCCGCACCCGGTCCGCCTCGTCCCGGCCGCAGCCGGTCATGAGGTGCACGATGTCGATGACCTGCTCGTGGAAGACGACGACGCCGTACGTCTCCCGCAGCGGCGCCTCCAGATCGGGGTGCGGGTAGCGGACCGGCGCCCGTCCGTGCCGGGCCGCGATGAAGGGGCGCACCATGTCGGCGGCGACCGGACCGGGCCGGAACAGGGAGATGTCGACCACGAGGTCGTGGAAGGTCGACGGCTGGAGCCGCCCCACCAGGTCCCGCTGACCGGGCGACTCGATCTGGAAGCAGCCCAGCGTCTCGGTGGACCGGATCAGCCGGTACGTGGCCGGGTCGCCCTCACCGCGCTCGAAGTCGAGCGCGTCCAGGTCGACCCGCTCCCCCGTCGCCCGCTCCACCTCGGCCACCGCGTGCGCCATCGCCGACTGCATCCGCACGCCCAGCACATCGAGCTTGAGCAGCCCGAGGTCCTCGACGTCGTCCTTGTCGAACTGCGACATGGGGAACCCCTCGCCGCTGGTCGGCATCACCGGCGTACGGGCGAGGAGGGAGGAGTCGGAGAGGAGGACCCCGCAGGGGTGCATGGCGACCCCGCGCGGGAGGGCGTCGAGGGACTCGACCAGGTCCCACAGCCTGCCGTACTTCTCCTTCTCCCCCGCCAGCTTCCTCAGCTCGGGCAGCTCCTCCAGCGCCGCGCGGGCGTCACGGGCCCGGATATGGGGGAAGGACTTGGCGATCCGGTCGATGTCGGCGGGGTCCATGGACAGGGCCGCGCCCACGTCGCGGACGGCGTGGCGGACCCGGTACGTCTCCGGCATCGCCACCGTCGCGACCCGCTCGGCGCCGAAGCGGCCGATGATCGCGCGGTAGACCTCCAGCCGGCGCGCGGACTCCACGTCGATGTCGATGTCGGGCAGCACCACCCGGCGCTTGGACAGGAACCGCTCCATCAGCAGCCCGTGTTCGACGGGGTCGGCGTGCGCGATCCCGAGGAGATGGTTGACGAGGGAGCCCGCGCCGGAGCCCCGCGCGGCGACCCGGATGCCCATCCGCCGTACGTCGTCGACGACCTGGGCGACGGTGAGGAAGTAGGAGGCGAAGCCGTGGTGGGCGATGACGTCCAGCTCCTGGTGCACGCGCTCCCAGTACTCGCGCCGGGTGTCGTAGCCGAGCCGCAGCATGCCCGCCGCCGCCCGGGAGGCGAGGACGCGCTGGGCGGTGCGGCGGCCGGCGCCGACGAGATGCGGCTCGGGGAAGTGGACGCTGCCGAGGCCGAGGTCGTCCTCCGGGTCGACCAGGCACTCGGCGGCCGTGGCGCGGGTCTGCTCCAGCAGGCGGTACGCGGTGTCCCCGCGGTAGCCCGCGGCCTCGACGATCCGTTCGGCGGCGGCCAGCATGGCACCGGCGTCCTTGAGCCATGCCTCACCGGAGTCCAGCTCGCCCCGGGGGTCGACGGGGACCAGCCGACGGGCCGCGTCCAGCACGTCGGCGACGGGGCCCATGCCGGGGTCGGCGTACCGGACGGCGTTGCTGAGCACCGGGCGGATCCGCTGCTCGGCGGCGAAGCCCACGGTCCGGGCGGCCAGCCGCAGCGAGCCGGGGCCGGTGCCCGTACGGCCGTGCCACACCGTCTCCAGCCGCAGGGTGTCACCGAACCGCTCCCGCCAGGGGCCGAGGAGCTTGGCGGCACGGTCGGGGCGCCCGGCGGCGAGCGCGCGGCCCACATCGGAGGCGGGGCCGAGCAGCACGGTCAGGCCGTCGCCGGCGCACTCCGTCCAGGGCAGCAGGGGCGGACCCTCTCCTCGGCCGGCTTCCTCATCGCTCCCCTCATGCGCCGCCGAAACGATTCTGCACAGCTCGGCCCATCCTCTGGCCCCCTCGCGGGCGAGGAACGTCACCCGAGGAGTCGACTCATCGACAAAGGCACCGCCCCGGACGGGGGCCCGGCGCCGCGCCTGCCGCGCGGAGGGCGCGGGCGCCCCCACGGCCAGCTCGGCCCCGAACAGCGGGCGGATGCCCGCCGCCGCGCACGCCTTGGCGAACCGGACCGCGCCCGCGAGGGTATCCCGGTCGGTGAGCGCGAGGGCGTCCATACCGCGCTCGGAGGCGCGCTCGGCCAGCCGCTCCGGGTGCGAGGCGCCGTACCGCAGGGAGAACCCGGAGGCGGTGTGCAGATGCGTGAAGCCTGGCACCGCACCTCCCGCACTCGATCAATCGAACATCAGTTCACAGCCTGCTCGTCTCCACCATAGACCACTTTTCGAACCTCTGTACGACATCCGTTCGGCCCCGCCCCACCTGCGCAAACGCACGGCGGCTCGGACCGTGAGGACATGACGCAGCCGGCCGACAGCCCCCGTCCGTCCTCCCCACCGGACCCGTCCCTCCTCACACAGGGCCCGGCCGCCTCCGCACAGAGCCCGGCCTCCGCACAGGGCCCGGCCGCCCCGCCGTCCTTCCTCGACGAGCTGAGGGACGGGGTCACCCCGCGGGCCACCCTGCTCGTCGTCGGTGTCCTCGCGCTCCAGCTGCTCTTCATCGCCTCGTACGTCGGGGCGCTGCACCATCCGAAACTCAGGGACGTGCCGTTCGGCGTGGTCGCGCCGCGGGCGGCGGCCGAGCAGACGGTGACCCGGCTGGAGCGGCTGCCGGGCGAGCCGCTGGACCCGCGCACGGTGGCCGACGCGGCGGCGGCGCGCGCGCTGATCCTGGACCGGGAGATCGACGGCGCCCTGCTGGTCGACCCGGCCCGCACCACCGACACCCTGCTGGTCGCCTCCGGTGGCGGCCGCTCCCTCGCCGGCGCGCTGGCGACCCTCGTCGGCACGCTGGAGCAGTCCGAGGGGCGCACCCTGCGGACGGTCGACGTGGCCCCGGCCGACCTCGGGGACGCCAACGGGCTCACGTCCTTCTATCTGGTCGTGGGCTGGTGCGTCGGCGGCTATCTGTGCGCGTCGGCGCTGGCGATGAGCGCGGGGGCGCGGCCCACCAATCTGCGGCGCGGGGTGATCCGGCTCGCCGCCCTGGCGGTGTTCTCGGTCCTCGGCGGACTCGGCGGCGCGGTGATCGCCGGGCCGGTCCTGGGCGCGCTGCCCGGAAGCGTGGCGGCCCTGTGGGGGCTGGGGACGCTGGTCGTCTTCGCGGTGGGGGCGGCCACGCTGGCGCTCCAGTGCGTCTTCGGGATCGCCGGTATCGGGGTCGCCGTGCTGCTGGTGGTGATCGCCGGCAACCCGAGCGCGGGCGGCGCGCTGCCACCGCCGCTGCTGCCCCCGTTCTGGGCGGCGATCGGTCCGGCGCTGCCGCCGGGCGCGGGTGTCTGGGTGGCCCGCTCGATCGCGTACTTCGAGGGCAACGACATCACCGTCCCCCTGCTGGTGCTCGCCGCCTGGGCAACGGCGGGGGCCGCCATCACCGTGGTGATGGCGGCCCTGAAGAGAAAGCCGCAACGCGGGCCTTCGGAGGTGTGACCCAGGGACCGGGCCCGCGGGCGGAGGACTCCACTTCCGGGCGCGCCCGGCGTGAGCCAATCCGGGAGCCCGGCGGCCCCGGCCTCAGCCGGCCCGGACGCCCGGCGGCCCCGGCCTCAGCCGGCCCGGATGCCCGGCGGCCCCGGCCTCAGCCGACCCGGACACCCAGCGGCGACCTCAGCCGACCCCGACGCCCGGCGGCCCCGATCTCAGCCGATCTGCGTGCCCGTTGCCGACAGCGCCTCGGTGACCGGCTGGAAGAAGGTCTCGCCGCCCGACGTGCAGTCGCCGCTGCCGCCGGAGGTCAGGCCGACGGCCTTGTCGCCGGAGAAGAGGGAACCGCCGCTGTCGCCGGGCTCGGCGCAGACGTCGGTCTGGATGAGGCCGTTGACGATGTCGCCGTTGCCGTAGTTCACGGTGGCGTCGAGACCGGTGACCGTGCCGCTGTGGACCTGGGTGGTCGAGCCGCTGCGGGTCACCTTCATGCCGACGGTGGCCTCGGCGGCGCCGCTGATGGCCTGGGTCGAGCCGTTGTAGAGGTTGACCTCGCTGGGGTGGTCGACGTCCGCGGTGTACTTGACCAGCCCGTAGTCATTGCCCGGGAAGCTGGAGTCCGCGTTCTGGCCGATGACCTGGCCGCCGGCCGACCAGCTGGAGATGCCCTCGGTGCAGTGACCCGCCGTCAGGAAGAAGGGCTCGCCGCCCTTGACCACGTTGAAGCCGAGGGAGCAGCGCCCGCTGCCGCCGGTGATGGCGTCGCCGCCCGCGACGAAGGTCCGGAACTCCCCCTTCGTGCGCTTGAGTTCGGCCTTGGCGCCGAGCCCGTCCACGACGTCGGTCAGTCTCGCCAGCTCGGCCTTGGAGACGGTGCGGTCGGCGGTGACGACGACCTTGTTGGTGGTGGGGTCGGTGGCCCAGGAGGTGCCGGGGATGGTGGCGTCCTCCTTGAGGGTGGTCCGGGCGCTCTTCAGCTCGGCGAGGGAGTTCTCGACGATCCGGGCCTTGGCGCCGGCCGCCTCGACGGTCTCGGCGGCGGCCTCGTCGAGCACGTTCACGACGAGGAGCCTGCTCTTCGCGTCGTAGTACGTTCCCGCCGCGTCGGCGCCGAGGTCCTCACCGAGGGTCGAGGCGAGCTTTCCGGCCGCCAGCACGGAGAGCGCTTTCGGCTGGGGGGTCGGCGCGGTCTCGCTCGCGTTCGCAGTCTGGAAGGTGACTCCGGCGGCGACCAGCGCGGCGATACCCGCGCCCGTCACGACGGCACGGCGCCTGGGTATACGACGGTGCTTCAACTCTCGTCCTCCTGTGGGGGGTCGGCCGAAGAGGTTGTGGGGACCCCGTTCGACCGTAAGGAATACGGATCCGGAGGCGGCGAACAAGAAAAACGCCACGTCCATGCCAACTGTGCGGCGCCAACTATTCCGAGGCGCGCAGGGAGCACACAAGGTCGACTTCAGGACGAGCACACACCGTGGGCGCACGCCCCCTATGTCATTACCGTCCGGTAACGCCCCCTGCGAATTCGCACTGCAAACACAGGACGCGACGACCCCCTCCGCAACGGGTGAGGTCTAGTCCTGTCTGAAAGTCGCCCCCGTGGGGACCTGTTCCGGACGGGACTCACGCGACGGAAGCAGGTGCGCGGTGGCCCCGCCGCCACAACAGGGCGAGCCCCCGCACGTCGTCACGTGCGGGGGCTCGAACTCTCGAACTATCGACCGCGGTACCGCGATACGGTCGGCCTGACCGGCCTGGTCGGCCCGGTCGGCCCGGTCGGCCTAGTAGACGCTGACGCCGTAGGCGCTCAGGGCCTCGGTGACCGGCTGGAAGAAGGTCGTGCCACCGGAGCTGCAGTTGCCGCTGCCGCCGGAGGTGAGACCGTACGCGACGCCGTTGCTGCCGTAGAGCGGGCCGCCGGAGTCGCCGGGCTCGGCACAGACCGTGGTCTGGATCATGCCGTAGACGATGTCGCCGCCACCGTAGTTCACGGTCGCGTTGAGAGCGGTCACGCGTCCAGTGCGGGTACCGGTGGTGGAGCCGGTACGGATGACGTTGGTGCCCACGCTCGGGGTGGCCGCGCTGGTGATGTCCACGCTGCCCGCGGTGCCGTCCTTGGCGATGGAGGTGTTGCTGTAGCGCACGATGCCGTAGTCGTTGGTCGGGAAGCTCGACCCGGTGGTCGGGCCGAGGACCGTGGTACGGCCCGAGTTGGAGTACCAGGTGCCCGCGCCGTCGGTGCAGTGACCGGCGGTCAGGAAGTAGTAGGTGCTCCCGCTGCGGACGTTGAAGCCGAGCGAGCAGCGCCAGCTACTCGCATAGATGGCGTCGCCGCCCTTGATCAGCTTGTTGAACTTGCCCGGCGTCCGCTTGATCGTGAGAGCGCCGGCCTTGTCGCCCGCCGCTTCCTTGATCTTCAGCAGCTCGGCCTGGGAGACGGTGCTGTCGACGGTGACGACGAGCTTGTCCGTCTTCTCGTCGATCGCCCAGGCGGTACCGGGGATGTCCGCCTTGAGCACCGACGCGCTGGCGCTCTTCAGCTCCGCGGCGCTGAACGTCCGGGTGTCTGCCGCGCTGGCGGTGGGGACTGCGGCGGCGGCCGCGGCCACGAGTCCGGTGGTCACGGCGATGAGCCGGGTCCGTCTCGCGATACCGCTGCGGGGAGTGGTGCGCTTGATCCTCACTGTTCGTTCCCTCCTAAAGGGAAGTCGGGGGCCCGCGTGGGGTTTGGGCCCGTGAGGCGCGAATCAGGGGCACGTGTCCGGATTCCGAACATGCCGTGCTCCTGACAAGGCGCTGGGGGGAAGTATTCGGCCGCACCGCCGATCCCCGCAAGAGTGCCTTTCGGCCGCTCGAACACCAACGGGCCCAACCGGCAGGGCAGTTGATCTCGCCGACGGGGATGTGGGGATTCTGTGTGAATCCCGGACGGCGCCACGGCACGCCCCGCCCCGCCCCAGGCACGGGCCCCCTCGCCCGGCCTCCACGGCGACGGCGAGCCGGCCTCCGAGGGTGGGGACGGGCAGCTGAGGCGACCCGGGCGCGCACGGGACGGCACCACCACGCGCGCACTCCCGGCCCCCACCGCGACGCTCCCCGCCCATGCCGCTCCCCCTCATGCCGCTCCCCCTCATGCCGCTCCCCCTCATGGCCTGCCCCTCATGCCCTCCCCTTCATGACGCCGCCCGCGGTACCGCCGCCTCCGTCCTCCAGGGGTGCCGGTCGGTGGGCCGGGCGAGGCCCAGGTGCTCCCTGAGGGTGCTGCCGGGGTAGAAGGTGCGGAACAGGCCCCGGTGCTGGAGCAGGGCCACGGTGCCGTTGACGAGTCGCTCCAGGTCACGGCGCGGCTCGACCGGGGTGAAGTGGAAACCGTCGACGACACCCGACCGGTGCCAGGCGGTGACCAGTTCAGCCAGATCGACGGGCCCGCCCCGGTACAGCGGGCCCTGTGCGCTCCACCGGGGCCCTCCGCCACCGTGGCCCGGCTCCGCCGCGTGCTCACCACCGCCGAGATCGACATGCAGCGCGGCGAGCACCCGCAGCTCGTCGGGATCGCGTCCGAACCCGGCCGCCGAGCTTCGCACCTCCTCCCACACGGCGGCGGCCTGTTCGGGGGCGGCCGCACGCACGAGCACCACGTCCGCGTACCGGGCCGCCGTCCCCCGCGCCTCGCTCGCGGTGGCGTCGACGACCCGTACGGCCTGCCCCTGCGGTGACGGGGGCACGGCCGACGGTTCCGCACCGAAGCCGTCGCCGCGTGGAAGCCCTCCACGCGGCACCGAGCCCGGCTGAACCACCCTCCGGTCACCCTCACACCGGTGCCCACCGAGATCCCCGTCTCCGCCGGGACCCCCGCTCCCGCCGCGCCGGGCGGCATCGCCCTTCATCCCGGCACCCCCTGTCTTGTCGCCCCCTGTCTCGTCGCCCCCTGTCCTGTCGCCCCATGTCTCGTCGCCCCCTGTCTCGTCGCCCCCGCCCGGCCTGGTCGCCCTCGTACCGTCCGCCCCGCCCCTCCGTCAGCAGCACCATGAGGTCGACGAAGGCGAGCCCGAGGCCCCGTACGAGCACCGGTTCACCGGGCGCGAGCCGGGACAGGTCGCTGTCGGCGGTGAAGTCCGGCGGCAGATGAACCAGCCCGTGGGCCTTCGCGTACTCCCCCAACGCCCGTTGCTGGGCGTCGAGTTCGGCGTCCAGATGACCGAGCGCGAGGACGACGAGGTCCACGTGGAGCGGACGCGGACGCCCCTCCAGCCACACCCGCTGTCGCCCCTCGCGGGGACCGGCGACCCGGAGCGCGCGCCGGGGATGGTGGCGGACGGTGACCCCCCGCGGCAGATCGGCGACGGCCCGCTCGTACACCCAGGTCAGATAGGCGCCCTGGATCCGCCGGTCCGGGAAGAACCGCCCGTCGAGCCCGGCCCACTCGTGCAGCGTGGGCCCCTCCCGTACGGGGCCGTCCATGCGCACCGTCTCGTCGGTGAACATCGTGATGTCCTCCGCCTGCGAGTTCATCCAGAGCAGCGGCGACTGGTCGGCCCGCCAGATGCGCCCGGCCCCCGGCGGACAGGGGTCGACGAGATGGATGTCGAGGCCGGGTCCGTCGTACGTCCCGCCCAGGTTCCGGGAACGGGAGAGACGCCCCGGGAACGGCGGAAGAAGGAGGCAGGAGGCCGCAGTTGGGCGGAAAGCCGGAGTGGAGCGGAGAAGAAGGAGAGGCATGCGAAGGGCTCCGTGGCACGTCGAGTCGAACACGGTGCCTTCACACGAGGCGCGTACCGGGACGCGCACGACCGAGCCCCTCAGCAGCGGTCTGTGCCGAGAGTACGGGGGCGGTTCCCCGTGGTGTCAAGGCTGTCCGCAGTGTGAGCGCCGCGTCTCAAGTCGGTTGACGTACCACCGGATGCCTGTTCCACTGGGGCACATGCATTCGCAGCAGTGGCTGGTCACGCGCTCCCACATCGACTTCGGTCGCGTGTGGTCCTCTTCCTGTTGAGCCGACCCCACGGCGCGCCCCACCTCTAGGCCCAATGCCGGTGACTTAAGTGGTTTTGTCTCGTTGTCGTTCGTGTGGCGAGGGTGGGGCAGGCCAGGACGCCTGCGGGTGAGCGGTTGTCGGACCGGATCGCTGTCGGGGTGCTGACGCAGGCGTTTCCGCCTCATCTGGTGGATGAG
>NZ_JBVIBK010000036.1:0-77036 GCF_055573455.1 Streptomyces sp. NPDC030183
GCGGCCAGCTCCCCACCCATCACAACAGGCCAACGGAACAAGCGATCAAACGGACACGCCACCGGCGAGTGAACCTGACCAGGCACTACTAGGGCAGCTCTATCAGATTGCCGTCGAACTCGCGGAAGTAGCTGCCACCGGCGAGGCCCTCCACCTTGCCGTTGCCGAACCAGTGCTTCGAGAAGTGGTGGACGGCCCTGGCGGTGGTCTCCCAGACCATGGAGTGGCCCGACCCCTCGAAGCAGAACATCAGCTTCCGGGGGCCCCGGATGGCGTTGTAGAGGTCCGGGACGGAGAAGAACAGGTCGTCCGACATCGGCGTGCGCGTGACGGCCGTGCGGTCCTCCTCGCCGTAGACGATGAGCACCGGGACGTGGTCGCCGAGGATGAACTTGTTGTCCTTCTTGAGCGGCGCGGTCTTGTTGTTCCAGCCCCACCAGTAGGTGTTCCGGTACCGCAGGACACCCTCGCGGTCTCCGTTCACATGCGGGCCCCACTTGCTGGCGACGGGGTCGTTCTCCATGCAGGCGGCCCACGCCAGGTCGGGGATGCCCTCCTCCCACAGGCCCTCGGGGCCGGTCAGGGTCCGCTTGAAGCCGCTCTTGCTGGCGACGTGCATCGGGAAGCCGAACTGCAGGACCGGCTTCCCGACGGGCAGCGAAGCGGCGTCCGGCGGCGGACCGAACGGATTGGCGTCCTGCTGGGACCACCGCCCCCGCGGCGGGAACATCGGAGCGAGGAGCAGCAGGCTCTCGACCTGCTCGGGGTGCTGGAGGGTGTAGGGCCCCATGACGAACGAGGCCGCTGACCAGCCGACGAAGCGGATCTTCTTGTTCTCGCCCACCTCGGTCTGGATGAACTTGACCACCGCCGCGAACTCCGCCCAGTCACTGGACGAATTGCCCAGTTCGCTCTTGTACTGGGGCGGGCAGGGCGCGGGGATGGTGTGGTCGACGAGGACCGACTGCTGCTGGGCCGGGTTCGTGTTGCAGGGGTCGTCCATCTGACCGGGGCGGGACGACCTGCCGGAGCCCTGGAGATCCATGATGAAGACGTCGTAGCCGGCCTGCGCCAGCTCCTTCGCCCAGCTGTACCGGTCGGGGTCGCCGCCGGGCACCTGTACGAGGTCGAAGCCCGCCAGCGCCGGCACGCTTCTGCCGTGCAGCATCAGCACCGGCTCGCGGTCGTGGCCGTGGGTGCCGTCGTACTCCCGTACGGGCAGCACGATCTGCATGTCCTTGGTCGCCGGCATGCTCGACTTGAGCTCGACCTTGTGCTCTCTCAGTTCGTACGAGGTCATGTCCGTCTCCCGGAGAAAGAAAGGGTCAACTGGGTTTGAATCCCCTCCTTTCCACCCTCCTCTTCCTCCTCACGGGCGGCAACCGGGCCCGCACACGAGGTAGTTGACCCGTCAAGGGCAAGGCTCCGACACCTTTGAACGCGAAACAGGTGTGGCCCGAGCCGGAAGGGCTCGGGCCACACCTGTCGGTGCTGGAGCGGGGTCAGGGCAGCTGGGCCGCCCGTGCCTCGCGCCGGTTGTCGCGGAAGGTGTTCACCCGGCGGGCCGTGGCGAACAGGGGGATGACGGCGCCCATGACGAGCTGCAGGGCGCAGCCGGCCTGGAGGAGGAACTGTCCGCCGGGGGCCGCGAAGGCCCAGGCGGCCAGCAGGCCCATGGACAGGACGATCCAGGAGAGCATCGCCACCGCGAGGACACCCCGCGGCTTCGGGTACTCGACCCGGCTCACCATCAGCCACGCCGTGCCGAGGATCGCGAGCAGCGTCGCCTCGAAGGGCAGCTCCAGGAGCACGATCGACACCACGGTCAGCGCGCCGAACGGTGACGGCATCCCCTGGAACGTGCCGTCCTTCACCGTCACGCAGGAGAATCTGGCGAGCCTCAGCACCACCGCCAGCAGGACGACGATCGCACCCACCGCGGCCACCCGCTGGTGCGCGTCGTTCGCGACCATGCCGTAGACGAGGACGAAGTACGCCGGCGCCAGGCCGAAGCTGATCAGGTCGGAGAGGTTGTCCAGCTCCGCGCCCATCGGCGAGGAGCGGAGCTTGCGCGCCACCAACCCGTCGAACAGGTCGAAGATCGCCGCGCAGAGCATCAGGATGACCGCCGTGGCCGCGCTGTGGCGGGCCATGCCCGTCTCCTGGCTGCCCGTGATGTGCGGGATCAGGATGCCCGTGGTGGTGAAGTACACCGCCATGAAGCCGCACGTGGCGTTGCCCAGGGTCAGCGTGTCCGCTATCGACAGGCGCAGCGACAGCGGCATCTCCTCCGCGTCGTCCTCCGCCTCGTCGACGTCCGGCATCCAGTCGGTCGCCGGGCCGGTCTTCCCGGCCTGTGTATCAGGATCAATCACGGTCAATGCGAGTCACTCCAGCCACGGTCTTCTGGCCCACCTCGACGTCGACCTCCACGCCCTCGGGCAGGTAGATGTCGACCCGCGAACCGAAGCGGATCAGCCCGATCCGGTCACCCTGCTCGACCTTGGTGCCCTCGGGAACGTACGGAACGATGCGGCGAGCGACGGCGCCGGCGATCTGGATCATCTCGATGTCACCGAGTTCGGTGTCGAAGTGCCAGACGACGCGCTCGTTGTTCTCGCTCTCCTTGTTGAACGCCGGGACGAACCCGCCCGGGATGTGCTCGACGGACGTCACCGTGCCGGAGAGCGGCGCGCGGTTCACGTGGACGTTGAGCGGGCTCATGAAGATCGCGACGCGGGTCCGGCCGTCCTTCCACGGCATGATGCTCTGCACCACTCCGTCGGCGGGCGAGATGACCCGGCCCTGGGCGATCTCACGCTCGGGGTCGCGGAAGAACCACAGCATGCCCGCCGCCAGCGCGGTGGCGGGTACGGCCACGGCCCGCGCGGCGCCGGAGCGGCGCGAGCGGGCGAGGCTGAGTGCTGCGGTGGCGACGGTCGGGAGAAGCCACGGCGATGCTCCGCGCGCGAGCCGTACGCCAGCGAGGCCGTCGCGAGGTGCAGAGGTTTGGCTGTGGGGCATGGATGACCTTCGTAGCGGATGATGCCGCGCGGTGACAGGGGACGGCGGCTTTCCGGGGATCGTACCGGTCGCGGCCCGCAACTGGGCAAGCCAGGAAGCCGAGTCGACGGCCGAACACTGCTGACGGGGTGTGATCTTCTTCTCGAAGAAAACACCCCGAAGCAGACATTCGACCCTGGACTAGCCCTGGAATCGATACTCCTCGAGAAGCCGGCGACCGATGATCATTTTCTGGATTTCGGCGGTACCTTCACCGATGAGCAGCATCGGGGCCTCGCGGTAGAGGCGCTCGATCTCGTACTCCTTGGAGAAGCCGTAGCCGCCGTGGATCCGGAAAGCGTCCTCGACGACTTCCTTGCAGTATTCGGAGGCGAGGTACTTCGCCATCCCTGCTTCGAGGTCGTTTCGTTCGCCCGAGTCCTTTTTGCGTGCTGCGTTCACCATCATGGCATGAGCGGCCTCGACCTTGGTAGCCATCTCGGCCAGCTTGAACTGGATGGCCTGGTGCTGGGCGATCTGCTTGCCGAAGGTGTGGCGCTGCTGGGCGTACTGCACACCCAGTTCGAACGCACGCTGTGCGACACCGCAGCCACGCGCGGCCACATTCACCCGGCCGACTTCGACACCGTCCATCATTTGGTAGAAGCCTCGGCCGGTGACACCACCGAGTACACGATTGGCCGGAATGCGCAGTCCGTCCATGATGAGTTCGGTCGTGTCGACGCCCTTGTACCCCATCTTGTCGATCTTCCCGGGAATGGTGAGGCCGGGGCGGACCTCTCCGAAACCGGGTTCCTTCTCGACCAGGAAGGTGGTCATCGACTTGTGGGGCGCCGTGCCCTCGGGGTGTCCTTCGTCACTTCGGACGAGAACGGCGACGAGTGTTGACGTCCCGCCGTTCGTCAGCCACATCTTCTGACCGTTCAGGACGTACCCGTCGCCGTCCTTGACCGCCTTCGAGGTGATCGCCGACACATCCGAGCCGAGCCCCGGCTCCGACATCGAGAAGGCGCCGCGGACCTCCCCGGCCGCCATGCGCGGCAGGAAGTACTCCTTCTGCTCCTCGGTGCCGTGCTGCTTGAGCATGTACGCCACGATGAAGTGCGTGTTGATGATCCCGGACACGGACATCCAGCCGCGGGCGATCTCCTCCACGCACAGCGCGTACGTGAGGAGGGACTCGCCCAGACCGCCGTACTCCTCGGGGATCATCAGACCGAACAGACCCAGCTCCTTGAGCCCGTCGACGATGTCCTGCGGGTACTCGTCGCGGTGCTCCAGCTCGGTCGCGACCGGGATGATCTCCTTGTCCACGAAGTCACGGACGGTGGAGAGGATCTCCCGCTGGATGTCCGTGAGGCCGTGGGTCTGGGCGAGTCGCGCCATGACTACTTCTCCGTCTTTTCCGAAGGGGCGTTCAGCTCCGGGCGGCCGGGCTGCTCGCCGCCGCGCTCCTTGATGTACGTCTCGGTCGGCACCATGACCTTGCGGCGGAACACGCAGACCAGCGTGCCGTCCTGCTTGTAGCCCTTGGTCTCGACGTGGACGATGCCGCGGTCGTTCTTCGACTTCGACGGCCACTTGTCCAGCACGGTCGTCTCGCCGTAGATGGTGTCGCCGTGGAAGGTCGGCGCCACGTGCCGCAGCGACTCGATCTCCAGGTTCGCGATCGCCTTGCCGGAGACGTCCGGGACGGACATGCCGAGCAGCAGCGAGTAGATGTAGTTGCCGACCACGACGTTCTTGCCGAAGTCCGTCGTGCTCTCGGCGTAGTTCGCGTCCATGTGGAGCGGGTGGTGGTTCATGGTGAGGAGACAGAAGAGGTGGTCGTCGTACTCGGTGACCGTCTTCCCGGGCCAGTGCTTGTAGACCGCCCCGACCTCGAACTCCTCGTACGTGCGTCCGAACTGCATCGCGCTCAGGCCTCCGGGATCTCGAACTTGGACGTCCGGGTCATCCCCGCCGCCCGCCCCTTGCCGGAGATGACCAGGGCCATCTTGCGGCTGGCCTCGTCGATCATCTCGTCGCCGAGCATCGCCGAGCCCTTCTTGCCGCCTGCCTCGGACGTGTAGTAGTCGTACGCGTCCAGGATCAGCTCGGCGTGGTCGTAGTCCTCCTGGGAGGGCGAGAAGATCTCGTTGGACGCCTCGACCTGGCCCGGGTGCAGCACCCACTTGCCGTCGAAACCGAGGGCCGCGGCGCGCTGGGCGACCTCGCGGTAGCCCTCCACGTTGCGGATCTGGAGGTAGGGGCCGTCGATCGCCTGGAGGTTGTTGGCGCGGGCCGCCATCAGGATCTTCATCAGGATGTAGTGGTAGGCGTCCGCCGGGTAGCCGGGCGGCTGCTCGCCCACGACCAGCGACTTCATGTTGATCGACGCCATGAAGTCGGCCGGGCCGAAGATGATCGTCTCGACACGCGGGGAGGCCTGCGCGATCTCGTTGACGTTGTTGAGGCCCTGCGCGTTCTCGATCTGCGCCTCGATGCCGATCTTGCCGACCTCGAAGCCCATCGTCTTCTCGATCTGGGTGAGCAGGAGGTCCAGCGCGACCACCTGCTGGGCCGTCTGCACCTTCGGCAGCATGATGCAGTCGAGGTTCTGGCCGGCCCCCTCGACGACCGTCACGACATCGCGGTACGTCCACTCCGTCGTCCAGTCGTTGACCCGCACGACCCGCGTCTTGCCGGTCCAGTCGCCCTCGTTGAGGAACTTGACGATGGTGTGCCGCGCCTCGGGCTTGGCGAGCGGCGCGCACGCGTCCTCCAGGTCGAGGAAGACCTGGTCCGCCGGGAGGCCCTGCGCCTTCTCCAGGAAGCGGGGGTTCGAGCCCGGTACTGCCAGGCAGGAACGCCGCGGGCGGAGACGGTTGACAGTCATGCGGGGACCTCCAGGGGGTCGAGCTTGTTGGCCTTGCGGATCTCGTCGACGATACGGCCGATGATCCCGGTGATGTCGAAGTCCTTCGGGGTGAACACGGCGGCCACTCCGGCGGCCCTGAGCTGCTCGGCGTCACCGTTCGGGATGATCCCGCCGGCGATCACCGGGATGTCGGTCGCGCCGGCGTCCCGCAGCCTGTCCAGGACGTCCGGGACGAGCTGCGCGTGCGAGCCGGAGAGGATGGACAGCCCCACCGCGTGCACGTCCTCGGCGAGGGCCGCGTCCACGATCTGCTCGGGCGTGAGCCGGATCCCCTGGTAGACCACCTCGAACCCGGCGTCACGGGCCCGCACGGCGATCTGCTCCGCCCCGTTGGAGTGCCCGTCCAGACCCGGCTTGCCGACCAGGAAGCGGAGCTTGCCGACCCCGAGGTCCCGCGCGGTCAGCTCGACCTTGCGGCGCACCCCGGACAGGGCCGATCCCTCCTCGGCCGCGACCGCCACCGGGGCGGAGGAGACACCGGTCGGGGCGCGGAACTCACCGAACACCTCACGGAGGGCCCCGGCCCACTCGCCGGTCGTGACCCCGGCGCGGGCGCACTCCAGGGTGGCCTCCATGAGGTTGTCCGTGCCCTTCGCGGCCTCCTTGAGCCGCTCCAGCGCCTTGCACGGGCGCGGGTGGTTGAAGGGCGGCTGGTAGCGCGTGTCCCGCCAGTGCTGGAGCGAGGCGATGACGCGGGCCTCGACGGCCGGGTCGACCGTCTGGATCGCCGTGTCGAGGTCGGCGGTCAGGGGGTTCGGCTCGGTCGTCTCGAAGATGTTGACGCCGACGATCTTCTCCTGACCGGACTCGATCCGGGCCCGGCGCTCGGCGTGCGAGGCGACGAGCTGCGACTTGAGGTAGCCCGATTCGACGGCGGCCATCGCGCCGCCCATCTCCTGGATCCGCTCGATCTCGGCGAGCGACTCCTCCACCAGCGCGGCGACCTTCGCCTCGATGACGTGGGAGCCGTCGAAGATGTCCGCGTACTCCAGCAGGTCGCTCTCGTGCGCGAGCACCTGCTGGATGCGCAGCGACCACTGCTGGTCCCACGGCCGGGGCAGCCCCAGCGCCTCGTTCCATGCGGGCAGCTGCACGGCACGCGCGCGTGCGTCCTTGGACAGGGTCACGGCCAGCATCTCCAGCACGATCCGCTGGACGTTGTTCTCCGGCTGCGCCTCGGTCAGCCCGAGGGAGTTGACCTGCACGCCGTACCGGAAGCGGCGCTGCTTGGGGTTCTCGATGCCGTACCGCTCGCGCGTGATCCGGTCCCAGATCCGCCCGAACGCCCGCATCTTGCACATCTCCTCGATGAAGCGGACACCCGCGTTCACGAAGAAGGAGATACGGGCCACGACGTCCCCGAACTTCTCCTCGGGGACCTGCCCCGAGTCGCGTACGGCGTCGAGAACCGCGATCGCGGTGGACATCGCGTACGCGATCTCCTGGACCGGCGTGGCGCCCGCCTCCTGCAGGTGGTAGCTGCAGATGTTGATCGGGTTCCACTTCGGGATGTGGGAGACCGTGTACGCGATCATGTCCGTCGTCAGCCGGAGTGAGGGCCCCGGCGGGAAGACATGCGTTCCCCGCGACAGGTATTCCTTGACGATGTCGTTCTGGGTCGTGCCCTGGAGCTGGGTGATGTCCACACCCTGCTCCTCGGCGACGACCTGGTAGAGCGCCAGCAGCCACATGGCGGTGGCGTTGATGGTCATCGAGGTGTTCATCTGGTCCAGGGGGATGTCCTGGAACAGCCGGCGCATGTCACCGAGGTGCGCGACCGGCACGCCGACCCGGCCGACCTCGCCGCGGGCGAGGATGTGGTCGGAGTCGTATCCGGTCTGCGTCGGCAGGTCGAACGCCACCGACAGACCGGTCTGGCCCTTGGCGAGGTTGCGCCGGTACAGCTCGTTGGACGCCTCCGCCGTGGAGTGGCCGGCATACGTGCGCATCAGCCACGGCCGGTCCCTTTCTTTGCGCGGCTGCGCCTGAGGGCGCTCGGTGCCCGCGTCGACGTTCCTCAGTCCGCGGTCGCTGCGCTCCCTTGCCTTCGTCTCTTTCGACACGGGCGCGCCCTCAGGCGCAGCCGCGGGCTGGCGCTCAGTCATCTGTGCTCCCGGATGTCTCAGATGTTGCGGAAGCGGTTGATGGCGTCGATGTGCTGGTCGCGCTTGGCCTGGTCGCGCACGCCCAGACCCTCCTCGGGGGCGAGGCAGAGCACGCCGACCTTGCCCTGGTGGAGGTTGCGGTGTACGTCGTAGGCGGCCTGGCCGGTGTCCTCCAGGGAGTACACCTTCGACAGGGTCGGGTGGATCTTCCCCTTCGCGATGAGCCGGTTGGCCTCCCACGCCTCGCGGTAGTTGGCGAAGTGCGAGCCGATGATCCGCTTGAGCGACATCCACAGGTAGCGGTTGTCGTACTCGTGCATGTAGCCCGACGTCGACGCGCAGGTGGTGATGGTGCCGCCCTTGCGGGTGACGAACACCGAGGCGCCGAAGGTCTCGCGGCCGGGGTGCTCGAAGACGATGTCGATGTCCTCGCCGCCGGTGAGCTCGCGGATGCGCTTGCCGAAGCGCTTCCACTCCTTGGGGTCCTGGGTGTTCTCGTCCTTCCAGAACTTGTAGCCCTCGGCGTTGCGGTCGATGATCGCCTCGGCGCCCATGGACCGGCAGATCTCCGCCTTCTGCGGCGAGGAGACGACACAGATCGGGTTGGCGCCGCCCGCGAGGGCGAACTGCGTGGCGTAGGAGCCGAGTCCGCCGCTCGCGCCCCAGATCAGGACGTTGTCGCCCTGCTTCATGCCGGCGCCGTTGCGGGAGACGAGCTGCCGGTACGCGGTGGAGTTGACCAGACCCGGGGCGGCGGCCTCCTCCCAGCTGAGGTGGTCCGGCTTCGGCATCAGCTGGTTGGACTTGACCAGCGCGATCTCGGCGAGACCGCCGAAGTTGGTCTCGAAGCCCCAGATGCGCTGCTCGGGGTCGAGCATGGTGTCGTTGTGACCGTCGCTGGACTCCAGCTCGACGCTCAGGCAGTGCGCGACGACCTCGTCACCGGGCTGCCAGGCGTTGACGCCGGGGCCGGTGCGCAGGACGACGCCCGCCAGGTCGGAGCCGATGATGTGGTAGGGCAGGTCGTGGCGCTTGGCCAGCTCGCTGGTGCGGCCGTAGCGCTCCAGGAACCCGAAGGTCGACAGCGGCTCGAAGATCGAGGTCCACACCGAGTTGTAGTTGACCGAGGAGGCCATGACGGCCACCAGGGCCTCACCCGGGCCGAGCTCCGGCAGCGGGACCTCGTCGAGGTGGATCGACTTGCGCGGGTCCTTCTCGCGGGTCGTCATGCCCGCGAACATCTCCGTCTCGTCCTTGTGCACGGTGATCGCGCGGTACGACTCGGGGAGCGGCAGGGCGGCGAAGTCGGCGGACGTGGACTCCGGCGACTGGATCGCGTCCAGGATTTCCTTCACGGTGGTGCCTCCGGCGACGAGCGTCCGAGGGAAGACGCTGTTGAGGGTTACGTCGGGTGCTGCTGATCTGTCTGGTCGATGCCGTCGGTTCGGCGGAGGGTGGTGCTTTCGGCGGCGCTTTGTGGCGCGGAAGGGTGCCTGTGACGCAGGCGTCCGGGCGCGCGGGCCGTGGCTCGCGGGGACAGTCGGCGAACGGGAGTTCTCTGTTCGCCGGCCGCCCGGACTCCTTCAACGTATGGCACGCCGTGTCACCCCGCAAGGCACCGAGTGCCAGAAAGTTCGCTCAGGTGAAATCTTTACGTAACACCTGAGCGATGATCGATCAGAACGGGCCGTAAAAGGGCCTCTGACATGCCAAAACGGCCACCCGGAGGGGTGGCCGTCATCACAGTTACCGATGAGTAAAGAGGGGTTCGAAGGCCCCGCGGGAGGCGTCAGCGGTCCCGGAGGGCCTCCTCGATGGTCCGCATGACCTCTTCCAGGGGGGCGTCCGTGCGGGCCACGGTCACCAGGACCTCGCCGTGGGTGGAGGCCGTCGCGGCGGCCGGCTCCGGGCCCATGGAACGGCCCGCGCCGATGCCGGTGCCGAAGGTCTTGCGGACGATGGCGAACGCGTGGTCGAGCTGGGTCTCCACGTCGCCCTGGCCGCCGGAGCGGAGCCAGCGGCGCAGCACGTGGTTGTGGGCGGTGACGACCGCCGACGCGGCCACCTCGGCGAGCAGCGGGTCGTCGTTGCCGTCGTCGACATGGGCGTGCTCGTCGAAGTGGCCCAGCAGATAACGGGTGAACAGGCGCTCGTAGCGGGCCACGGAGGCGATCTCGGCCTCGCGCAGGGTGGGGACCTCACGGGTCAGCTTGTAGCGGGCGACCGAGATCTCCGGCCGCGCCGCGTACATCTTCATGACTTCCTTGATGCCCCGGCACACCGTGTCCAGCGGGTGCTCGTGCGCCGGTGCCGCGTTGAGCACCGCCTCGGCGCGGATCAGGGTGTCGTCGTGGTCCGGGAAGATGGCCTCTTCCTTGGACCGGAAGTGGCGGAAGAAGGTGCGGCGGGCGACGCCGGCCGCCGCCGCGATCTCGTCGACGGTGGTCGCCTCGTACCCCTTGGTCGAGAACAGCTCCATGGCCGCGGCCGCCAGTTCCCGGCGCATCTTGAGCCGTTGGGCGGCGGCACGACTGCCCGCGGCACTCTCCGGCGCGTCGGGCGTAGCTGGTGTACGTGAGGACTTGGCGGGCTGGGACATGCCCCGAACGTACTGCATCCGCGCAGGAGAGTGCGCAGGTCCACCGATCCCCCCGCCCCGGACGGGCGGGGGAGAGCCGGGGCCGGGGGGCACGGACCGGCCGCCCGGGGAGAGCAGTCCGCCCCAGTCCGTGCCCTCGTGGAACCAGTCGCCCGGCCGCTCAGCGCTTGGCATATTCGCGGAAGCCGCGGCCGGTCTTGCGGCCGAGGCAGCCCGCGGCCACCAGGTGCTCCAGCAGTGGCGCGGGGGCGAGCCCCGGGTCGCGGAACTCGCGGTGCAGGACCTTCTCGATGGCCAGCGAGACATCCAGCCCCACCACGTCCAGCAGTTCGAACGGGCCCATCGGGTAGCCGCCGCCCAGCTTCATCGCCGCGTCGATGTCGTCCAGCGTCGCGTAGTGGTCCTGGACCATCTTGATCGCGTTGTTCAGGTACGGGAACAGCAGCGCGTTCACGATGAAACCGGCCCGGTCGCCGCAGTCCACCGGGTGCTTGCGGATGGCGCCGCACAGCTCGCGGACGGTGGCGTGCACGTCCTCGGCGGTCAGGACCGTGCGGACCACCTCGACCAGCTTCATCGCCGGAGCCGGGTTGAAGAAGTGCATCCCGATCACGTCCTGCGGGCGCGAGGTCGCGCGGGCGCAGGCCACGACAGGCAGCGAGGACGTGGTGGTGGCGAGGATCGCGCCCGGCTTGCAGACCTTGTCGAAGGTCGCGAACAGCTGCCGCTTGACGTCCAGGTCCTCCGCGACGGCCTCCAGCGCCAGGTCGACGTCCGCGAACGCGTCGTACGAGCCCGCCGGGGTGATCCGGTCCAGGGTCTCGGCGGCGGCCTCCACCGTCATCCGGCCCTTGTCGACCGACCGTGACAGCGACTTGCCGATACGGGCCTTGGCGGTCTGCGCCTTCTCCTCGGTGCGCGCGGCCAGCACGACCTGGTAGCCGGCCTTGGCGAACACCTCGGCGATGCCCGACGCCATGGTCCCGGAGCCCGCCACACCGACCGAGCGGACCGTGCGCCCGGGGGCCGTGGCGACCCCCTCCGGCGGCGTCAGCGCGTCCCGCACGACGGTGGCGGAGCCGGGTGCCTCGTAGGTGTAGAAGCCGCGCCCCGACTTGCGGCCCGTCAGACCCGCCTCGCTGAGCTGCTTCAGGATCGGCGCCGGAGCGTGCAGCCGGTCGTGCGAGGCCGCGTACATGGCGTCCAGGACCGTGCGGGCGGTGTCGATGCCGATGAGGTCGAGCAGCGCCAGCGGGCCCATCGGCAGGCCGCAGCCGAGCCGCATCGCCGCGTCGATGTCCTCGCGGGAGGCGTACTTGGCCTCGTACATCGCGGCGGCCTGGTTGAGGTAGCCGAACAGCAGTCCGTCGGCGACGAATCCGGGCCGGTCGCCGACCGCGACGGGCTCCTTGCCCAGGTCAAGCGCGAGGTCGGTGACGGCGCTGACGGCCTGCGGCGCGGTCAGCACCGAGGAGACGACCTCGACCAGCTTCATCGCGGGCGCCGGGTTGAAGAAGTGCAGGCCCAACACCCGCTCGGGGCGCGCCGAGTCGGCGGCCAGCCGGGTCACCGAGAGGGCGTTGGTACCCGTGGCGAGAACCGTCTCGGGACGCACGATCGCGTCCAGCTCCCGGAAGACCTGCTGCTTGATGTCGTACGACTCCGGGACGACCTCGATCACCAGGTCGGCGTCGGCGGCGGCCCGCAGGTCGGTGAAGGTGCGGAACCGGGCGAGGGCGTCACCGCGTTCCCGCTCGGTGATGCGCCCGCGGGCCACGGCACGCTCGGTCGAGGTCTCCAGCGCGGCGACGGCGCGGGCGGCGGCGGCCTCGCTGATGTCGATGCCGATGACCTCGCGGCCGGCCCGGGTCAGCACCTCGGCGATGCCGGTGCCCATGGTGCCGAGGCCGACGACGGCGATCGTGGTAAGAGAGGACTGCGGGGACAGGGGCGAGTCGGAAAGGGGAGTGGCCATCGCGGGACTCCAGGGATGAGGGTGACGACTGAGGAAGCGCCCGGGTACGCCGACGAGGGCGCGACCAGCGCGTGGAGTGCGGGTGCTGCCGGGCTGCGAGCGCACACGCCCGGTGCCGCCGCCGTGGGCGTGCACACGCCCAGGGGGAACGGCTGAACCGACCGGCCCTGTCCCGAGGCCGAGTCGCACTGCGGTACTGCGCGTACCGAACCGACTGCGCTCACGACGGCCGCGTCACCAGACCGTCGAAGCCAAATACGAGTGGGTCACTCGCTCGTCTGAGCTTAACCGGTGGGTAACGAGCGCGCCAGCCCTCGACTTTGTGATGTAGGTCCCCCGAGGTGAGTCCCACCCGTAATCTCGACGTATGGACGAAGCGTTGCGATCGCTCACGGAGCGTGTGCGGATCGAGTCGGGCGGATCGGCCGGCTGCGAACGGCTCCTCGCCACCGAGGACACCGACGAGCTCGCCTCCGTGCTCACCGCGCCCGGACAGCCCTTGTGGGCGCGCGAGGTGGCCGCCTTCCGGCTCGGTGTCGCGGGGGACCGGCGGGCCTTCGAGGCGCTCGTCCTGCTCCTCAACCACCGCGACCCGCCCCGCTGCGCCTCGGCCGCGTACGCGCTGGCCCGGCTCGGCGACCCCCGCACCGCCCGCGCGGCCGCCGCCCTCGCCACCAACGAACTGCGCGTCGCCTACGCCCTGCACCCGGTCCGGCTGCTCGTCGAACTCCGCGCCCCCGAGGCCGTGCCCGCGCTGATCACCACCCTCGAACGCCGCCTCACCCCCCACGACCCCTACCGCCGGGTGGCCCTCGCCTGCGTGGAGGGGCTCGGGGCGCTGGGCGACGCCCGGGCCAGGAGGGTGCTCAGCGAGGCGCTCGCGCATCCGGCGCTGGCGGAGGCGGCCGTGCACGCCCTGGGCAGGCTCCCGAAGCAGCGCTGACGCCCCGCGCCGCTCACGGGGTCTTCTCGCCGGGCCCCGGCCGGAGGGCGTACCGCAGTTCCGGTATCTCCACCCCGTCCACCTCGAACGGCTCCTCGGCGCCGTCCGGCGCGAAGCCGTGGCGCTCGTAGAAGCGGCGGGCCCCGGTGTTCTCCTTGAGCACCCACAGGAACACCCGGGGGTACCCGGCGGCACGGCAGCGGTCGAGCGACGTCCGAAGCAGCGCACCGCCGACGCCGACGCCGAGATGGCCCGGCCGTACGTAGATCGCGTACAACTCGGCGTCCCCGGTGCGGATGTCGCCGTCCCGGTAGGGGCCGTACGCCGCCCAGCCGAGGACCTTCCCGGCCCGCTCGGCGACCAGGTTCACCACCGGGCTGCCGGGCTTGAGGAGCATCGCGCGCCGCTTCTCGGCGTCCTCGGCCACGTCCAGCCCGTCGAGGTACGACCGCGGGACGAGCCCCGCGTAGGCCGTGCGCCAGCCGCCGACCCGGATCTCGGCGACGGCGGGGCAGTCGGCCAGGGTCATGTGCCGGACCCGGAGGTCATGAAGATCATCCATGGGGGCACCCTAGGCGGGCGTCGGGGGTTCTTTCGATTACTCGCCGAGCACCGCGAACGCCTCGATCTCCAGCAGGAACTCGGGGCGGACGAGCGCGGTCACCTGCACCGCCGACGACGCGGGGAGCCTGTCGTCGGGGATGTGCTCGGCCCTGGCCGAGCGGATCGCCGGGAGGTGCGCCGTGTCCGTGACGAAGTAGGTGAGCTTGACGACGTCGTCGAAGGCCGCCCCGGCGGCCGTCAGACAGCGCCGCAGGTTCTCGAAGACCTGGCGGGCCTGCGCCGCCGGGTCGCCCTCGCCGACGAGCTCGCCGTCCTCGTCGAGCGCGACCTGACCGGACACGGCCACGAAGCGGCCCGTTCCCATCACGACATGCGCGTACTGGGCAGCGGGGGCGACACCGTCGGGAGCGGCGATCCTGGTCAGTTCACTCATGACCCCATCCTGGACCATGGCGGTGGCCAGGCCCCCGACTGGCCGTCAGGGGCGGTTCAGCTCCGGAAGCCCAGCAGGCCGTGGAGGGTCGAGCCGCGTGAGCCGGTGGACGCGCCCTTCGCCTTGCGCGGTTTGGGGTCGGGCTGCTTCTGGCACACCGCGTCGACCGCGCCGGTGCCGCGCGGCACCGTGCCGTCGGTCAGATAGGCGGCCAGATGCCGGTCCAGACAGGCGTTCCCGCTCAGTGTGATGCCGTGGTTCCCGCCGCCCTGCTCGACGACCAGGCTGGAGCCGCGCAGCAGGTGGTGGGTGATGACGCCGCCCTCGTACGGGGTGGCGGCGTCGTCGGTGGCCTGGAAGATCAGGACCGGCGGCAGCGCGTCGTTGGAGACGTCCACGGGGTTCAGGGACGTCGTGGGCCAGAACGCGCACGGCGCGTTGTACCAGGCGTTGTTCCAGGTCATGAACGGCGCCTTCCGGTACACGCCCCAGTTGTCGTCGCGCCACCGGTCCCAGTCGCGCGGCCAGTGAGCGTCACGGCACTGCACCGCGGCGTAGACGCTGTACCCGTTGGCCCCGGCGGTGTCGACGGCGGCGAAGTCCTCGTACGCCTCGACCAGCGGGTCGTCGTCCTTCTTGTTCACGAAGGCCGCGAACGCCGCGGCGAGATCGGGCCAGTAGCCGTTGTAGTACCCGCCGGGCATGAAGGTGTCCTCCAGCTCGGAGGCGCCCACCGTGCCGTCCGCGGGCTTCTTCGCGAGCGCCGACCGCATCGCGTACCACTTGGCCTCGACCTTCCGCGGATCGGTGCCGAGCCGGTAGGTCCCGTGGTGCCGGGCGATCCAGGCCATCAGCGCCCGGTGGCGGTCGTCGAACGCGTGATCCTGCCGGAGGTTGTCCTCGTACCAGACGCCGGTGGGGTCGACGACGGAGTCCAGTACCGCGCGCCGTACCCGGTGCGGGTAGAGCTTGGCGTACACGGCGCCCAGGTAGGTGCCGTACGAGTAGCCGAAGTAGTTGATCTTCTTCGCGCCGAGCGCCGCGCGGATGGCGTCGATGTCCTTCGCCGCGCTCACCGTGTCGATGTACGGCAGCACGTCCCCGTACTTCTCGGCGCACGCCCGCGCGAAGTCCTCGGCGCGCTTGAGGTTCGCCCTCTCCGCCTTGGCGGTGTCCGGCAGGGAGTTGGGGCGGACCGGCCTGAACTGGGCCGGCCGGCAGTTCAGGGCGGGCCTGCTGGCGCCCACGCCGCGCGGGTCGAAGCCGATGACGTCGTACCGCGCGGCCACCTTCTTCGGCAGGGAGGAGGCGAGGAAGCCGGCCAGGGTGAGTCCGCTGCCGCCGGGGCCGCCGGGGTTGACCAGCAGGGGGCCCGCGGACTTCTTCGCGGTGTGCGGCACGCGCGACAGGGCGAGCGTGATCTGCCTGCCCCGCGGCTCGGCGTGGTTCAGCGGCACCTTCAGGGAGGCGCACTGGAGGGTCGGATACGCGCTCGTGGCGCACTTCTTCCAGGAGAGCTTCGCCACCGGTACGGCCGCGGAGCCGCCGCTCGCGTCGGCGGGGACCGCCGTGACCATCCCGGCCAGCACAGCGGCGGCACCGCACAGGGCGGTCGCGCGTTTCTTCATCTGTCAGGTCTCCCAGGACGGAGGATGTCGAGCCGTGCACACCACGGCCTGGTCGCATCGTCCCGGAATGAGGGCGCGGAAGAACCCGGTCTGTCATATCTTGACCCGATCGGCGATGAAGGAGCGCCCGGATGACCCCGAACCGGTCAGGGATGTTCGTTCACAAAAGCGTCAGTTGGGTGGGCGCCGTGTCCCGCGCGGGCTCCGCCGGGGCCGGCCCGGGCGGCGCGAGCCTCCTCGGCAGGCCCGTGCGCCGCGGTCCCATGCCGAACTCCTCGGCCAGTTCGTGGACCTGACGGGTCACCTGCCGCTGGTACCACTTGGGGGCGTACGCCCCCTCCGCGTACAGCCGCTCGTAGCGCCGTACGAGATGGGGGTGATGGCGCTCCAGCCAGGCCATGTACCACTCCCGCGCGCCGGGCCGCAGATGCAGCACCAGCGGTGTCACGGAGGTCGCCCCGGAGGCCGCGATCGCCCGGACGGTGTCGCGCAGTCGGTCCGGGTGGTCGCTGAGGAAGGGGAGCACGGGGGCCATCAGCACCCCGCAGCCGATGCCGTGGTCGGCGAAGGCCCGCACGATGTCGAGGCGGCGCTCCGGGGCCGGTGTGCCCGGCTCGACCGTGCGCCACAGCTCCTGGTCGGTGAAGCCGACGGAGACGGAGATCCCCACCTCGGTGACCTCCGCTGCCTGCCGGATGAGGTCGAGGTCGCGCAGGATCAGTGTTCCCTTGGTCAGGATCGAGAAGGGGTTCGCGTGGTCGCGCAGGGCGGCGATGATGCCCGGCATCAGCCGGTAGCGGCCCTCCGCGCGCTGATAGCAGTCCACGTTGGTGCCCATCGCGATGTGCTCCCCGCCCCAGCGCGGTGAGGCCAGCTGGCGGCGCAGCAGCTCGGGCGCGTTGACCTTCACCACGATCTGCGAGTCGAAGTCGTGGCCGGTGTCCAGGTCCAGATAGCTGTGGGTGCGGCGGGCGAAGCAGTAGACGCACGCGTGCGTGCAGCCCCGATAAGGGTTCACCGTCCACTCGAACGGCATCCGGGAGGCCCCCGGGACCCGGTTCACGATCGATTTCGCCCGGATCTCGTGGAAGGTCATGCCCCGGAACTCGGGCGTGTCGAAGGTGCGCGTCGTCACCGCCTCCGCGCCGAACAGCGCGGCGTCCCGGGCCGTGGCGGGGTTCTCGGCCAGATGGTCCCAGCGCATGGACGCCTCCTCGGTTGCTCTGGCCCCAGAATAGAACACACGTTCCCTTGATCGTGCGAATAGGTTTTCGAACATCGTGTGGAGGTCTCGCGGCAGGGGACTCTCGCCGGTCGCTCACCGCCCCTGTGGCCCCCCGATTTGGGCCGTCCGGCCGGGTGGTGGTTGGCTTTCCGCACATCCCCGAGTTACCAAGTGCTGGAGGAAGTGCAATGGCGCAGGTCGAGGCCACGACGGAACGAGTCGTCGCGGCGGACGCGGAGACGGTGTTCGACACCCTGGCCGACTACAGCGGCACGCGCGGGAAGCTCCTGCCCGAGCACTTCAGCGAGTACGAGGTGCGCGAGGGCGGCGACGGCGAGGGCACCCTCGTCCACTGGCGGCTCCAGGCCACCAGCAAGCGCGTCCGCGACTGCCTCCTGGAGGTCACCGAGCCCTCCGACGGCGAGCTCGTCGAGAAGGACCGCAACTCCTCCATGGTCACCGTCTGGCGGGTCACCCCCGCCGGCGAGGGCAACTCCCGTGTCGTCGTCACCACCACCTGGCAGGGCGCCGGCGGCATCGGCGGCTTCTTCGAGCGGACCTTCGCCCCCAAGGGCCTCGGCCGGATCTACGACGCCGTCCTTGCGAACCTCGCCGCCGAGGTCGAGAAGTAGGCGCACGGCGCGCCCCCTGCGCCCCACCGAGCCCCCGCCGCGGCCCGGCCCAACGGGCCGCGCGCCGGGGTCCGTTGCGCCCTCACCGGTTCGAGTGGATCTCCGTCGCGCTCCCCGCGACGCCGTAACCCGTGGCACTAACCGGCAGTTGCCGCTTGACGCGGGAACTGTGCGGTAAGTGCGACGAGGGGAGCGGTGCGCATGAGCGCGACCACACTGCTGAAGGACGGAGCGACCAGCGCCCCCGCACCACCGGCGCCGGCCGAACCCCCACCGCTCGCCACCGGCCGCGTCCGCACGGTCTTCTGCGCACTCGTGCTCGTGCTGCTCCTCGCCGCGCTGGAGCAGATGGCCGTCGCCGTCGCGCTCCCGCGGCTCGCCGGTGAACTGCACGGCCGGGACCGGATGTCCTGGGTGATCACCGCCTACCTGCTCACCGCCACCGTCACGCTGCCGGTCCACGGCAGACTCGGCGAGCTGTACGGTCGCAAGGGCGTCTTCCAGTTCGCGCTCGTGGTCTTCCTGGCCGGCTCGGCCCTCGCCGGCTGGTCCCGCACCATGGACCAGCTCATCGCCTTCCGGGCGCTCCAGGGCGTCGGCGCGGGCGGCCTGATGACCGGCGTCCAGGCGATCATCAACGACATCGTCCCGGAGCACCGGCGCGGCCGCTACCTCGGCGTCGTCGGCGCCGTGTTCGGCCTCGCCTCGGTCACCGGCCCGCTCCTCGGCGGCGTCCTCACGGACCGCTTCTCCTGGCGGTGGTGCTTCTACGCCAACGTCCCCCTCGGCCTGATCGCCCTCGTCGTCGTCACGTTCGCGCTGACGTCACCGAAGCCGCCCACCGCGCCGCGCAGGCCACGGCGGCGGCTCGACGTGGTCGGCGCCCTGCTGCTCGCCGTCGCCTCGGCCTGCCTGGTGCTGCCGGCCGGCTGGGGCGGTACGGCCCACGCCTGGGACTCCCGGGTCGTCCTCGGGCTCGGCGCCGGCGCGGTCGCGGCCACCGTCCTCTTCCTCGTCGTCGAGCGGTTCGCCGCCCATCCCCTCATCCCCCTGCGGCTGTTCCGGGACCCGGTCTTCGTCGTCACCGGCCTGGTAGGGCCGGCCATCGGCGCCGCGCTCTTCGGCGCGGCCTGCTATCTCCCGGCCTGGCTCCAACTGGCCGACGGCGCCTCCGCGACCGAGGCGGGCGTCCTCATGCTGCCGATGACGGCCGGGATCGTCGCCGCGTCCGTGGTCTCCGGCCGGCTCATCGGCCGCACCGGGCACTACCGGACGTATCCCGTCCTCGGCAGCGCCCTCGCCGCCGCCGGCATGTGGCTGCTCTCCCGCCTGGAACCCGGCACGCCCCCGCTGCACTTCGGCCTGTGGACGGCCCTGCTGGGGGCGGGCATCGGCATGGTGATGCCGGTCCTGGTCCTCGCCGTGCAGCACTCCGCGCGGCCCGAGGACATCGGCACCGCCACCCACGCGAGCAACTTCCTCCGGCAACTCGGCGGAAGCGTGGCCGTCGCCCTCCTCGGCACACTGCTGACCGCCCGGCTCGCCGACCGTCCGCCCGCCCCCGCCGACGGCGGACCCGCCACCCGGGCCCTCACCGCCGGGCCCGCCCACGACCTGCCCGCCCCGCGGCGCGCGGCGTACGCCGAGGGCTACGCCGACGTCATGCCCCGGCTCTTCCTCTACCTCGCGCCGGTCCTCGCCCTCGGGCTCCTCATCGCGCTCTTCCTCAAGGGGCGACCCCTGGTGACGCACGAGGAGGTGTCCGACGAGGTGTCCGACCAGCCCGTTCCCGACGGCCTCGCCTCCGGCGGCCCGGCCCCCGAAGCACCGGTGCACGAAGCGCAGGTCCATGAAGTGCCGGACCATGAAGTGCCGGTCCCCGGCGCTGCCGCGCGACTGGTCCACGTGCCGCCGGCCGGTTCGTCCCACGCTCCCGGCGCCGCCCCGGCCGCCCCCGGAGCCCCGCTGTGCGGCACGGTGCGGCATCCGGACGGCACCGGCGTACCGTGGGCCGCGCTCACCCTCATCGACGCCGTCGGCCGGCAGACGGGGCGCGGCGGCAGCGGCGAGGACGGGCGGTACACCCTGCCCACGCCCGGCCCGGGCGCCTACGTCCTGATCGCGGCGGCCGGCGGCCACCAGCCGCAGGCGGTGAGCGTGACCCTCGGGCAACACCCCGTCGAGGTCGACATCGTGCTCGGCGGCGCGGGCCGCCTGACCGGCACCGTGCGCACCGCGGACGGCCGGGCGGTGAGCGACGCGACCGTCACGCTCACCGACGTCCACGGCGAGGTCGTGGTGACCACCCGCAGCGGCGGGCGGGGCGAGTACGCCGTCACCGATCTGCCGCCCGGGGAGTACACCCTCGCCGCCGGCGCCCACTCCCACCGCCCCGCCGCGCTGCCCGTCACCGTCCGGGCCGCCGAGGAGACCCGGCAGGACATCGAACTCGCCGGGGACGCCGTCCTGGAGGGCACGGTCCGCGCCGGTGGCGGCCGCCCGGTGGAGGACGCGCGGGTCACCCTCCTCGACGCCGCGGGCAACGTTGTCGCCACGCTCACCACCGGTGCCGACGGCGCCTTCCGCTTCGCCGACCTGGCCGTGGGGGAGTACACGGTGATCGCGACGGGATATCCGCCGGTCGCGACGGTCCTCCAGGTGACCGGCGGGGCCGGGACGGTGCGGGATCTGCGGCTGGGGCACGCGGACTGAGAGGTGGGGCGCGCGAGTCGGACGGGCGCTCAGCGCGTACCGGGTCGTGCGCCGGAGGCTCCTGGTGGTCAATTCCCGTATTGCCACACCTCGCGACGCTACGGCGCCGTACGGTAGTGAGGGCGCCGCAGATCTTGCGAGCCATGGAAGAAAGGGCCTTGGCCATGGACCGTGGCACCGACACGGGCGCGAACTCCGGCCACGGAGCGGGTGACGACGCGGTGGAGCGGACCGCGGCCGGCCGTGTCCCCCTGGCCGTGGTCGTCGTCGACCGCGGCGGCCTCGTGTCGCACTGGAGCACCGGCGCCCGGCGGCTGTTCGGCACCGTCAAGGAGGACGCGGTGGGCCGCCCCGCCCTGGACCTGCTGCCGGTGTCGGGCGCCCTGCCCGAGGAGGACGACACCCCCTCCCGCGCCGCGTACGGCCCGTACGACGGCGTCGGCCCCGACCTGGAGTCCTCCCTCGACGGGCAGCTGTGCTACCCGTCGGCCGGACGGGCCCGGCTCACCGTGCCCGAGGGCGACACCGTGCCCGAGGGCGAGCCCCGTGCGAGCGGCGCCCCCGAGGCGGAGAACGGCACCCGGATCGACGTCCTGTGGTGGGCCTACCCGCTCGTCGGTCCCGGCCCGGGACGTCTGCTGGTGCTGGCCGCCGACGCCGAGGCGCTGCGGGGACAGCACGACGGCGTGGCCGTCGAGCGCATCGCGCCCGGCTTCGCCCTCCACACCGACTTCCCCGGCGCCGAGGAACTCGCCCGCCGCCTCCCCGAGATCCTGCCGAGCATGAGCGTCGGCGAGAGCGCCCGCATCGTCGCTCAGGTCCTCGAACTGGGCTACCCGGTCCTGGAGTTCAGCCAGAACGACCGGGTGCCCGTGACGCCCGACTGGGGCGTGCCCCGGCGCACGGAACGGCAGAAGCGCCGGGAACGCGCCGCGCGTGCCGTCGCCGAGGGGCTGCCCGTGCCGGAAGAGCTGAAGGACGAGGGCGAGGACCTGGAGTACGCCGCCGTACGGGAGCGCCTGGAGTTCCTGAACGAGGTGAGCGGACGCATCGGCACGTCCCTCGATCTGTCCCGCACGATCATCGAGGTCAGCAAGGCCGTCGTGCCCCGCTTCACCGATGTCGCCGGCACCTATCTGCGCGAACAGGTCGTCGCCGGCGAGGGCTTCCCCGAAGGGGTGCCGGACACGACGACCATGTGGCACCGGGTGGCCGTGGAGCACACGGACGAACCGGGCCGCTGGGACGATGTCGTCCCCGTCGGCGAGGCCATGCCGTTCCCCGCGCACACCCCGTTCTTCCAGTGCATGACCACCGGCGAACCCGTCCTGGTCCCCCGGATCAGCGAGCAGATGGGGCACGCCATCGCCGCGCAGTTCGAGAAGCGCGACATCCGGCCGCTGATCACGGGCCGCTCCATGCTGGTCGTGCCGCTGAAGGCCCGCAACGTGGTGCTCGGCTTCATGATCCTTCTGCGCCACCCCGAGCGCGAGGTCTTCGACGACATGGACCGCGTCACCGGCGCCGAACTCGCCGCCCGCGCCGGGCTCGTCCTCGACAACGCGCGCATGTACACGTACCAGGAGAACGTCGCCGAGACGCTCCAGGACAGCATGCTGCCCACCATCGAGGCCCACCGGACGGGTTGCGACATCGCCACCCGCTATCTGCCCGGCACCCTGCTCGGACGGGTCGGCGGCGACTGGTTCGACTCGGTGAAACTGCCCGGCGCCCGCACCGCCCTCGTCGTCGGCGACGTCATGGGGCACGGGCTCAACTCGGCCGCGATGATGGGCCAGTTGCGTACCGCCGTGCAGACCATGGCCGCACTCGACCTGCCGCCCGCGCAGCTCCTGCGCAACCTCGACGACCTCGCCCAGCGCCTCGGCGACACCTACCTCGCGACCTGCCTGTACGCCGTCTACGACCCGATCGCGGGCGAACTGCACCTCGCCAACGCCGGCCACATCCCGCCGGTGCTGGTCCGCGCGGTGGACGGCCGCAGCGAACTGCTCGACCTGCCCACGGGCGCGCCCATCGGGGTCGGCGGGGTGCCCTTCGAGGCGGTACGCGTCCGCGTGGCGCCCGGCGACCGGCTGGTGATGTGCACCGACGGGCTGGTGGAGGTGCGCGGTGAGGACATCGGTGTCGGCCTCGCGACGCTCTGCGAGTCCGCCGCCCACCCCGCCGCCTCCATGGACGCGGCCTGCGACACCATCATCCGCGCCCTCAACACCCGGGGCGGCCGCAAGGACGACGTGGCCCTGCTCATGGCCCGCCTCAACGGCGTCGAGCCGGACGACGTCGCCGAGTGGCACCTCACCCCCGACCCCGTCGAGGTCGGCCGGGCCCGCGCCGCCGTCCGTGAACAGCTGTGCGTCTGGGGGCTGGAGCGGCTCACGGACACCGCCGAGCTGCTGGCCGGCGAGCTGGTCACCAACGCCGTACGGCACGCCCGCGGCCGCCGCGTCGAGCTGCGGCTCGTCCGGGGCGACACCCTGCTCTGCGAGGTCTACGACGAGGACCACACCCTGCCGACCCTGCTCAGCACCGGCCCCGCCGACGAGCACGGCCGGGGGCTGCGCGTCCTCAGCACCCTCGCCCGCGAGTGGGGGACGAGCCGGACCGGCGGCGGCAAGACGGTCTGGTTCGAGCTGACCCTGCCGCGGCGCCGCTGACCGACGACGGCGGCCGCGCCGGTGGTCCCGGTGCTCCCCGTGCTTCCGGTGGGGCCCGCGGCGCGCGGGTGGACGCGCGGGGCGTGCCGTCGTGTGCGTGATCCGGACGCGGGGTGAAGGTACGCGCCGGGTGCTTGTCCTCGTGTGACGGGCGCGGTAGACCGTTCTGGGCCGTCCTGTCCGGTGGGCCCTGGTCGCACCCTGGGGGGTTGGGCATGAGCGTGACGAGTCGGTACCGGGACGCCTGGGAGGGATTCTGGCGCGAGGCCCCGGACGAACCGGGAGCCGTGTTCTGGGACGCCGAGCCCGCGCGGACCTCCGCCGTGCACCTGGCCCTCTTCGAACCGCACCTCACCGCCCTGGACCTGCCCCTGGTGGACCTCGGCTGCGGCAACGGCACCCAGACCCGCTACCTCGCCCACCGCTTCGCCCGCGTCGTCGGCACGGACCTGTCGGCCGCCGCCCTCGACCACGCCCGTGACGCCGACCCCGAGGGCCGGGCCGTCTACCGGCTCCTCGACGCGGCCGACAAGGCGGACGCCGACGCCCTGCGCGCGGACCTCGGCGACGCCAACGTCTATCTGCGCGGCGTCCTCCACCAGTGCGAGCCCGACGACCGGCAGCGTCTCGTCGAGACCGTCGCCACGCTGGTGGGGGAGCGCGGCCGGGCCTTCCTCGTCGAACTCTCCGAGGCTGCCAAGCCCGTACTCATGGGCCTGGCCGGTGGTCCCGCCGGCCCGCCCGCCAAGCTCGCCCCCGTCTTCCGCCACGGCATCGCCCCCGCCGAGGTCAGCGACGCCGCCGTGCCCGAGTACCTGCGCACGGCCGGGCTCACCGTCCTCGCCGACGGCGAGCTGCCCCTCGTGACCACCGAGCACACGCCCGACGGCACCCGGATCGAACTGCCGTCGAGGTGGTACGTGGCGGGCCGCACCAGCGGAGGGTGAGACCGCGCGCCCGCCGGGGCCCGCCGCCGCGTGGCCGGGGCGGCGCGTAACGTGAGGCGTCATGAAGATCCTCATCAGTGCGGACATGGAGGGCGCCACCGGTGTCACCTGGCCCGCCGACGTGCTGCCGGGTACTCCGCAGTGGGAGCGGTGCCGGGCGATGTTCACCTCCGACGTGAACGCCGCCGTGCTCGGGTTCCTCGACGGCGGCGCCGACGAGGTGCTGATCAACGAGGCGCACTGGACCATGCGCAACCTGCTCCTGGAGCAGCTGGACGAGCGGGCGCAGATGCTCACCGGCCGGCACAAGGCGCTGTCCATGGTCGAGGGCGTGCAGCACGGCGACGTCGACGGCATCGCCTTCATCGGCTACCACGCGGGCGCCGGCATGGAGGGCGTCCTCGCCCACACCTACCTCGCGAACTCCATCACCGGCGTGTGGATCGACGGCGTACGGGCCAGCGAGGGCCTGCTGAACGCGCGGGTGGTCGCCGAGTACGGGGTGCCCGTGGTGCTGGTGACCGGTGACGACGTGGCGTGCGAGGACGCCCTCGGGTACGCGCCCGGCGCACTCAAGGTCGCGGTCAAGGACCATGTGTCCCGGTACGCCGCGGTGTGCCGCACCCCCGCGCGGACCGCCGCCGACATCCGCGCGGCGGCGAAGGAGGCCGCGTCGCTCGCGGTCCGGCACGAACCGGTGCGGGGCGGGCCCTTCACCGTGGCGCTGGAGTTCGACGCCGAGCACCTCGCGATGGCCGCGACCGTCGTGCCCGGCGTGGCCCGTACCGGCGAACGCAAGGTCGCGTACACCAGCCCGACCATGTACGAGGGAATCCGGACGTTCAAGGCGGTCACGACGATCGTCTCGGCCGCGGTGGAGGAGACCTATGGCTGAGCAGACGGCAGCGGTGGACGGACAGGCGCTGGACGAGGTCGTCCGGTTCACCTCCGACCTGATCCGCATCGACACCACCAACCGCGGCGGAGGGGACTGCCGGGAGCGGCCCGCCGCCGAGTACGCCGCCGCGCTGCTCGCCGAGGCCGGTCTCGAACCCACGCTGCTGGAGCGCACCGAGGGCCGGACGAACGTCGTCGCCCGGATCCAGGGCACCGACCCCTCGGCGGACGCGCTGCTCGTCCACGGTCACCTCGACGTGGTGCCCGCGCGGGCGGAGGACTGGAGCGTGCACCCGTTCTCGGGGGAGGTCCGCGACGGCGTGGTCTGGGGCCGGGGCGCGGTCGACATGAAGAACATGGACGCGATGATCCTCGCCGTCGTACGGCAGTGGGCCCGCCACGGTGTGCGGCCCCGCCGCGACATCGTGATCGCCTTCACCGCCGACGAGGAGGCCAGCGCCGAGGACGGCTCCGGGTTCCTCGCCGACGAGCATCCGGCGCTCTTCGAGGGCTGCACCGAGGGCATCAGCGAGTCCGGGGCGTTCACCTTCCACGACGGGGCCGGCCGGCAGCTCTACCCGATCGCCGCCGGGGAACGCGGCACCGGCTGGCTGAAGCTCACCGCGCGCGGCCGCGCCGGACACGGCTCCAAGGTGAACCGGGACAACGCGGTGACCCGGCTGGCGGCGGCGATCGCCCGGATCGGCGCCCACGAGTGGCCCCTGCGGCTCACCCCGACCGTGCGCGCCGCCCTCACCGAGCTGGCCGCGCTGTACGGCATCGAACCGGCGCTCGACGACCCCGAGGGCGTCGACCGGCTGCTGGAGAAGCTCGGCCCGGCCGCCGCCCTGGTCGAGCCGACCGTGCGCAACAGCGCCAACCCGACCATGCTCGACGCCGGCTACAAGATCAATGTGATCCCGGGGGAGGCCGTCGGCCATGTGGACGGGCGGTACGTCCCCGGCGGCGAGGACGAGTTCCGCGAGACCCTGGACCGGCTGACCGGGCCGCACGTCGACTGGGAGTTCCAGCACCGGGAGGTGGCCCTCCAGGCGCCGGTGGACTCGCCGACGTACGCCCGGATGAGGGCCGCCGTCGAGGAGTTCGCGCCCGAGGGCCACGTGGTGCCGTACTGCATGGCCGGCGGCACGGACGCCAAGCAGTTCTCCCGCCTGGGCATCACCGGCTACGGCTTCGCGCCGCTGAAGCTCCCCGAGGGCTTCGACTACGCGGCCCTGTTCCACGGCGTCGACGAACGCGTCCCGGTGGAGGCGCTCCACTTCGGCGTGCGGGTACTCGACCGCTTCCTGAGGACGGCCTAGGCCCTGTCGTCAAAATCCCGCCGTCGCCCGGAGGGGGGTAGGTGGGAATTTGACGACAGGGCCTTGGGAGCTCCGGGGCCTAGGAAGCGGCGGCCCGGGGAAGTCACAGACGGGGGACGAAGGGAGATGGGGGACAAGGTGCAGACCCTGGCGTACGGATCGTGGCCCTCTCCGATCGACGCGGCGCTCGCGGCCGCCCACGACGGGCACCCCGAGTTCGCGGGGTTCGTCGGCGACGAGGCGTGGTGGACCGAGCCACGCCCCACCGAGGGCGGCAGACGCACCCTCGTACGGCGGACCCCCGACGGGACGGAGGAGTCGGTGCTGCCCGCGCCGTGGAACGTGCGCAGCCGCGTCATGGAGTACGGCGGCCACCCGTGGACCGGCGTCGCGCGGGGCGACGGGCGGCCCCTCGTGGTGTTCGTGAACTTCTCCGACCAGCGCCTCTACCGGTACGAGCCCGGCGCGGAACCGATTCCGCTCACGCCCGTGTCCCCGGTGGGCGGCGGGCTGCGCTGGGTCGATCCGCAGCTCCACCCCGAGCGGGACGAGGTGTGGTGCGTGCTGGAGGAGTTCACCGGGGAGGGGCCCGCCGACGTACGGCGGGTCGTCGCGGCGGTGCCGCTGGACGGCTCGGCGGCCGGGGACCGCGGCGCCGTCCGCGAGCTCTCCGACGGGACCCACCGGTTCGTCACCGGGCCGCGGCTCTCACCCGACGGCCGGCGGGCCGCGTGGCTCGCCTGGGACCATCCGCGGATGCCCTGGGACGGCACCGAACTGATCGTCGCCGACGTCTCCGACGACGGCACGCTGTGCGGCGCGCGGACCGTCGAGGGCGGCCCCGACGAGTCGATCGCCCAGGTCGAGTGGGCCGCCGACGGCACCCTCGTGTACTCCAGCGACCGCACCGGCTACTGGAACCTCTACCGGCGCGAGGACGACGGCCGCGCCACCCCCCTGTGCGCCCGCGAGGAGGAGTTCGGCGGGCCGCTGTGGAAGATCGGCCTGCGCTGGTTCGCCCTCCTGGAGAGCGGGCTCATCGCCGTCGTGCACGGCCGCGGCGCCATGGCGCTCGGCGTCCTCGACCCCGAGACCGGCCAGATCACGGACGCGGCCGGTCCCTGGACCGAGTTCGCCCCGTCGCTCGCCACCCACGGCGGCCGGGTGATCGGCATCGGCGCCAGCCCGCGCAGCGCGTACGAGGTCGTCGAACTGGACACCGGCCCCGCGGACCCCGGCACCGCCGGCACCCTCGCCGGCCGCGCCCGGGTCGTCGGGGCCGCGCACGACGACCCGGTCGACCCCGCCCACTACCCCGAACCCCAGATCCGCACCTTCCTGGGCCCCGCCGGACGGGAGATCCACGCGCACGTCTACCCGCCGCACAACCCCGGCTGCCTCGCCCCCGGCACCGAGCTGCCGCCGTACGTCGTCTGTGCGCACGGCGGACCCACCAGCCGCGCGCCCCTGGTCCTCGACCTGACCATCGCGTACTTCACGTCACGCGGCATCGGCGTCGCCGAGGTCAACTACGGGGGGTCCACCGGCTACGGGCGGGAGTACCGCAACCGGCTGCGCGAGCAGTGGGGCGTCGTCGACGTCGAGGACTGCGCGGCCGTCGCGCTCGCCCTCGCCGACGAGGGCACCGCCGACCGCTCCCGGCTCGCCATCCGGGGCGGCAGCGCCGGTGGCTGGACCACGGCCGTCTCCCTCACCACCACGGACGTCTACGCCTGCGGAACCATCCTGTACCCGGTGCTCGACCTCACCCAGTGGGCGTCGGGGGAGACCCACGACTTCGAGTCGCGGTACCTGGAGAGCCTCGTCGGACCGCTCGACGAGGAGCCGATGCGGTACGCGGAGCGGTCGCCCGCCGAGCACGCCGACCGGATCACCGCGCCCTTCCTGCTGCTCCAGGGCCTCGACGACGTGATCTGCCCGCCCGCCCAGTGCGAGCGGTTCCTGGCCCGGATGGACGGACGGCGGGTGCCGCACGCGTACATCGCCTTCGAGGGGGAGGGCCACGGGTTCCGGCGGGCGGAGACGATGGTGCGGGTCCTGGAGGCGGAGCTTTCGCTGTACGCGCAGGTCTTCGGGTTGAATCCTCCTGGAATCCCTACCCTGGAGCTCGCCAAGTGACGACACCCCCGCCGACCCGCCCCACGGCCCCGGCGCCCGCCGTGACCCCGCTGACCCGGCCCGCCCGCCTGGTGCCGGGCGCCCGGGTGGCCGTCGTCGCCCCCAGCGGGCCGGTGCCCGAGGAGCGGCTCAGCGCGGGACTGGACGTCCTGCGCGGCTGGGACCTCGACCCCGTCGTCGCCCCGCACGTGCTCGACCGGCACCCCGACTTCGACTACCTCGCGGGCACCGACGCCGACCGGGCCGCCGACTTCCAGGCCGCCTGGTGCGACCCGTCCGTGGCCGCCGTCGTGTGCGCCCGCGGCGGCTACGGCGTGCAGCGGATGACGGATCTGCTCGACTGGGACGCCATCCGCGCCGCCGGGCCCAAGATCCTCGTGGGGTTCAGCGACATCACCGCGCTGCACGAGGCGGTCGCCACCCGGGCCGGGCTGGTCACCCTGCACGGCCCGATGGCCGCCGGCGTCGACTTCCTCAAGAACACCCGCGCGCAGGACCATCTGCGGGCCACCCTCTTCGCCCCCGAGTCCGTCCGGAGGATCACCGCCGAGGGCGCCGCCGCCCTCGTCCCCGGCCGGGCGCGGGGCGTCCTGCTCGGCGGCTGCCTCTGCCTGCTCGCCGCGGAACTGGGCGCCCCCCACGCCCGGCCGTCCGCGCGGGGCGCCCTGGTCTGCCTGGAGGATGTCGGCGAGGAGACCTACCGCCTCGACCGCTACCTCACCCAGCTGCTGCGCGCCGGCTGGTTCGACGGCGTCGCCGGTGTCCTCCTCGGCTCCTGGGCCCAGTGCGAGCCGTACGAGCGGGTGCGGGCGCTGCTCGTCGACCGCCTCGGCGGGCTCGGCGTGCCGATGGTGGAGGAGTTCGGCTTCGGACACTGCGACGGCGCGCTGACCGTCCCGTTCGGTGTGACCGCCGAACTGGACGCGGACGCGGGCACGCTGACGCTGGACGAGCCGGCGCTGACCTGAGCCGGCGCCGGCCCGAGGCGGCGCCGGTGGGAGCCGGCGCCGGTCCGAGGCGGGCGCGCGGGAGCCCGGGGGCCCGGGAGGTGTGCTCACCCGGGCGGTGGGCTCCCGCCGGGCGGGGAGCGGCGCCGCGTCGCATCCTGGTCGTATGAGCCCGAAGACCACCGCGTCGGACCGAGGCAGGGGCAGGGCACGCGGACACCGGCAGTGGGGTGACATGCTGACGCCCGGCAGGATCGCCGTCGGCCTGCTCGGCGTGCTCGCTCTCGTCTTCATCTTCGAGAACACCCGGACCACCAAGATCCGGTTGCTGATCCCCGAGGTCACGATGCCGCTGTGGCTGGCGCTGCTCGGCACGGCGCTGGTCGGGGCGGTCTGCGGGGCGTACTTCATGAAACGCCACTGGTAAAAGCCCCCGACGGCCCCGGGACCTCAGGACCCCGGGCCGCCGGGCGGCGACCGAGGGACGGCCCGGCGTACCGTTGCGGGGTGTCCGAGAACATGCGCTACCTCGCCGTGGGCCCCCGTGTGGGGATACGGCACTTCACCCTCGACGACGGTCCCGAGTTCGTCGCGCGGGCGCGGGAGAGCAAGCGACTGCACCGCCCGTGGCTCTTCCCTCCGACCACCCCCGCCGCCTACGCCGACTACGCGGGACGGCTCATCGAGGACCCCACGAGGGCCGGGTTCCTGGTGTGCGAGAGGGACGGCGGGGCGATCGCCGGGTTCATCAACATCAACAACATCGTGGAGGGCGCCTTCCAGTGCGGCGCCCTCGGCTACGGGGCCTTCGTCCACGCCGCCGGACGGGGCCTGATGCGGGAGGGGCTCGACCTGGTCGTCGAGCACGCGTTCACCGACCTGGGGCTGCACCGGCTGGAGATCAACGTACAGCCCGGCAACACCGCCTCCATCGCCCTGGCCCGGCACTGCGGTTTCCGCCTGGAGGGCTTCTCCCCCGACTTCCTGTTCATCGACGGGGAATGGCGGGACCACGAGCGGTGGGCGCTCACGACGGACATGCGGTCGTCGGGGACGCGGCCCCGCTGATCTGGTCAACTGCCCCAGGAAGCAACTAGGTTGCCGTAAACCCACCGAGTTCGGAGAGGGAGCGGCGGCCGTCATGGGGGACCTGGAGAAGACCTTTCGCGCCATCGACGTCGGGGACGGCGGTGACGGCCGCTGGTCCGCTCACACGCGGCCGCTGTGGTCGCTGGCGGAGCAGTGGATGACCGAGGAAGGCCGCACCCCTGAGGGGGCGGAGCGGGCCCGGAAGCTGTTCGAGACGCACATGCCGGAGCTGGTCCCGGTGCTGGACCGGCTCGCCCGGCAGCTCGACCGGCCCGAGGCGGAGACCTTCCTCACTCTCGCGGCCCTGCGTCCCTTCTTCTCGGGCTGCACCCAGATCGGCCGCGCCGGAACCCTGCTGCGCAACTACGACTTCGACCCCGACGAGTGCGAGGGCGTGATCGTCCGCTCCCACTTCCTGCGCCCCGTGATCGGCATGCAGGACGCGGCCTGGGGGCTGCTCGACGGGATGAACGACGCCGGGCTCGCGGTCTCCCTCACCTTCGGCGGGCGCCTCGTCCACGGCCCCGGCTTCGCCGTGCTCATCGTGCTGCGCTATCTGCTGGAGACCTGCGACACCGTCGACGAGGCCGTCGGGAAGCTGCGGTCCCTCCCGATCTCCATCCCGCAGAACCTCACCCTCGTCGATTCCGAGCGGGCGGTCACCGTGTACCTGGGGCCGGACATCGAGCTGACCGAGGCCCCGGACGCCTGCGCCGCCAACCACCAGCATCTGCCGGTGCCCGACGAGCAGGAGCGGTTCTCCCGGACCGGGCGGCGGCTGGCGGCGGTCCGCGCGGCGGGCACGGACGTGTCGGCGATGCTGGAGCCGCCGCTGTACCAGAGCGCGTACGCCGAGGGGCTGGGCACGGTCTACACCGCCCACTACCGCCCCGGCGAGGGGCGGGTCACCTACCACTGGCCCGGTGAGTCCTGGGAGCAGTCCTTCGACTCCTTCGAGCCGGGGGAGCGCACCATCGCCCTCGGCCGACCCGCCTGAACCACGGCACGCCGGGCCGGGGGCGTCGTTCCGGCCCCGAGCGGCCGCTCGGGGGCCCAGGATGGAGCCATGCGGAACATCGTCGTCGTGGACGCCCCCTCGAACCTCGGCCTGCGGCCGCCCGCCCCTGGCACGGTGCCCGGCTGCCACAAGCTCGCCGGGGCGCTCAGGGAGCAGGGAATCGTGCGGAGGCTGGGGGCCCTGGAGGGCGGCGTGGTGGTGCCGCCCCGGTACGACCGGGGGGACTGGAAGGAGGGCGACGGAGTCTTCAACGCCGCCGCGATCGCCTCGTACACCCGCCGGCTCGCCGACCGGGTCGAGCGCCATCTGCGCGCCGGGGAGTTGCCCGTCGTCCTCGGCGGCGACTGTTCGATCCAGCTCGGCGCCTCCCTCGCCATGCGGCGGGCCGGGCGGTACGGGCTGGTCGCGATCGACGCGTCCGCCGACTTCCGGCACCCGGGCAACTCGGACCGGATCGGGGCGGCCGGTGGCGAGGAACTCGCCCTCGCCACCGGCCGCGGACAGGACGACCTGACCGACCTGGAGGGCCTGAAGCCGTATCTGCGGGACGAGGACGTACGGCTCTTCGGCATCCGGGACGCGTTCGAGGACGACCGGAACGAGCTGGCCGCCCTGAGGATCCCCGTGGTGACCGTCGGCGACCTGCGCACCTGGGGCGCGGACGACCTCGCCCGGGTCACCGCCCAGAGTTACGAGACGCCCGACCTCGGCGGCTTCTGGGTGCACCTCGACGCCGACGTCCTCGACCCGTCCGTCATGCCGGCCGTCGACAGCCCCGATCCCGACGGGCTGCTCCCCGACGAACTGACCGCGCTGCTCGGCCCGTTGGTGACATCACCGCACTGCGTCGGACTCAACATCACCATCTACGACCCCGATCTCGACCCGGACGGCACGGCGGGCGCGCTGCTCACGGACATCGTGGTCGCCGCGTTCGCCGGCCGGCCCGGGGACTGAGGCACCGCCGGAGCTATCCCTGAGCGCGGCGGTCGACGTACTCGAACACCGAGCCGTCCGGGTGCACGGCGATCAGATTGCGGCCGACGGGCGTCGGTACCGGGCCCGCGAGGACCCGGGCCCCCGAGTCGTTGAGCACGCGGTTCGCCTCGTCGACGTCCTCGACCGCGATGGTCGCGGCCACCTTCCGCAACACCTCCAGCTCGGACTCCGGGCCGCTCATCAGCAGGAAGCACCCGATGGCGGCGACCTGGACGCCACCGCGCTCGAAGCGCATCGCCGGTCCGCCCGAGAGTCTCTCGTAGAAGGGCACCGCGGCCTCAAGGTCGTCGACGCAGATACGGAGCGTGGTTCCGAGAATCTCCATAAGCAGGAGCCTAGTTGGAAGGGCGGCGCAGGTGGCGCGGCAGGGCGGGAGACGCCGCGGCGTGCCGCGCGGACGTGAGGGGCGGGGGCAGGGGGCAGGGGGCAGGGGTGGCCCGGGCGTCGCGTTACCCGGGCGGGGTGTCGGGTACTCGGGCGGCATGGACCGCTTGGATCATCTGGAACACCTGGACAAGCACCTGGTCGAGGAACTGGCGACGGTGGCCCGCGAGACCGTGCGGGACGAACTGCGCCGCCAGACCCGAAAGCAGCGTCGCAGGGCCGCGCTCTACGCCGCGTCCGGTGCCCTCACCCTGTACGCGGGTGCCGCGCTGGCGCTCGCCCTCGGTCTGGCGCTGTCGCTGGTCCTGCCCGACTGGGCCGCCGCGCTGATCACGGCCGTCGTGCTCGGTGCCGTGGCGTATCTGCTGAGGGGCGCGGCCCGCCCCTCCGCGTCCCGGCCCGCGGACGGGCACGGGACCGGACCCACCTCCGGGCACGACCACACCGCCGGACGCACCGCGCCCGGCATGCCGCCCGGCGGCACGGCCCCGGCCGGGTACCCGCCGGTGCCGCCCGTCGCCCCCGCCGCCGGTCCGGTGCCGGGTACGCCGGCCGGGGCGCCGCCCGCGCCGGGTGGCGACCCGGAGACACCGCACCACAGGGCGTGACGCGAAGTGGGCGCCGCGCTGCCGGGACGCCGTCGCAGGGCCGTGGTGGTCACCGGGGCCAGCGGCGGCGTCGGCCGTGCCACGGCCGTGGCCTTCGCCGCCCGGGGCGACCGGGTGGCACTGCTCGCACGGGGGCGCGAGGGGCTCGCCGCGGCCGCCGACGACGTCGAGCGGGCCGGGGGCGAGGCCCTCGTCGTCCCCGTCGACATGGCCGACGCCAAGGCGGTCGAGGACGCCGCCCAGCGGGTCGTCGACGCCTTCGGGCACATCGACGTCTGGGTCAACAACGCCTTCGCCGGGATCTTCGCGCCGTTCGTCGACATCACCCCGGACGAGTACCGGCGGGTCACCGAAGTGACCTACCTCGGTTATGTGTTCGGAACGCGGGCCGCGCTGCGGCACATGCTGCCGCGCGACCACGGCACGATCGTCCAGGTCGGCTCGGCGCTCGCCTACCGGGGGATCCCGCTCCAGTCCGCGTACTGCGGGGCCAAGCACGCGATCCAGGGCTTCAACGAGTCACTGCGCTGCGAGCTGCTGAACGACGGCTCCCGGGTGCGGACGACGATGGTGCAGTTGCCGGCCGTCAACACGCCCCAGTTCGACTGGGTGCTCAGCCGGCTGCCGGGACGGGCCCGGCCCGTCGCCCCCATCTTCCAGCCGGAGGTCGCCGCGCGGGCGGTCGTGCACGCGGCCGGGCACGCGCGGCGGCGCGAGTACTGGGTGGGCGGCTCGACCGCGGCGACGCTGATCGCCAACGCGGTGGCGCCGGGGCTGCTCGACCGGTACCTCGGACGTACCGGGTTCACGTCGCAGCAGGACGAGGGGGAGTACCGCGGGAACGGAAACCTGTGGGTGCCCGCGGACGGCCCCCACGGCCGGGACCACGGGGCGCACGGGCGTTTCGACGCCGAGGCGCGGACCAGGAGCACGCAGGAGTGGGCGTCGCGGAACCGCGACCGCGTGGGCGCGGCGCTGGTCGCCGGCGGCCTGGCCGCCGCGCTCACCGCGGGCCTGCGCCGCCTGGGCCGGCCGTCGTCACAGCGGTAGTCGCGGGGGCGCGGGTCGGGCCGCTTCCGGCATGGGCACGACGATCACTCATGCGCACGCGGACCGGACGACGACGATCCGACGATCACGCGCCTTCGCCCCGGACGATCACACGCACTCGGCCCGGACGATCACACGCACTCGGCCCGGACGATCACACGCACTCGGCCCGGACGATGGGGAGAGAAGCACCGTCCGGGCCGAGAATCCCTGGTCCGCCTCAGCCCTGGCGGAGCTGCGGCAGCACCTTCGTACGGTAGAAGTCGAAGAAGCCGCGCTGGTCGGGGCCGATCTGACCGACGTACACGCGGTCGAAGCCCGCCTCGACGAAGGCCCGCAGCTCACCGACGTGTTCGTCGACGTCGTCGCCGCACACCGTGTTCTCGCCCACCATCTCCTCGGTGACCAGCGGTTCCAACTGCTCGAAGTGGCGGGGCGTCGGCAGGATCTGGGCCATCTCGCCGGGCAGGAACTGGTTCGACCAGAGGCGGTGGACCGTACGGACGGCCGCCTCGCGGTCCTGGCCCCAGCACACCTTCGTCCCGCCGCTGACGAGCTTGCCGCCCCCGCCGCCCTTGCGGTACTGCGTCACCATCTCCGCGTCCGGGCCCATCGTGATGAAGCCGTCGCCGACCCGGGCGGCGAGCCCCGCGGCCTTGGGGCCGAACCCGGAGATGTCGATGGGGACGGGCTCGTCGGGGACCGTGTAGAGGCGGGCGTTCTCCACCGTGTAGTGGGGCCCGTGATGGGTGACCTCCTCGCCGGTGAACAGACGCCGCATGATCTGGATCGACTCCTCCAGCATCTCCAGGCGTACACTCGCCGGCGGCCAGGGCGAACCGAGGATGTGCTCGTTGAGGGCCTCGCCCGAGCCGAGGCCGAGCCGGAAACGGCCCCCGGTCATCACGGCGCTGGTCGCCGCCGCCTGCGCCACCACCGCCGGGTGGATCCGGACGGTCGGGCAGGTCACCGCCGTCTCGACCGGCAGCGACACGGCCTCCGAGAGGGCGCCGATCACCGACCACACGAACGGGCTCTGGCCCTGTTCGCCGTTCCACGGATGGTAGTGGTCCGAGATCCACAGGCAGTCGAATCCGGCCTGCTCGGCCATCCTCGCCTGCTCGATCAGGTCAGCGGGACCGAACTCCTCGGTCGCCAGGAAGTAGCCGAACTCGGGCATGGGGGGTGTCCTTAGCGGGGTGCGGGTCACGTTCGCCGTCCGGGTACCCGGGGGTCACGGGGGAAACCACCGGCCTTAGGGGCCCCGCCGGTTTGGGCGCCCCCGCCAGGGGGACGCGGTAGGCCGGTACGGCACGGGCCGGCACGGGCCGGGACACCTGAGGACGCGGCCGTACGCACAGACCAGACGACCGAGGACCGCGACCGAGTGCCCCGCGACCGAGAACTCCATGAGCGAGAACTCGACGACCGAGGACTGGGTACGCGCGACCCCGCCGGAGGCGAACCGTGAGTCGACCCCGCATCGTGATCGTCGGTGCCGGCTTCGCCGGCTACCGGACGGCCCGCACCCTGGAGCGGCTGACCCGGAACAAGGCCGACATCACCCTGCTGAACCCGACCGACTACTTCCTGTATCTGCCCCTGCTGCCCCAGGTCGCCGCCGGCATCCTGGAACCCCGCCGGGTCACCGTCTCCCTCACCGGCACCCTGCGCCACACGCGCCTTGTGCTCGGCGAGGCCGACGAGATCGACCTCGACGCGCGCACCGTGCGCTACGCCGACCCCGAGGGCGGCGTCGGCACACTGACCTACGACCGGCTGGTGCTCGCCGCCGGCAGCGTCAACAAGCTTCTCCCCATCCCCGGGGTGGCCGAGCACGCCCACGGCTTCCGCGGTCTGCCCGAGGCGCTGTACCTCCGCGACCACGTGACCCGGCAGGTCGAGCTGGCCGCCGGGTCGGAGGACCCCAAGGCATGCCGCTCGCGCTGCACCTTCGTGGTGGTCGGCGCCGGGTACACCGGCACCGAAGTGGCCGCCCAGGGGCAGCTGTTCACCGACCAGCTGGTGCGCAAGCAGCCGCGCTGGGACGGGGTGCGGCCCCGCTGGATGCTGCTCGACATCGCCGAGCGGGTGATGCCGGAGATGGACGAGAAGCTGTCGGCGACCGCCGACCGGGTGCTGCGGCAGCGGGGCGTCGACGTGCGGATGGGGACCTCCGTGAAGGAGGCGACGCCCAACGGAGTGCTGCTGACCGACGGGGAGTTCGTCGACACCCGCACCGTGGTGTGGTGCGTGGGCGTCCGTCCCGATCCGCTCGCCGAGTCGCTCGGGCTGCCCATGGAACGCGGCCGGCTGCTCGTCGAGCCCACGCTCCAAGTACCCGGCCGCCCCGAGGTGTTCGCCTGCGGGGACGCGGCCGCCGTGCCCGATCTGACCAAGCCCGGCTCGTACACGCCGATGACCGCCCAGCACGCCTGGCGGCAGGGCAAGGTCGCGGCCCTGAACGTCGCCGCCTCCCTCGGCCGCGGCGAGCCGAAGCCGTACCGCCACAGCGATCTGGGCTTCGTCGTGGACCTCGGCGGGGTCAAGGCCGCCGCCAACCCCCTCGGCATCCCGCTGTCCGGGCCCGTCGCCGGCGCGGTCACCCGCGGCTACCACCTGGCCGCCATGCCCGGCAACCGCGTCCGGGTCGCCGCCGACTGGCTCCTCGACGCGGTCCTGCCCCGCCAGGGCGTCCAACTCGGCCTCGTCCGCTCCTGGTCGGTCCCCCTGGACACGGACTCCCCGGAGCTGGCGAAGGTACCGGGTGCCCCGGCGAAGCCCGGGACGGACGGGCACCAGGGCGCCTCCGGGAAGGCGGACACGGCCGGGAAGAAGACCCCGCAGACGACGGGGGCGGCACACGGCGCAGGGGCGCCGCAGCAGACCGACACTTCGCACAGGCCCGCACCGGGTTCGGAGGGAGACTCATGAACAGCCGTCAACTGGACGAACTGGCCCAGCAGTTGCGAGTGGACAGCATCCGCTGCTCGGCGGCGGCCGGGTCCGGGCACCCTACGTCGTCGATGTCGGCGGCGGAGCTGATGGCGGTGCTGACGGCCCGCCACTTCCGCTACGACTTCGAGCGCCCCGAGCACCCCGGCAACGACCGCTTCGTGCTGTCCAAGGGCCACGCCTCGCCGCTGCTGTACGCGGCGTACAAGGCGGCCGGGGCGATCAACGAGACCGAGCTGATGACCTACCGCAAGCTGGGCAGCCGCCTCGAAGGGCACCCCACACCGCGCCGTCTGCCCTGGGTGGAGACGGCCACCGGGTCCCTCGGCCAGGGCCTGCCGGTGGCCGTCGGGATCGCGCTCGCCGGGAAGCGGCTGGACCGCACCGGGTACCGGGTGTGGGTGCTGTGCGGGGACAGCGAACTCGCCGAGGGCTCCGTCTGGGAGGCCGCCGAGCACGCCGCCTACGAGCACCTGGACAACCTCACCGCGATCGTGGACGTCAACCGGCTCGGCCAGCGCGGCCCCACCCGGCACGGCCACGACCTGGACGCCTACGCCCGCCGCTTCGCCGCCTTCGGCTGGCACACGATCGAGATCGACGGCCACGACGTGGACGCCGTCGACCGCGCCTACGGGGAGGCCGCGTCCACCAAGGGCCAGCCGACCGTGATCCTCGCCCGCACCCTCAAGGGCAAGGGCGTCGAGGCCGTCGAGGACCGCGAGGGCCTGCACGGCAAGCCGCTCAAGGACGCCGACGAGGCGATCGCCGAACTCGGCGGCGTGCGCGACCTGCGCGTCGAGGTGCCCGAGCCGCCCGCCGCGCGGATCTCGCACGCCGTGCGCACCGGGCACCCGGAACTGCCCCGCTATGACCTCGGCGACGAGGTGGCCACCCGCGACGCCTACGGGCAGGCGCTCGCCGCGCTGGGCGGCGCGCGCGGTGACGTGGTCGCCCTGGACGGCGAGGTCGGCGACTCCACCCGGTCCGAGTTCTTCGCCAAGGAGCACCCCGACCGGTTCTTCGAGTGCTACATCGCCGAACAGCAGCTGGTGGCCGCGTCGGTGGGGCTCGCGGCGCGCGGCTGGGTGCCGTACGCCTCGACGTTCGCGGCGTTCCTCACCCGCGCTCACGACTTCGTCCGCATGGCCTCTATCAGCGGGGCCGGCCTCAACCTCGTCGGCTCGCACGCGGGCGTCTCCATCGGCCGGGACGGACCGTCGCAGATGGGCCTGGAGGACCTGGCGATGATGCGCGCCGTGCACGGCTCCACCGTGCTGTACCCGTGCGACGCCAACCAGACCGCCAAGCTCGTCGGCACCATGGCCGACCTCGAAGGGGTCCGCTATCTGCGCACGTCCCGCGGCGGGACCCCGGTCGTCTACAGCCCGGACGAGGACTTCCCGGTCGGCGGCAGCAAGGTGCTGCGCGCCTCGGAGAACGACCGGCTGACCGTCGTCGCCGCCGGCGTAACCGTCCACGAGGCACTGAAGGCCGCCGACGTGCTGGCCCGCGAGGGCATCCTGATCCGCGTCATCGACCTCTACTCGGTCAAGCCCGTCGACCGCCGCACCCTGTGGGAGGCCGCCGAGCGCACCGGCTGCCTGCTCACCGTGGAGGACCACCACGCGGAGGGCGGCCTCGGGGACGCGGTCCTCGACGCCTTCCTCGACGGACGCCCCGTGCCGCGCCTGGTGCGTCTCGCCGTCCGCGACATGCCGGGATCCGCCTCCCCCGAGGAGCAGCTGCACGAGGCGGGCATCGACGCGGAGGCGATCGCGGCGGCCGGCCGCCTCCTGGTGGAGCACGCGATCGCGCCCTGACCGGCGCACGGGGAACGGTCCGTACGGCGAGAGGAGTTCACCATGGGGGCCGCACGCACCCTGCGGGTCGGCCGGCGCAGCGTGGAGATCCACCGTCCCGACAAGGTGCTCTTCCCCGCCGACGGCGACAGCGGTGGCGGAGCCGGGGCCGAGGCGGGCGGCGGTGGCAGCGGGGGCGGACGGCGGCGGGGCGGCGCGCGGTACACCAAGGACGATCTCGTGACGTACTACCGGGCCGTCGCCCCGTTCATGCTGCCCCATCTGCGCGGGCGCCCGCTGATGCTGGAACGGCACCCGGACGGCGTCGGCGGCCCCACCTTCATGCAGAAGAACACCCCCGACCACTATCCCGACTGGATCGAGCGGGTCGAGGTGGCCAAGGAGGGCGGCACAGTCGTCCACGCGGTCTGCGAGGACACCGCCACCCTCGTCTACCTCGCCGACCAGGCATGCGTCACCCTCCACCGCTGGCTCTCCCGGACCGGCCGGATCGACCACCCCGACCGGATGGTCTTCGACCTCGACCCCGCCGAGGACGACTTCGACCAGGTCCGCCGAGCGGCTCGCGACGTCAAGGAGGTGCTCGACGAGCTGGGGCTGCCGTCGGCGCCGATGACCACCGGGTCCAAGGGCCTGCACGTCGTCGTGCCGGTGAACGGGCACGACGACTTCGACGCGGTGCGCGACTTCGCCAGGGAGATCGCCGAGGAACTGGTCCGCGCCCACCCCGAGCGGCTCACCACCGCCGCCCGCAAGAAGGAGCGGGGCGGGCGCCTCTACCTCGACATCCAGCGCAACGCCTACGCCCAGACCGCCGTCGCCCCGTTCACCGTGCGGGCCCGGCCCGGCGCACCCGTCGCCACACCGATCGCCTGGGAACAGCTCGACGACCCCGCCGTCGACGCGCGCCGCTGGACGATCGAGGACGCCGTCGAGCAGGCCCGCACCGACCCCTGGGCCGGGGTGATGCGCCGGGCCCGCGCCCTGGGTCCGGCTCGCAGGAGGCTCGGCACACGACGAGGTTGAGACGGCACGCACCCGGAATGTTTGGCCAACGGCCGGTGGGCCACTCGGTGTTCGAGGTGGCCATGTCGAACACATCCAGCACATCGAAGTCGCAGACTTCACAGAAAACCCAGAAATCACAGGAAACGGACGAACCGGAAGAGGGGCGGGAGTCGTCGGGGTCTTCCCGGAACGACACGGCGGAGAGCCGTCCCACCCCGATGCAGATTCTGCGCCACGCGCGGACCCAGCTCGCGGAGCTGACCGGCATGGCGCCCGAGTCCGTGTCGTCCTTCGAACAGACCGAGGACGGCTGGACGTTGGAGGTCGAGGTCCTGGAAATGGCCAGGGTCCCCGACACCATGAGTCTGCTGGCGAGCTACCAGGTGGAGCTGGACCCCGACGGGGAGCTCACCGGTTACCGGCGCGTCCGCCGCTACGAACGCGGGAGGGCCGACCCCCAGCGCCCCGGCGGCCGCTAGGCCGCGTCCCGCTCCAGCACCCCAAGACAAGGAGGAATGGCCGGCATGACCGTAGTCCCGGCACAGCAGTCCGGCGGTGGAGGCGGCAGCAGCGGCCTCTACGACGTCCTGGAACTGGTCCTCGACCGAGGACTGGTCATCGACGCCTTCGTACGGGTCTCCCTCGTGGGCATCGAGATCCTCAAGATCGACGTACGTGTCGTCGTCGCGAGCGTCGACACCTACCTGCGCTTCGCCGAGGCGTGCAACCGGCTCGACCTGGAGGCCGGGCCGCGCAAGAACCCCGGCCTGCCCGACCTGGTCGGTGAGATCACCGAGTCCGGCGCGCGCGGCAAGTCGAAGGGGGCGCTGTCCGGCGCCGCCGAGACGATCTCCGATGCCTTCAAGCAGGCCCGCGACGACGGCCAGACCGAATCGCGACCCCGGGCACGCAAGACCACCAGCTCGCGCAAGAGGGAGGAACAGGAGTGAGCACGTACGTCTACGGCATCGCGGCGAGCTCGCACACCGCTCTGCCCGAAGGCATGGGCGGGGTGGGCGACCCGCCGCGCCCCGTGCGCATCCTGAAGGAGGGCGAGCTGGCGGCGATCGTCAGTGACGCCCCCGAAGGGCTGCGCCCCAAGCGCAAGGACCTGCTCGCCCACCAGAACGTGCTGAGCGAGGCCGGCGGGGGCGGCTCCGTGCTGCCCATGCGGTTCGGCAGCGTCGCCCCGGACGACGCGGCGGTCACCGGAGTGCTCGCCGAGCGTGCCGAGCACTACCGGGAGCGGCTGGGCGCCCTCGACGGCAAGGTCGAGTACAACGTCAAGGCCAGCCACGACGAGCAGGGCGTGCTGCACCGGGTGATGAGCGAGAACGCCGAGCTGCGCTCGCTGGCCGAGGCCAACCGCAAGGCCGGCGGCGGCACCTACGAGGACCGGCTGCGGCTCGGCGAGATGGTCGCCGGTGCGGTGCAGCAGCGGGAGGCCGAGGACGCGGCGGAGATCCGGCGGGCACTGGAGTCGGCGGCGGCCGACGTGAGCGTGGGCCCCGACTCCACCGGCTGGCTGGCCAATGTGTCGTTCCTGGTCGAGCGGCAGTCGGCCGAGGTGTTCCTCGCCGCCGTGGAAGAGGTGCGCAAGAGCCATCCGCACGTCGAACTGCGGGTCAACGGTCCGCTGCCGCCGTACAGCTTCGTCGAGCCGGGTGCTGCCCAGCCCGCGGAGGCGGCGCACTGATCGCGCCGCGCGCACGGCGCACGAGGTCGAAGGAGGCGAGTGCATGGGTCTGATCTCCGAGGTGCTGCTGCTGCCGTTCGCACCGGTACGCGGCAGCCTCTGGGCGGTGAGACAGGTGCTGGCCGAAGCCGAGCGCCAGTACTACGACCCGGCGGCCGTCCGCGCCGATCTCGCCCGCCTCGAGCAGCGGCTCGACGCGGGCGAGATCGATGAGGAGGAGTTCGACCGCTTGGAGGACGAGCTTCTGGAGCGGCTGGAGATCAGCGCGCGCAGAGGCACGGGAAATGGCGACGGGACGACATGATGAACCGAGTGGGACTGGGCCTCGCTGTCGGGGCCGGATACGTCCTCGGACGTACGAAGAAACTGAAGCTCGCCTTCGCGGTCGGCACCATGGTGGCGGGCAAGCGGATGAACCTCGGTCCGCGGGCGATCGCGGACCTGGTGTCCCAGCAACTGCTGAACAATCCGCAGTTCAAGGAGATCGGCGACCAGCTGCGCGGTGACCTGCGCGGCGTAGGCAAGGCGGCGACCGGAGCGCTGGTCGAACGCCAGATAGAAGGGCTCGCGGACCGGCTGCACGGCCGCACCGCGCAGGTGCGCGACCAGCTCTCCGGAGCCGCGCCCGGCCGGTCGGAACGTGACGAGGACGACGACGAGGCGTACGAGGACGAGGCGGACGAGGACGAGCGCGCCGAGGCGTCCGGCGAGGACGAGGAGCCGCGGCGCGGGCGGTCGGCGAGGAAGACCGCCGCGCGGGCCGCCAAGAAGGCGCCCGCGAAGAAGACCGCCCCGGCCGCGCGCAAGGGCGCGGCGAAGAAGGCCGCCGCGAAGAAGACGGCCGCCAAGAAGACCACCCCGGCGAAGAAGACCGCCCGCAAGACCACCCGGTCGCGGGCCACGAGGGGAGGCGGTGGCGATGACTGAGACCCTGGGCGCGGCGACCGGCCGCGCGACGGACACCGCGAAGGGCGCGACCGACACGGCGAAGGGCTCGGCGGGCGGCTCCCCGCTCTCCGATCTCGCCCACAGCCCGGCCGTCGACCATCTGAAGGACGAGGCCCGGGACTTCCTGGCCGCGCAGGCCCAGCGGATGCTGGTCGGCCTGGGCCGCAAGCTCGGCGAGACCACCGGCAAGCTGAACGACATCGCGGACGGCAACAGCCCCGGCTTCGCCAAGCTCGCCCTGGAGGGCGGCCGCAAGCTCGCCGAGGGCAAGGGCCCGCTGCGCGCCGCCCTGGAAGTGGGCGCGGGCCGCGCCAAGGACAGTGTGATGGGCGCCCTGAAGAACCTCGGCGGCGGCAAGGGCGGCCGCGGGGGCGGGGCGGGCAGCAAGCCCACGGTGATCCTGGAGTCCGTCGACGTGGGCGTCCCCGTGCGCACCGCGTACGACCGGTGGACCCGGTACCAGGACTTCAGCACCTTCGCCAAGGGCGTCAAGAGCGCCGACCGGGCCGACGACACCCACTCCGACTGGCAGCTCAAGGTCTTCTGGTCCAACCGCAGCTGGAAGGCCCACACGACCGAGCAGGTGCCCGACGACCGGATCACCTGGACGTCCGAGGGCGCCAAGGGCACCACGAAGGGCACCGTCTCCTTCCACGCGCTCGCGGACAACCTCACCCGGGTGCTGCTGGTGATCGAGTACTACCCGAAGGGCCTGTTCGAGAAGACCGGCAACCTCTGGCGCGCCCAGGGCCGCCGCGCCCGTCTCGATCTCAAACATTTCGCCCGCTTTGTCACTCTTAAGGGTGAAGAGGAGGAAGGCTGGCGCGGGGAGATCCGCGACGGCGAGGTCGTGCGCTCCCACGAGGACGTGGTCGCCGAGGAGGAGCGCGAGGAGTCCGAGGGCGACGACGAGGCCCGGGACGAGTCCGAGGACGCCTACGCGGACGACGAGGGCGCCTACGAGGACGAGGAACCGGACGACGAGCCGGACGAGCCCGACGACGAGCCCCGGGACGACGCCGAGGCCGACGACGAGGAGCCCGGCGCGGACGAGTACGCCGACGAGGACGCGGAGGACGCCGAGGACGCCTACGAGGAGGACCCCGAGGCCGACGGCGCCTACGAGGAGGACGTCGAGGAGGACAGCGACGAGGAACCGTACGACTATGAGGACGAGGAACGTCCCGCCTCGGGCGGGAGCCGCCAGTGACATTCCCGAGCCGAGTCCCCGAGCCGTACGGCCAGAACGGAAGCGCCAACCTGGCAGACATCCTGGAGCGTGTACTGGACAAAGGTCTGGTGATCGCGGGCGACATCCGGATCAATCTGCTCGACATCGAACTGCTCACTATCAAGCTGCGCCTCATCGTCGCCTCCGTCGACAAGGCGAAGGAGATGGGCATCGACTGGTGGGAGACCGACCCGGCCCTGTCGTCGCACGCTCGCCGCGACGAACTCTCCCGTGAGAACGCCGAGTTGCGCGCCCGGCTCGCCGAGCTGGACGACGGCCGCCCCCGGCGCGAGCCGGAGCCGGCCGTCGAGCGCGGCGGCGCCAGAGAGGAGCCCTCATGACCGGACTGCGCTATGTGTACGCGGTGTGCCGACCCTTCGACGCGCCGCTCCAGTCCCAGATCACGGGGGTCGGGGGCGCCCCGCCCCGGATGTTGCGCCACCGCGACCTGGTCGCCGTGGTCAGCGAGGTGCCGGAGCGCGACTTCGCCGAGCAGCCGCTGCGCGCCCATCTGGAGGACCTCGACTGGCTGACCGAGACCGCCCACGCCCACCAGAACGTGATCGACGCGCTGACCGTGGTCACCACGCCGCTGCCGCTGCGGCTCGGCACCGTCTTCCACGACGACAGCGGGGTGCGGGTCATGCTGGAGGCCCGCGAGGAGGGCTTCCTGCGCACCCTGGACCGGCTGACGGGCCGGGTGGAGTGGGGTGTCAAGGTGTACGCGGAACCGGAGACCGAGGCACGGCCACAGGAACCGGCGAAGCCCACCAGCGGGCGGGACTATCTGCGGCAGCGGCGGCGCAGCCGGCAGGCCCACGAGGAGATGTGGGAGAAGGCCGAGCGCTTCGCCCGCCGACTGCACGAGACCCTCTCGGAATGCGCCGAGGACACCCGGCTGCACGCACCCCAGAATTCCGCCCTTTCCGGTGCGCCCGGTCGCAATGTGCTCAATGCGGCCTATTTGGTGCCGCGCCGGAATTCCGAGGAGTTCGTGGAACTCGTGGACCGCACCAAGAACGAGGAGCCCGGATTGCGCGTCGAACTCACCGGCCCCTGGGCCGCCTATTCCTTCAGCGGTGAGGAGCCCGGTAACGGGAATTCCGGCGGCGCAGGGAACTCCGGTGACAGCGGGGGCTCCGCGGGCATGGGCGGAGGGAATCCGTGACCGTCGTCGAACGCCGTGAGGTGGCCCTCGTCGACCTGCTCGACCGGCTGCTCGCCGGCGGGGTCGTCATCACCGGTGACCTCACCCTGCGCATCGCGGACGTCGACCTGGTCCGCATCGACCTCAACGCGCTCATCAGCTCCGTCAACGCGAATGTGCCCGCACCCTGGGGAGGCAGCGAGTGACCGGCCGGAACCGTCTCGAACTGGAACCCGACACGGTCGAACGAGACCTGGTCAAGCTGGTCCTCACCGTCGTCGAACTGCTCCGGCAGCTCATGGAGCGACAGGCGGTGCGCCGGTTCGACACCGGGGAGCTCTCCGAGGAGCAGGAGGAGCGCATCGGGCTCACCCTGATGCTGTTGGACGACCGGATGACCGAGCTGCGCGAGCGCTACGGACTGCGGCCCGAGGACCTCAATCTGGACCTCGGGCCGCTCGGGCCGTTGCTCCCCCGGGACTGAACCCGCCCCTCGGCGGTTCGTTGTTCGTCGTGTTCAGTCCCGGGGGGAGCGAATTCACCACCTGTACCAGCGGCTCCTGCCCCCGGACGCGGTCGTACCGCGCAGCAGGAATCCGAGGAGCCACAGGACCAGAACGGCCAGTGCGATGTACCAGAGAACCTTCACCGCGAATCCGGCACCGAAAAGAATCAGCACCAGCAGCAGTACCAGCAGGATGGGAACCATTATGCGAACCTCCTGATGGTCCGTGTTTCCAGAATTCCAGATTTCAGGCCGGCTTTCTGCACAGAATTTCTCCGTGCAGGACGGCGAACCAGCCGTCCTCCTGGCGCCCCCATTCCCGCCAGGCCGCCTCGATCGCCCGCAGTCGCTCCTCGGTGGCGTGGCCGCTCTCGGTGGCCCGCCGGGCGTACGCCGAGGCGACCGTGCGGTCCGCCCACAGTCCGCTCCACCAGGCCCGCTCCTCGGCGGTGGAGTACGTCCAGGTGGAGGAGGTGGCCGTGATGTCGGTGAGCCCGGCCCGCAGGGCCCAGGACCTCAGTCGGCGCCCCGCGTCCGGCTCGCCGCCGTTCGCCCTGGCCACCCGCCGGTACAGGTCCAGCCAGTCGTCCAGGCCCGGCGACTGCGGGAACCAGGTCATCGCCGCGTAGTCCGAGTCGCGGACCGCGATCAGACCGCCGGGCCTCGTCACCCGGACCATCTCGCGCAGGGCCTGCACCGGGTCACCCACGTGCTGGAGGACCTGGTGCGCGTGCACCACGCAGAACGTGTCGTCCGGGTGGTCCAGCGCGTGGACGTCGGCGACCGCGAAGTCCACGTTGGCCAGGCCCCGTTCGGCGGCCGTGGCCTGGGCCCGGTCCAGGATGCCGGGCGCGTGGTCGACGCCGGTGACGTGCCCGTCGGGGACCAGGGCGGCGAGGTCCGCTGTGATGGTGCCGGGGCCGCACCCGATGTCCAGGACCTTCATGTGCGGCTTCAGTGAACCGAGGAGGTACGCCGCCGAGTTGGCGGCCGTCCGCCAGGTGTGCGAACGCAGTACCGACTCGTGGTGCCCGTGCGTGTAGACGGCGGTCTCCCGTGCCTTCGACATGACCGTTCCCCTTCTGCAGGTCCTGGGGGAACCGTACGCGCCCATGCCGAATATTGAGACCGCCATCTTGAATACTGGACCGATTCCGGTCGCGCGTCACGCGCCCCCGGTCAGCCGAGGGGCCGGTAGACCGTGAGCGCCTCCGGGAGCTTCCGCAGCGTCAGATCGCCGTGCGCCTCGGTGACTTCACCGTCGTACGCCAGCGGGGTGCCCGGTGTGATGCCCTCGACGCGGAGCCGGCTCACCCGCACCGCGGCGTGCGCGGGGGAGCGGGTCAGCGGGCCGGCGAGGGCCGCCGCCAGCAGCCGCAGCGCCGGACGGCGCCCGCCGTGCACCACACGGACGTCGAACAGGCCGTCGGCGAGGTCGAAACGGTGCCCCGGGGCCAGCCCCAGCCGGTGGTACGTGCCGTTGCCGGCGAACAGCAGCCAGATCGGGCGCGGCCGCCCCTGGAAGGTGGCCTGGAGCGGGTGCCGGTCGGAGCGCAGGACGCGCAGCGCCGCGATCACACCGGCCGGCCAGCCGCCGAACATCCGCTCCCAGCGTTCGCGCTCCCGCACCAGCTCGGGGTACACCCCCAGGCTGAACGTGTTGACGAAGTGGCCCTCCGCCTCACCGGACCTGAAGTGCCCCAGGTCCACCCGGACGGCCTCGCCCTGGCGCAGGGCGCGGCTGAGATCGCGTACGTCCTCCACCCCGAGGTCGCGCGCGAAGTGGTTGAGCGTGCCGCCCGGCAGCACGGCCAGCGGCAGACCGTGGCGCAGGGCGACCTCGGCGGCGGCGTTGACCGTGCCGTCGCCGCCGCACACGCCGAGCACCCGGGCGTGGGCGGCCGCCTTCTCCAACTCGGCGCGCAGGTCCTCCGGTGCGCACTCCACCGTCGCGGCGCCGGGAAGCGTGTCCCGCAGCGCGCGCACGCGGTCGGCCGTACCGGAGGCGGTGTTGGCGACCATGACCAGGCCCTCGCCGTCCGCGAGCGCGGGCGCGTCCGCGCGGGGGCGGCCGGGCGGCGCCAGCTGGTCGCGGGTCGGCACCATGCCCCGCACCGCGTAGGCGGCGCCCACACCGAGCGCGGCGCCGACAAGGACGTCACTCGGGAAGTGCACCCCCGTGTACACCCGGGACAGCGCGACGGCGGTAGCGAGCGGGGCGACCGCCGCCCCCCAGCCGCGCGACTCCAGGGCGACGCCGGTCGCGAAGGCCGCGGCGGACGCGGAGTGCCCCGACGGGAAGGACGTGGTGATCGGCTGCCGCTTCAACTGGCGCATGACGGGGACGTTGTCCAGGACCGGGCGGGGGCGGCGCACCGTGCGCTTGCCGAGCGTGTTGATCGTCGCCGAGGCGAGCGCGAGGGAGGCCACGCCCCGGGCGGCCGCCCTGCGCGCCCTCGGGCTGCGGGTCGCGGCGATCACGGCCGCCGTGGCGAACCAGAGGACGCCGTGGTTGGCGGCGCGGCTCAGCCTCGGCAGCATGGGGTGGGCGCCCGGCCACTCGCGGGTCGCCACCGCGTTGAAGAGGCGGCTGTCCGCGGCGAGGAAACGGTCCCGGAGGATGTGGTGGCCCGGGAGGCGGACGGTGAGGTCGACGTCTGCGGTCATGGGTCCACGGGTACCCCATGGTGCGGGAACCGTGTCAGGCGGGGGTCCGCTCGGGGCCGGCGCGGGCGCCCGGCGGACGACCTCTCATCGACTCCTCGTCGGCCCTCACCGGCTTCTCCCGCATGCTTATCGGTTTGCTTCCCGGTTCGCGGGGCTCGGAGAATGCGCCGCATGGGATATCTCGAAGCGGCGCATCTGGAGTACTACCTTCCTGACGGGAGGGCCCTGCTCGGCGATGTGTCGTTCCGGGTGGGGGAGGGGGCCGTCGTCGCTCTCGTGGGCCCCAACGGCGCGGGCAAGACGACCCTGCTGCGGTTGATCTCCGGCGAGCTGAAGCCCCACGGCGGCTCGGTCACCGTGACCGGCGGCCTCGGGGTGATGCGCCAGTTCGTGGGCTCCGTACGGGACGAGACGACCGTGCGGGACCTGCTCGTGTCCGTGGCGCAGCCCGGCATCAGGGAGGCGGCCCGGGCCGTCGACAGGGCCGAGCACGCGATCATGACCGTCGACGACGAGGCGGCCCAGCTCGCCTATGCCCAGGCCCTCTCCGACTGGGCCGAGGTCCGCGGCTACGAGGCCGAGACGCTCTGGGACATCTGCACCACGGCCGCGCTCGGCATGCCGTACGAGAAGGCCCAGTGGCGGCAGGTGCGGACCCTGTCCGGCGGTGAGCAGAAGCGGCTCGTGCTGGAGGCCCTGCTGCGCGGCACCGACGAGGTCCTGCTGCTCGACGAGCCCGACAACTACCTCGACGTCCCCGGCAAGCGCTGGCTGGAGGAGCGGCTCGCGGAGACCCGCAAGACCGTGCTGTTCGTCTCCCACGACCGGGAACTCCTCTCCCGCGCCGCCCAGAAGATCGTGAGCGTGGAGCCCGGGCCCGCGGGCGCCGACGCCTGGGTGCACGGAGGCGGGTTCGACACGTACCACGAGGCGAGGCGGCAGCGCTTCGAGCGCTTCGAGGAGCTGCGCCGCCGCTGGGACGAGAAGCACGCCCAGCTGAAGAAGCTCGTGCTGACCCTCCGGCAGGCCGCCGCGGTCAGCCATGAGATGGCGTCGCGGTACGCCGCCGCCCAGACCCGGCTGCGCAAGTTCGAGGAGGCGGGGCCGCCGCCCGAGCCGCCGCGCGAGCAGGACATCACCATGCGGCTCAAGGGCGGCCGTACCGGCGTACGGGCCGTCACCTGCGCCGGCCTCGAACTGACGGGGCTGATGAAACCCTTCGACCTGGAGGTCTTCTACGGGGAGCGCGTCGCCGTCCTCGGCTCCAACGGCTCCGGCAAGTCGCACTTCCTGCGGCTGCTCGCCGGTGAGGACGTGACCCACGCGGGCCAGTGGAAGCTCGGCGCCAGGGTCGTGCCCGGGCACTTCGCGCAGACGCACGCCCACCCGGAGCTGGAGGGGCGGACCCTGCTCGACATCCTGTGGAAGGAGCACGCGCAGGACCGCGGCGCCGCCATGTCCCGGCTGCGCCGCTACGAGCTGACCAGACAAGCGGAGCAGCCCTTCGACCGGCTCTCCGGGGGCCAGCAGGCCCGCTTCCAGATCCTCCTGCTGGAACTCCAGGGAGTCACCGCCCTGCTCCTCGACGAGCCGACCGACAACCTGGACCTGGAGTCGGCCGAGGCCCTGCAGGAGGGCCTGGAAGCCTTCGAGGGCACGGTGCTCGCCGTCACCCACGACCGCTGGTTCGCGCGTTCGTTCGACCGATATCTGGTCTTCGGCTCCGACGGCCGGGTACGGGAGACCCCGGAGCCGGTGTGGGACGAGCGCCGCGTGGAGCGCGCCCGCTGACCGCACACCGGTTCACGGCCCGCGCCGACCGGGGTCACGTCCAGCGCAGCAGCGCGCCCAGGCCGCCCACCGGGACCTCGGCGTCCGCGGCCCCGGGCGCCGGCGTCACGGAGATCGCCGGGGCGCCGGTGGCCACCACGGACCGCAGCAGGGCGTCGTCGGCCCTGGCCGACCGGGCGTGGTCCTCGGCGAGGCCGAGCGTACGCAGCTCCGTACGGCGTACGGCCAGCTGATCGGGGTCCTCGCCCACCCACACCGCCCGGTGCGTGTCGGGCCCCTCGGCGCGGACGAGCAGCTCGTCGATCCGGTGCTCGCGCGCGGCCTCCACCAGGTCGGCCACGTCCTCCACGGCTCCACGGCGCCCCTCGGCGTCCGGACCGCGCGCCGCGAGGAACCGTTCGACCTCGTCGCCGGCCCGCCGGCGGGCGTGCTCGGCGCGGATCCGCGCCACGTCCTCGTCCAGCAGCCTGCCGCCCGTGCCGAGCGGGGCCTCGGCCACCCGGTCCAGCAGCCGGCGCGGCAACCGGTCGCGCACGGCGTGCCGCTCACGGTCCTCACCCACGAGGACCAGCAGATCGGCGCGGGTGTCCTCCTGACACACGGCGAGCGCGTCGGCGACCTCCGCCGCGTTGTGCTCCCAGGTGTTCTGCACCCGCAGCTGGAAGTGCCGCTCCGACCAGTCGACCGTGCTCGTCCGGTGCACCGGCCACTGCCGCCCGGCCACCGACCCGGCGTCCTCGCCGCCGAGGGCGCCGCGCAGCTCGAAGCGGGCGCCCCGCCGGTCCACGTACGCCACCACGCACACCGGGTCCTCCCCGGCGAGGTCCAGCAGCGGCGCCGTACGCGGCAGCGGCGCCCAGAATGCCTGGTTCGCCGGGGGCGGCGCGGCCAGCGGCGGATCGAGGACCACCCGGCCGTCGTGGGCGAACAGCGCCCGGCCGTGCGGCTCGGTGTCGTGGCGCAGCTCCTCCACCGCCTGGTGCACGGCCCGGCAGGTCGCCTCGTCCGCCCCCTGCTCGGCGAGTTCATGGGAGACGGCGGCCACCGTCAGGGACCGTTCCCGGGCCATGGACTCCGAGGGCGCGGGCGTAGCGACGTACACGGAGGCCCAGAACCCGGGATGTTCGTACAGTGGATGGAGGAACGCGAGATCCATGGCTCCCTCCCGGATGCCGCTGGGGTGACGCTTGCCGGGCGGGTACCCGGACCTCATGGGGGAACACGAAGATCGGGGTACCACCATGACCGGAGTGCACCCGGACCAGCTGGACGACCAGCAGCTGATGAAGGAGCTGGAGTCGATCCACCGGACCCGCCACGACACGCTGCTGCACGGATCGGCCGAAGCGCTGCGCACCCACAACGAGCGGATGGCGCAGCTGGAGGGGGAGTACCTGCGCCGCCATCCGCGCCGCCCGGTCGTCTCCGGGCGCACCCGCGAGGGCGCCCGCGACCGAGGACCGGGACCGTCATGACACGCACGACGTCCGACCCGGTCGGGAACAAGGACACCGGCGGCAAACACGGGAACACCGGCGGCAAACGCGGGGACACCGGCGGCACGCGTGGGGACACCGGCGGAGCCGCCGACACGGCGGAGCCGCATCCGCTGCTGGCCCGGCACGCCGAGGCGCAGGACCTCTTCGGGGTCCGGGTGCACGCCGTCCGCGACGACCAGTGGGGCGCGGGCACCCCGTGCGCCGACTGGACGGTCCGCGACCTCGTCAACCACCTCGTCTCCGAACAGCTGTGGGTGCCGCCGCTGGTCAGGCACGGCTGCATGATCGAGGAGGTCGGCGACACATTCGACGGGGACCTGCTGGGGCCCGACCCGGCCGCCTCCTGGGACACGGCGGCCCGCTCCGCGCGGGAGGCGTTCAGCGCGCCGGGGGCGCTCGCACGCACCGTCCACCTGTCGTACGGCGACGCCTCGGCCACCGCGTACTGCGCGCAGATGATCGCGGATCTCGTCGTCCACGCCTGGGACCTGTCCCGCGCGATCGGGGCGGACGAACGGCTCCCCGAGGACCTGGTGACGTTCGCGGCGGAGGAGATCGCGCCGTACGCGGGCGACCTGGAGAAGAGCGGGCTGTTCGCTGCGCCGGTGGACCCGCCGGCGGGCGCCGACCCGCAGACGGAGCTGCTGTGCCTGCTGGGCCGAAGGCCGTAGACCGAGCCCGGACCGCGTGCAGGGGGCGCCCTCTTGTGGGAGGGCGCCCCCTGAGTCGTTCCGCGTGTCGCCGCGTGACGTACCGGTCTCAGACCGTGGCCGTCTGGAAGACGTCCAGGAAGGTTTCGCAGAACGCCTTCAGGTCGTCCGGCTTGCGGCTGGTGACCAGCTTGTTGGGGCCGTGGTCGCAGACCTTCACCTGCTCGTCGACCCATTCGCCGCCCGCGTTGCGGATGTCCGTGCGCAGACTGGGCCACGAGGTCAGCACCCGGCCGCGGACGACGCCCGCCTCGACGAGCGTCCACGGCGCGTGGCAGATCGCGGCGACCGGCCGGCCCCGCTCGAAGAACTCCCGGACGAAAGAGACGGCCTTGTCGTCCATCCGCAGGAAGTCCGGATTGGCCACGCCACCGGGCAGCACCAGTGCGTCGAACGACTCGACGGGCACCTCGCCCACCACGTCGTCCACGGCGAACGTGTCGGCCTTGTCCAGGTGGTTGAACGCCTGCACGCGGCCCGGCTTCGTCGACACCAGCACCGGTTCGTGGCCGGCGTCCGTCACCGCCTGCCACGGATCGGTCAGTTCGATCTGCTCCACACCCTCGGGTGCGGTCAGGAATGCGATACGCATGAGAGCTCGGTCTCCTTTCTCGTCGGACGCCGTGGTCAGACCGGGGCTCCGCCCGGCCAGGTGTCCGGTTCGGCCCGGCTGATGTCGGCGAGCGCCCCGGCGTCATGACGGCCCTGAGGACATCAGCCATGCTGATCGGCCTTTCGTTGCTGCTCCCGGGCCGCGGGGCCCGCCCTCGGGGGTGTGACGCCGCGGTACCCGGGAGCGTGGCGGCTACGCGCCCTCGTCGTGAGCGCCGACCACTGCCTCCGCGAGCTGGTGCACGGACTCGTAGCGGGCCTTCTTCGGCAGCTGCTCCAAGGGTTCTACGAGGTTGTCCGGGGCGTGCCGGTCGCGCAGGACCCGGATCAGCTCGCCGGGGCCCGCCGGGAACGACGTACGGCCCAGGACGCGGGCCAGCTCCAGACGCGTCGTCTCCACCCGGGCCGGCGCGCGGCTCGGCGTCACCGGCCCGTGGGCGAGCTCCGGGTCGTCCTCGGCGTACGGCTCAGGGTCGTGCCACTCCTCCGTCCGGGTGGAGTGCCCGGACCGGAGCAGCCCCTGCAGTTCGTGCTTCATCTCGTCGTCGCGGTGGACGTTCAGCCGGTCGCTGCCTCGCTGCATGTCTCCCTCCAGGGTTCGCGTGGCCCCCGCGTACCCGAGGACCCGGGGTCGACACGGGCGTCCCGGCCCCGGTTCCGGTCGCCGCCGTCCCGGTTCGCCGTCCTGGTTCCGCTTCCCGCCCGGGTTTGCCCGACCGCGCGGGGGAGACCCGGCTGAAGCCCCCCACAGCACATTCCCTGGGGAAGGACCGGGCCCATGGCGGTGATAGCCGTGATCATTCCGATGCTGATGCTCGGCGCCATACTGGCGCTGGGCCGTTACGAGGACGTACTGCTGCCACCCCTGGAGGACCCCGACCAGCCCGACCCGGTGGCACCGGCCGGCTGACGCCCGACCCGGTGGCACCGGGGGCCGTCGAACCGGCCGGCGGGCGTGGCCGAGAAGTGCGCGAGCGCCCGCTCGGTCGCGGTCGCTCCGACCGACCGGCGAGTCGGCGAGCCCATGGCCGTGCCGCGCCTGCCCGCCCAGGAGGCCTACCGCGACGCCCGCCGCCACGCCGACGACGTCCGCTCCGTCAGCCCCCGCACGCCCACCACAACGGCGTCGATCCGCGGGAGCCGTCCGACATCAAGGAGCCTCCCCCCTGATCAGGGCGTGCCGATCCGCTGCTGCGGCCGGGGATCGGCACGGGGGCACGTGCCAGAATGAGGGCCCCCGATTCGTCTTACCTTCATCGAGGTCCTCCCGTGTCCCAGCCCGCCGGCCGCGTCCCGCAGCGACGCAACGCACGGTCCAACCGGGCGCGCATCCTGGCCACCGCACGTCAGGAACTCGGGCGGAACCCGGACATCACCCTGGAAGAGCTGGCCCGCGCCTCCGGTGTCGTACGGCGCACGCTTTTCGGGCACTTCCCCGGGCGGGCGGCGCTCCTGGAGGCACTGGCCGAGGAAGCCGCCGAGGCGCTCGAGTCCGCCGTGGCGGTCGGAGCGACGGTGACCGAACCGGCGGAGCGGGCGCTCGCGCACTTCACGTTGTCGATGTGGCCTGTCGGCGACCGCTACCGCATGCTTCTGGCGCTCGCCCAGCGGGACCTGGGCATGGATCGTGTCGCCGAGATCCTCGAGCCCGCCCGCGTCAAGGTCGCGGCCATCCTGGAGCGCGGGCAGCGAGACGGCGTCTTCCACTCCCAGTTGCCGTCCGCGGTGCTGAGCGCCGGTCTGGAGGCCATGGCGGTCGCCCTGCTGGAACAGGCCAACACCGGGGCACTGGAGGACGACGGCACCCGGGTGGCCGTCACCACGCTCATCGCGGCCGGAGTGCCGGAGAAGCACGCGCGCGTCGTGGTCGAAGAGGTGTCCGCCACGGCCACCGCGGAGGCCGGCGCCGACGGGTGAGCCCGCGGCACGGCCGCTTACGCAGAGGTTCGAACAGTCCCCGGTCGATGGCACGGGGGTCTTGTCCTGTGTGTCCCGCTCCGGTGATCCGTGAGTGCCGAGTCGTCGGGCGGAGGGACATCGGTCGCTGCCATGACGGCCGACGACACGTGAAACGCCGTCGTTCACGACCGGCGGTCGGCGACACCTCACCTAGCCGGACATCACCGAACCCCCAAGCGGCAGTGCGCGGCCGCCCGTCGGGGGGCCCTGCGGTGTTCCGCTGTCCGCTCCTGCACAGCCCGTCCTGGGCGGAGGACGCCGGAAACGAGTTCCCGGCCTCCGGTCGGCGGCCATGGACCGCGCCGACCTCGTGGACTCAGGCGCCCACGGTCTCGGTCTGCTCCTGGGGGGTCTCGGCCGCCTCTTCCGGGCGGGGCGTGCCGGTGGCCTTGCGGCCGGGCAGGACGGCGATGACGATCAGGGTGCCGGCGGCCATGATGATGCCGCCGATGAGGCTGGTGTGGGCGATGGCGTGGGCGAAGGACTCGTGGACCGCCCCGAGCAGGGTCTGGGCCTGTTCGCCGCCCTGGGGGTTCTCGGCGACCTGTTCGGCGACCGCGATGCCGCCGCCGACGGAGTCCTTGGCGGTGTCCATGGCCTCGGCCGGGAGATGGCCGCCGACCAGGTCGGTCAGCTTGTCCTCGTAGGAGGTGGCCAGCAGCGAGCCGAGGACGGCGATGCCCAGGGCGCCGCCGAGTTCCAGGGCGGTGTCGTTGGCGCCGCCGCCGACGCCCAGCTCGTCCTCCGGGAAGGAGCCCATGATGGTGTCGGTGGCGGGCGACAGGCTCAGGCCGATCGCGAAGCCGAGCAGCAGCAGGGGCGCCAGGAAGTCGGTGTAGGCCGATCCCGACTCGATCCGTGTGAGCAGGAAGACGCCCGCCGTGCCGATCACCATGCCGGTGCCCACGACCAGCTTCACGCCCAGCTTCGGAGCCAGCTTGCCGGTGACCACGGCGCCGACGAACACCGCACCGGCCAACGGCAGCAGGCGGACGCCGGTCTCCAGGGCGTCGTAGCCGAGGACGAACTGCAGGAACTGGGTGGAGTAGTAGATCGAGCCGAAGGTGCCGAAGAAGAAGAACAGCACCGCCGTCATCGAGCCGCCGAAGGGACGCTCGGCGAACCTGCGCACGTCCAGCATCGGGTTCGGGTGCCTCAACTCCCAGGCCACGAAGGCCAGCAGGGCCACGCCGGCGACCACGGCCGCGGTGATCGGGCCGACGCCCCAGCCGAAGTGCGGGCCCTCGATGGTCGCGTAGACCAGGGAGCCGACCGACACGATCGACAGCAGACCGCCGACGTAGTCGATCCGGCCCATGCCTTCCGCCTTCGACGGCGGGACCAGGAGCAGTGCGCCGACGACGCCGAGGACGGCGACGGGGACGTTCATCAGGAAGGTGGAGCCCCAGCCGTGGTCCTCCAGCAGCCAGCCGGCGGCCAGCGGACCCGCGGCGATGGCGAGCCCGGAGGTGGCGGACCATGCCGTGATGGCCTTGGCGCGCTCACCGCGGGGGAACATCGCGACCAGCAGCGAGAGCGTGGCCGGCATGACGACGGCGGCACCCACGCCCATGATCGCGCGGGCGGTGATGACCAGGTTGGTCTCGTCGACCAGGCCGCCCATCGCCGAACCGCCGATGAAGATCAGCAGGCCCAGGACCAGGGCGCCGCGGCGGCTGTACTTGTCGCCGATCGCGCCGAGCACGAGCATCAGCGCGGCGTAGGGGACGGTGTAGCCGTCGATGACCCACTGCAGGTCACTGCTGGACAGGCCCAGGTCCTTGGTCATGTCGGGGGCGGCCACGATCAGCGACGTGTTGGCCATGACGACGATCAGCAGGCTCAGGCACAGGACCAGCAGGGCCCACCAGCGGCGTGGATAGGGCTCGGTCATCTTCTCGGCGGGTGTGTTCGCAAAGAGCGGCATCGGGGGCTCCTCGGCGGGAGGTGAAGCGGAGGCTTCGGGGATCGGATCGATGGGAGCGGTGCGGGCGCGGACAGGGGTGGGCGCGGCACCGAGAGCAGTTAATTGCTCATTGATGTGCAGACTAGTTTATTGCCCACCACTGAGCAACTAGTGGCTCCCCGTCGACCGAAGGTCCGACATGACCGACCACCGCCTGAGAACAGCGCTCGCCGTCGCCCTGTCCCTGGTCTTCCTCCCCTGGCGTGACACGGGGCCCGTACCGCCTCGTCGGCGCACTGGAGGTGGCCGGGGCCGCCGGGCTGCTGCTGGGACTGGTGTCGCTCCCGCTCGGGGTGGCCGTCGCGACGGGACTGGCGTTGCTGGTGGCCGCGGCGGCGGTGGTCCATCTGCGCCATGGCGACACGCCGCCCCGGGCGCTTCAGCGGGCGGGCAGTCCGCGCAAGATCATGCGCTGCACCGAGGAGGACTCGCCACGGACTGAGGACATGAGTCCGCTGCCTCGGCGCACACGCGCATCAGGCACCCGCCGCGAGCCCGGGTGCCGGCCGTGATCCGGGGCGGGGTCAGCCGGTCATGACCTGGCGGAGCAGGTCCACGAGCGGCTGTACGGGGACGGTGGGGTCGAACGCGCGCTGGACGCCGATGCCGATCCCGAGACTGAGAAGGACGAAGGCGGCGGTGTCCGCGGGCATGTGCGGCGTGACGCCCAGCTCCTGCGTCTGGGCCCGAAGGAGGTCCGCGAGGGCCTCGGTGACGGCGCGCCGTCGGTGGGCGAGCTGTTCGCAGACATGTGCGTCGCGGCGGTTGGCGGTGGCGAACTCGACTTCCAGCGCGGTCCACGAGCTGTCGCCTATGTGCTGCTCGGCCCACCGGGCGAAACCCGCGAGCCTGTCCTCCAGGCGGGGCGCGTCTCCCATCTCGGCGGCGATGTACGCCACTTGCCGCAGGGCGATGCGGTCCAGGACGGCCAGGCACAGCTCGTTCTTGGTCGCGAAGTTCGAGTACACCGCGCCCTTGGAGTAGTTGGCGGCCTCCGCGACCCGCTCGATGGAGGTCTTCGTGAAGCCGTCGCGCAGGAAGAGGTCGTGCGCGGTGTCGAGGACGTGTTCGCGGGTGCGGGCCTGGCTCTCCGCCCGGGTCAGTCTTGCCACGCCCGCAGAATACCGCTAGCTTCCGGATTCCATTGGTATCCGAATTCCAGGGGGATCTGTGGCTCCACGGCGTGCACTGGTGGTCGGGTGCGGCGGCACGCTCGGCTTCGTCTGGACGGTCGCCGCGCTCACCGCGGTGGAAGCGGAGCTGGACTGGGACGTGCGGACCGCCGAGGTGTCGGTGGGGACGTCCGCCGGGGCGGAAGTCGTGTCCGCTCTCGGCTCCGGGCGGTCCGTGTCCGACCTGCTCGCGGCGGTACGGGGAGAGACTGGCGCGGACCCGGTGCTCCTTGGACACGTCCACACCCACCCGGGTGCGCTGCCTCCCGTCCCGTGGCCCGGGCTGCCGGGGTCGGGGCTGGTGACCGCTGCCGTACGCGGCCGGGTCTCGCCGGGGTCGGGGCTGGTGGGGCTGCTGCCGCGCGGCCGGGGTGACGCGCGTTGGCTGCACCGGTTCGGTGCCGCGCTGGCGGAGAGCCGCCCGTGGCCGGATTCCACGCGCACCTGGCTGGTCGCGGCCGACGCGCGCTCGGGCCGGCGGGTCGCGTTCGGCGCGCCGGGAGCTCCGGCCACGGACCTGGGCAGCGCGATCGCCGCGTCCTGGGCGATCCCGGGCTGGTTCCCGCCGGTGCGGATCGACGGGCGGACCTACCTCGACGGCGGTGCCGTGTCCCCGACCTCGGCGGACCTCCTCGTACCCCTGGGGCTGGACGAGGTGGTGATCGTCGCCCCCATGTCGACCTCCGGGGGCGCACCCGCCACCGGCCTGAGCCGTCTCGAACGGCTCCTGCGCCGCTGGATGACCCGGACCGTCGACGCCGAGGAACGCCTCTTGCGTGCGGCGGGATGCCGCGTCGTCCGGATCGAGCCCGGGGTGGAGGAACTGGCCGTGATGGGGGCCAACTTCATGGACCCACGGCGGCGTGCGGCCACGCTCGACGTCTCCCTGCGCACCACACCCGACCGCGTCGAGCGAGCCATCGACAGGAGCATTGCGGCATGAGCACACACGTCGAGGTCCTCGTCGTCGGCGCCGGCATCTCCGGGGTCGGCGCCGGGGCCAGGCTCCGCGGCGCCGGTATCCGGGACTTCCTGATCATCGAGGCGGCCGACGACTTCGGCGGCACGTGGCGGGCGAACACCTATCCCGGCTGCCAGTGCGACGTACCGTCCCGCCTCTACAGCTACTCCTTCGCTCCGAACCCGGACTGGACGCGGGTGTACGCGCACCAGCCGGAGATCCTCACGTACGTGAGGCGGGTCGCCGACGCGTACCGGCTGCGCGAACACACCCGGTTCGGGGTGCGTATGACCGAAGCGCGATGGCAGCCCGGCCAGGCCCGCTGGCTCGTCCGTACCGACGCCGGTGAGTTCACGGCCCGGTTCCTGATCGCCGGCGCCGGCCCGTGGAACGAGCCTCTCGTCCCGGACGTCCCCGGCCTCGACGGTTTCCCCGGCGAGGTGTTCCACTCCGCGCGCTGGAACCACGAGTACGACCTGCGCGGCAAGCGGGTCGCGGTGATCGGCACCGGCGCCTCGGCCGTGCAGTTCGTCCCGGCGATCGCCCCCGACGTCGCCCGCCTGCATGTGTTCCAGCGCACCGCCCAGTGGGTGCTGCCCAAGCTGGACCATCACATACCGAAGGCCGAACGGTGGGCGATGCGCCACCTGCCGGGCGCGCGAGCCGCGGTGGCGGGGCTGGAGTACCGGGCCATGGAGACGCTCGGACGTGGATTCCGGCGTCCCGGGCTGATGCGTGGCGTCCAGGCCATGGCACGGGCCCACCTGCGGGCCACGGTCCGCGACACCGAACTGCGCCGCAAGCTGACCCCCGACTACACCATCGGCTGCAAGCGCATCCTGTTCTCCAACCACTACTACCCCGCGCTGAGGCGACCGAATGTCGACGTGCACGCCGCCGCGGTGCACGCCGTCGAAGGCAACACCGTGCACGGCGCCGACGGCAGCGCCGCCGAGGTGGACGCGATCATCCTCGGCACCGGCTTCCACATCCTCGACATGCCGCTCGCGGGCCTCGTCCGAGACGGAGCCGGCCACTCGCTGGCCGACCACTGGCAGGGCTCCCCCGAGGCGTACCTCGGCACCGTCGTCGCGGGCTTCCCCAACGCCTTCCTGCTCCTCGGCCCCGGCCTGGGCACCGGGCACTCGTCGGCGTTCGCCATTCTTGAGGCACAGCTCGACCTCGTCCTGGGCGCCATCGAGGCCGCACGGGAGGAGAGTTGGGCGGTGCTGGAGGTACGCGGCGATGTGCAGGCCGCGTACAACGCCCGGCTGCAGACCGCGCTGGCCGGCACCGTCTACAACGCCGGTGGGTGCAGGAGCTACTACCTCGACGCAGGCGGCCGCAACAGCTTCAGCTGGCCTTGGTCCACCGACCGGCTCCGCGCGGAGGTCGGTCGCTTTGAGCGGCGGGACTTCACCGCTTCCTGAGCAGAGGGAACTCATCGTGCCAACAGCGTCCGTCAGGGGCGGGGGCCTGCGCTGCGGTGTGGCCAGGTCCACTGATCTTCGTCGGTGTTCCGCGCCGTCCCGCGCGGGTCACGCCTGCTGCCCTTCGCCCGGCAGGAGTCCTGGCCCGCGCGTTTCGCTCGGGATGGTGCCCGATCTTCCCCTGCGGAGCGACCGCGCGGATGGGCGGTCGCTCCGGAAGAGGCACTGAACTCCTCAGCGCCGTTCGACACTACTTCTTGCCCTTGGGCTTCGTGCTCGGCAGGAACTCCTGCATCTTCGCCTTGAAGCCCTGCTTGATCATGGACCCGCGGTCCGCGTCGCCCTTGAGGATCGAGGCCGCCGTGGCCTCCATCTGCTCCCAGGTGGCGTGCGGCGGGATCGGCGGGACCGCCGGATCGGTGAGGAACTCGACGACCGCGGGGCCGTCGGCCTCCAGGGCCGCGCGCCAGCCCGCCTCGACGTCCTCCGGCTTCTCGACCCGGATGCCGGTCAGCCCCAGGGAGCGGGCGAACGCCGCGTACTGGACGTCCGGCAGCTCCTGCGACGGCAGGAAGGACGGCTCGCCGCCCATCGCCCGCAGCTCCCACGTCACCTGGTTCAGGTCGCGGTTGTTCCACACGCCCACCACGAGCCGGGGGTCCGCCCACTCGTCCTTGTACTTGGCCGCCGTGATCAGCTCCGCGAGGCCGTTCATCTGCATCGCGCCGTCCCCGACCAGCGCGATCGCCGGCCGGTCCGGATGGGCGAACTTCGCGCCGATCGCGTACGGCACCCCGCAGCCCATCGTCGCCAGCGTCCCCGACAGCGACGACCGCATACCGTCCCGCAGGGTCAGATGTCGGGCGTACCAGTTCGCCGCCGAGCCGGAGTCCGAGGAGATGATCGCGTCGTCCGGCAGCAGCGGATCGAGGGCGTGGGCCACGTACTCCGGGTTGATCGGATCGGCCGACAGCTCCGCGCGCCGCGCCGTCACCTCGCGCCAGCGGGTCACGCCGGCGCACACCTCGTCGAACCACTCCCGGCCCCGCTCCGGGTCGATCAGCGGGATCAGCCGCTCCAGCGTCGCCTTCGCGTCACCGACGAGGTTCACCTCGTACGGGTAGCGCATCCCGACCATGTGCGGGTCGAGGTCGATCTGCACGGCCCGCGCCTTGCCGAACTCGGGCAGGAACTGGGAGTACGGGAAGGACGAACCGATGGTCAGCAGCGTGTCGCAGTCGCGCATCAGCTCGTACGAGGGGCGCGTGCCCAGCAGGCCGATCGAGCCGGTGACGTACGGCAGCTCGTCGCTCAGCGCGTCCTTGCCGAGCAGGGCCTTGGCGACGCCCGCGCCCAGTAGCTCGGCGATCCGCTGGACCTCGGCGCGGGCCCCGGCGGCGCCCTGACCGATCAGGATGGCGACCTTGTCGCCGGCGTTCAGGATCTCCGCCGCCCGCTCCAGCGACTCCTGCGAGGGCACCGCCGTCCAGGAGCCGCTGCCCAGGCTGGAGGGGACCATCTTGAAGTCATGGGTCGGCGCGGAGTACTCCAGCTCCTGCACATCGCCGGGGACGATGATCGCGGTGGGGGCCCGGCGGGCGTAGGCGGTGCGGATCGCCCGGTCCAGGACGTTCGGCAACTGCTCGGGCACGGTCACCGTCTCGACGAAGTCCGAGGCCACGTCCTTGAACAGGGAGTGCAGGTCCACCTCCTGCTGGTACGAGCCGCCCATCGCGCTGCGGTGCGTCTGGCCCACGATCGCGAGCACCGGCACATGGTCCAGCTTCGCGTCGTACAGGCCGTTCAGCAGATGGATCGCGCCGGGTCCCGAGGTCGCCGCGCACACGCCGATACGGCCCGAGAACTTGGCGTAGCCGACCGCCTGGAAGGCGGACATCTCCTCGTGCCGTGACTGGATGAACCGGGGCCGGTCCTCCGCCCGGCCCCAGGCGGCCAGTAGCCCGTTGATGCCGTCACCGGGATAGCCGAAAACGTGCTCGACTCCCCACTCGCGTAGCCTGCGCAGGATGTGATCGGCGACATACGTGGTCATACTGGACCTCCCAGGGTGTTTTTCTCAGGGCCGAGTCACCCGGCGGGCAAGAGAAAAACCTGGGTGTGTTTGCCGCGCATGAAGCGGGGCAGGCGCACCACAGTGCTTCGGACAGGAGGCACGTCCGTGGGATTGATGATCGATCCGACCATCACGGGTGTGCTCTCCATGTGCATGTCCGCGCCCCCACGGTGACCGTCCATCCCAGAGCACATCAGGGAGTTGCGACGCACCATGCGTACCCAGGCAAGCGTGAAGCACCACCCGCACGACGACGCCCCCGACACCGCTGAAGCGTTCCGCAAGCTGGCGACGCTTCCCCCCGGCCCGGAGCGGGACGCTCTCCGGGAGCGGATCGTGGAAGCGTGGCTGCCCATGGCCGAACGGCTCGCCGGGCGGTTCCGCAGCCGCGGCGAGAGCTATGAGGACCTGCGCCAGGTCGCGTCCCTCGGCCTGGTCAAGGCCGTCGACCGCTATGACCCCGAGCGCGGGAACGCCTTCGAGAGCTATGCGGTCCCCACCGTCACCGGTGAGATCAAGCGGCACTTCAGGGACCACATGTGGACCCTGCACGTACCGCGCCGGGTCCAGGACCTGCGCAACCGGGTCCGGTTCGCCAGCCAGGACCTGTCCCAGACGATCTCGGGCCGTCGGCCCACCGTGGCGGAGATCGCCGCCCACGCCAACATGAGCGAGGAAGACGTCCAGGTCGGACTGGAGGCACTGGAGAGCTTCACGGCACTGTCCCTGGACGCCGAGCTGCCGGGGAGCGAGGACGGCTACTCGCTCAGCGACGCGCTGGGCGCGCCCGACCCCGCGCTCGACACCGTCGTCGACCGGGAGGCGGTCAAGCCTCGGCTGGCGGCCCTCCCGGAGCGGGAGCGGGCCATCCTGTACATGCGGTTCTTCGGGGACATGACGCAGAGCCGGATCGCCGAGGAGTTGGGCATTTCGCAGATGCATGTGTCCCGGCTGATCAGCCGGTGCTGCGACCGGCTGCGCGAGCAGGTGATGCGGGACGTGGGCGGCTCCTCCGACTGACCCCCGTCCGCCCCCACCGGCCGGCCGAGCCCTCGCGCTCGGCCGGCCGATCCGTCGCCACCGGGCCCTGGTCCCCGCGGCCCAGGCGTGATCCGAACGACGGGCCCTGGCCGTGGCCGGGGCCGGGAGTGCGCAGGCGCCTCATGGCTCGGGGGTGCGGGGGCGTCGGCGGGTGCGGGTGCGTTGTGGCTGGTCGCGCAGTTCCCCGCGCCCCTGAAGGGGCGGGCCTTCGGCCCGCCTGCCTCTCGTCCCCCACGCCTTCGCCGCATGCGTACTCCCCGTCGCTCAAACATGCCGTCACCCGGTCGGCGGGGGCCGTCCCGCGAATGGGGCTCGGCGGCGCGCGGGGCGCGGGGGCGGGAGGTCTGATGGGGAGGGCGGGGCGCGGTGGTCGTGCCCCCCAGCCGGAGTCGGAGTCGGCCTAAGGAGCCTCGCCCATGCGCCGCAGAGCCCGTGTCCTGTCCGCCGCCGTCCTGGCCGGTGCCGTGCTCGGCGTCGCCCCGGTCGCGTACGCGGATCCGGCGGGCGAGGTCGACCCGCTCGACGTCGCCCCCGGCGAGACCGTCACGATCTCCGTCTCCTGCGACCCCACCGGCGGCCCGGCCCCCGACAGCATCGACGCCGGCTCACAGGCGTTCGAGGAGGGCACCGTCAAGCTCCAGCGGCTCCCGGGCAACGACGACCCCGTGGGCGGGCCCTCCTACGAGGGCACCGCCCGTATCGCTCCCGCCGCCGACTTCGAGACCGGCCCGGACGAGGCGGGCGCCTCCACCGAGTGGGGCGTCGACGGCGTCTGCCCGGCCCCGCCCGGCGCCGAGCAGATGGAATGGAGCGCCACCTTCACGGTCACCATCGGCGGCGGCCACCACCCCACGCACCACCCCACGCACCACCCCACCGACCAGCCGACGCACCAGCCCACCCATCACGACACCCACCGTCCCGCGCCGGTCCAGCGCGGTGTCCACGCGGGCGGCGGCGGCGCCTTCACCGACTCCGTCCCGGCCATGGCCGCCGGCGGCCTCCTCATCGCCGGCGCGCTCGGCGCCGCCGCCCACCGGCTGCTGCGCCGCCGGGGCCGGTGGACACCCTGACCGCACCGCCGTGACCGCGCCCCGCTGTGACCGGCGCGACCCGGCGAGGTGCTCATGAGGCGCGAGAGCCGGGGTACTGGCAGGCCGAGGGCGTGGACCACGAGTCGCGGGGTACGACGGAGCGCGCGCGGGCACGGCGGAGCACCATGGACAGCGCGGGAGCGCTGCGCACCGGACAACGCGACGACACTGCGCGGAGGCAGAGATGCGGCGGACGGAACCGGACAGGGGGCCGGTGGGGCACGGCCCCGTCCGCTACGGTCCGGCCCTTCCCGACCAGGGGCTGCCGCTCCTGCCGGAGCTGGCCGCCGTGCTCTCCGCGGCCGCCGGCCGCCCCGACGCCGTACCCCTCGGCGGTTCCCCCGCGCTCCTGGACGCCGCCTGCGGCTACTGGGACCGGCGCGGGCTGCCCACCACCCCCGACCGGGTCGCGGCCGCCCCCGGCGCCCCCGCCCTGCTGCTGGCGCTGACCGCGGCGATCGGCGGTGACGTCCTGCTCCCGAGGCCGTGCGCCGCCTGGTGGGAACCCGAGGCGCGGGCGCTCGGCAGATCCGTCTTCCACGTACCGACACCGGCCGAGTGCGGCGGCGTACCGGACTCGTACGCGCTGCTGGAGACCGTGCGCAGGATCCGGGACGAGGGCGGCGACCCCCGGCTGCTCGTGCTGTGCGCCGCCGACGACCCGACCGCCACCGTGGCCCCGCCCGAACTGGTCCACGAGACCGTGGAGGCCGCCGCAGGGGAGGGCCTGCACCTGGTCAGCGACGAGACCTGGCGCGACACCCTGCACGACCCGCACGACCCCGTACTGCTCAGCCCCGCCGAGATGCTGCCGGACCGGGTCACCGTCGTCACCGACCTCGCCGGCCCCTTCCTGCCACCGGGCTGGCCCGCCGCCGTCGCCCGCTTCCCGGCCGACGGCGTCGGCGGCGGACTGCGCGACCGGGTCCTCGACGTGCTCACCGCGCTCGGCGCCCGCGTCGCCACCCCGGTCGCCGCGGCCGCCGCGTACGCGCTCGACGAGCCCGGTCCCGTCACCGAGCGGCTCGCCGCCGCGGTCCGGCTGCACGCCCGGCTGGCCGCCGCCGCCCACCGGGCCGTGATCGCCGCCGGGGCGCTCGCCCTGCCCCCGCGTGCGGGCCGGCACCTGTACGTCGACCTGTCCCCGCTGCGCCCGGCGCTCACCGCGCACGGCGTCGGCGACGCCCAGGAGCTGGAGGACTTCCTCACCGCCCGGCTCGGCCTGCCCGCGCCCGGCGGACACCGCTTCGGGGACGACCTCGGGGCGCTGCGTTTCCGCCTGTCGACCGGGCTGTTCCTCGGCCCCGCCGACGAGGAGCGGGCGCAGGCCCTGACCGCCCCCGACGCCCTGGAACTACCGCACGTGGAAAGCGCGTTGACCTTGTTCGGATCGGTCCTGGAGGAGCTCCGATGACGAGGGTGCTCCAGGCCACCGGGTCGTGTCCGCACCGTCCTGCCGCCCGCCCCCGGGCCGGTGCGCGGCGACGACCCTTCGACGACGCCCGGCGATGGGAGCCTTCTCGATGACGCAGCAGTCCGAGTCGACCACCTCCGCGACTCCCTCGTCGCCCGCCTCCGCGCACCCCGAGGACACCGATGATCCGGCGTACTCACCCGGCCTCGGTGCCCTGGACCCGAGGCCCGCGCCGCCCCTCGCCGCCCCGCTCGCGCCCCCGCCGCCCGCCGAGCCCCGCCCTCTCGGCGAGCGGCGCCGCTGGCCCGCGTCCTTCGTCGACCGGCTGACCACGCCCCTGCCGGGCCTGCGCGCCTTCGCCCGCTTCGCCCGCGAGGGCTCCGTACGGCCGGGCCCCGAGGGCCTCGTCGACGTGCCCCGACTGCCGTACGAACCCGGTCCGTTGCCTCGCGTGGACGCGCGTACCGTCGCCGTCACCTGGGCGGGGCACGCGAGCTGGGTGGTGCGGATCGGCGGGCTCACCGTCCTCACCGACCCGGTCTGGTCCCGCCGTATCCTCGGTACCCCCGCCCGGGTCACCCCGGTCGGCGTTGCCTGGGAGGCGCTGCCGCGTGTGGACGCGGTCGTCATCAGCCACAACCACTACGACCACCTGGACGCGCCCACCCTGCGCCGACTGCCGCGGGACACACCGGTGTTCGTGCCCGCCGGGCTCGGCGGCTGGTTCCGCCGCCGCCGCTTCACCCGCGTCACCGAGCTGGACTGGTGGGAGGCGGCCGAACTCGACGGCGTCCGCTTCGACTTCGTACCGGCCCACCACTGGTCCAAGCGCACGCTCACCGACACCTGCCGCTCCCTGTGGGGCGGTTGGGTGCTCACGGCGTCCGACGGCAGGAGTGTGTACTTCGCCGGCGACACCGGCTACGGCCACTGGTTCTCCCTCATCGGCCGCCGCCACCCCGGTATCGACCTCGCGCTCCTGCCGATCGGCGCGTACGACCCCCGCTGGTGGCTCAGCGACGTCCACTGCGACCCCGAGGAGGCCGTCCGGGCCTTCCAGGACCTCGGCGCCCACCGTATGGCCCCCATGCACTGGGCCACGTTCGTCCTCTCCGCCGAGCCGGTCATGGAACCCCTCACGCGCGTACGGGCCGCCTGGGAGGCGGCGGGGCTCCCCCGCGAGGACCTGTGGGACCTGCCGATCGGAGCGTCCCGGGTCCTCGCCTGAGGACGGCGACGAGCGTCCCGGGTCCCCACCTGAGGACGGCGACGGTGCCCACCCCGCCGTCGACGAGACACAGCCGCGCCCTCAGCGGACGACCCGCCGCCACACGCTCGGCGCCACGCTGATCAGCAGGGTCAGCACGATCGCCGCCAGCACCCCTTCCCAGGGCTCCGCGAACAGCGACCCGCCGAGGATTCCGATCAACTGGTAGGTGACCGCCCACGCGAGGCACGCCGGCAGGTTCCCCCGCGCGAACCGCCGCAACGGCATCTTCGCCAGCAGACACGCCAGCATCACCGGGAGACGGCCGGCCGGCACCAGCCGGGACAGCACCAGCACGGCCACCCCGTGATCGTCGAGCTTCCGCTGGGCCTGGGTCAGGCGGTCCTCGGGCGCCCGGCGGCGGATCGCCTCCAGCCAGCGCGAACCGTTCTTGGAGCCCATTCCGCGCCGCCCCAGCCAGTACAGGGCGATGTCCCCGAGGAACGCGGCCACGGACGCCACCACGAACAGCATCAGCAGAGCGAACGGCGCCGTCTGGTGGAACGCCACGACGGCCGCCGAACTGACCAGCGCCCCCGTCGGTACCACCGGCAGCAGCGCCCCCGCCAGCACCAGCAGGAACAGCGTCGGATAGCCGATCGCCTGCTGCGTCGACTCGAACGGCAGGGGAGTGGCCACGACGGACAGGACCATCACCGGGCGCCCTCCGCGACTCCGCGGGACGCCCTGGGCGGACGTATCATCCCGCCACCCCCGGTCGTACGCTCTCGCCGTGCTCCAGCCGGTGCACCGCCACCTCGGGCGCGCGCAGGGCAGCCAGGCGTACGAACTCCCCACCGGGCGCGTGGAATTCATGGGGGCGCACGGCGTCCAGGCCGATCGGCCAGTACGTGCCGTAGTGCACCGGGATCGCGCTGCGGGGCGCGAGCAGCGCGAGCGCCTCCGCCGCGCGCCCCGCATCCAGATGTCCCTCACCGAGACAGGGCCCCCAGCCGCCGACCGGCAGCAGCGCCACGTCGACCGGCCCGACCTCCTTGGGCATCGACTCGAACAGCCCGGTGTCCCCGGCGAAGTAGGTCCGTGCCTCCCCCTCGACCACGAAGCCGAGCGCCGGCGAACGGTGCCGCCCGACCGGCAGCCGCCGCCCGTCGTGGTGAGCGGGCACGGCACGGACGACCAGGTCGCCGACGCTCACCTCGTCACCGGGCGCCACCTCGGAGAGCCGCAGGTGCCGCAGGCCGCGCAGCCCCCGGACCTGGCGCGGCGCGCCGCGCGGCACCACCAGCCGGGTACCCGGCGCGAGCCGGGCCAGGGAGGGGACGTGCAGATGATCGGCGTGCAGATGCGACACCAGCGCCACGTCCGCGACCGCCGCCTCGGGCGGGGGCGGCGCCCCGCGGCGCCGGCGCAGATGCGCGAGCCGGCGCGTGAAGAGCGGGTCGGTGAGCACCCGGGTGCCCGAGTCCTCCACGGTGCAGGTGGCATGACCCCACCAGGTGACCTCCACGGGCACTTCGTTCGCCTCCTTCGCGCTACTCCCCCGAGCCTACGGGCTGGAGTAGGGTCTCAGGCTCTGGACCCGGAGGTGAGGGGGACGCCGTGGGAGACAAGAGTGACGCCTTCGCCCTGTCCTGCCAGGAGATACCCCGTGAGTGCCCGGGGCGGACGGCGGAACGCGGAGCGGTCGTGCGGGTCGCGGCCATCGCCAGTCTGACGCCCCTGGAGGAGCTGGAGGCGGACCCCTTCCTGGTCGACTCCCGCAGCCAGCACGCGATGTGCGCCCGCTGGGCCGCCGAGCGCGGCTACGTGGTCACGCGCGAGCTGCTCGTGCGCGGTCTGCGCCCCGACCACTGCGCCCTGTGGGCCGACGTCGACGCCGGCCATGTCGACCTCTTCGTCGCCCCCAGCCGACGCGTCCTGGAACGCGCCCTCGCCTCCGTCGACGACTTCACCGCCGAGTGCGCCCGCCGCGGCGTCCGCGTCGAGACCGTGGGCCGCGCCGAACCCGCCTACGACGCCCAGATGAAGGCCCGCGTCCACCGCCGCCTGTCGATGCCGACAGCGGGCTACGACGGCCGCTGACCACGAGAGCCGCGGCCTCCGGAGAACCGTCGCGCTTCGGGAGCCGCCGACCAGCGAAGGCCGCCGACCAGCCGAGGCCGCCGGACGACGAAGGCCGCGTACGACGAAGGCCGCCGCATGATGAAGGCCGCCGTCCAGCGAAGGCGGCCGCCGTACGACGAAGGCCGCCGGAGGCCGGCAGCCGCTCCGCACCGCAGGGTCGCCGGAGGCCGGCCATGTGCTCCGTGCCGTGCCCGGGGCGCTCCCCGTCGCCGCCTCCGTGCCACCCTTCGGAGCCGCCCCCGGCTCCCCGGACCGTGTGACAGGCTGGGCCCAGGAACGGGACGTAAGGGTGGCCGGGTGTGGGCGGTGAGCGTTGGCGGAGGGTGCTGAGCGGGTTCTGGCGGATGCTGGCCGTGTGGGCGGTGTCGACGCTGACGATGCTGGTGCTCGCGGGCGCCCTGCCCGACTTCCGGCTCCAGGCCGGCACCGGCGAGAGCGGCACCCAGATCGCCGTCACCGCGGCCCTCGGCGCAGGCGTCTTCGGCGTGCTCTCCTCCCTCGTGTGGCCGCTGCTCGTACGGGCGTTGCTGCTGGTGCCCGCCCTCGTCCTCGGTCTGCTGGTCTTCTTCCTCAACGGCTCGCTGCTCCTCATAGCCCTGTGGATCAACCCGTCCGGACAGGGTGAGGCCGCGCCCGAGACCGCCGTGGTCGTCGCCGCCGTGATGTCCGCCGTCGCCTCCGCCACCGGCGGCGCCCTCGCCGTGCGCGACGACGACGCCTACCGGCGCCGCCTGTACCGGCTGGCCGACCGCCGTCGCAGGCACGCCGACGGCCCGCCCGGCCCCGTCGGGCCCGGCACCCTCTTCCTCCAGCTCGACGGCGTCGGCCATGACGTGCTGGAGGCGGCCGCCGCCAAGGGCCTGATGCCGACCGTCGCCGCCTGGCTCGGCGTCCCCGCGCCCGGCACCGGGCACGTCCGCGCCACCCACCGGCTCACCCCGTGGCGCACCGACTGGTCCAGCCAGACCGGCTCCAGCCAGCTCGGCATCCTGCACGGCAGCAACCACGACGTGCCCGCCTTCCGCTGGTACGAGAAGGAGAGCCGGGAGGTGATGGTCTGCAACCGTCCCTCCAGCGCCGCCGAACTCCAGCGCCGCGCCATCGAGCGGACCGGCGACGGGGGACTGCTCACCGTCGACGGCGCGAGCCGCGGCAACCTCTTCAGCGGCGGCGCCGAACAGCTCGCGCTCGTCCTGTCCATCGCGGCCCGCCGGGGCAAGCGGAACCGGTCCCGCGCCGGGTACTTCGCCTACTTCTCCGACCCCGCCAACGCGGTCCGCACCGCCCTGTCCTTCATCGCCGACGTCCTGCGGGAGATCGGCCAGTCCAGCCGCGCCCGGTTCCGCAAGCAGCGGCCCCGGGTCAAGCGCGGCGGCCTCTACCCGTTCATCCGCGCGTTCGCGACCGTCGTCGAACGCGATGTCGTCGTCGCCGCGGTGATCGGCGACATGTTCGCCGGACGCGCGGCGATCTACGCGGACCTCGTGGCGTACGACGAGGTCGCCCACCACTCCGGGCCCCACAGCCGGGACGCCGAGAAGATCCTCGAACGCCTCGACCGCTCCCTCGCGTTGATCGCGCAGGTCGCCGAACACGCCCCCCGCGCCTACCGCATCGTCCTGCTCTCCGACCACGGACAGAGCCCCGGCGAGACCTTCCTCGGCCGCTACGGCCTCACCCTCGGCAGTCTGGTCCGCGCCGGCTGCGGCCTGCCCGTGCCGCGCAAGGCGGAGCGTACCCACAGCGGCGCCGAGGCCCGCTCCGCGGTCCGTGCCGCGCTGCGCATCCCCGTCGAGGAGAGCGCCGAGGAACACCGTCCCACCCGCCGCTCCGAGCCGGTCGTCCTCGCCTCCGGCAACCTCGGCCTGGTCTCCTTCCCGGACGTGCCGCACCGGATGAGCCGGGAGGAGATCGACGCCCGCCACCCCGCGCTGCTGTCCACCCTCGCCAACCACCCCGGCGTCGGCTTCCTCCTCGTCCGCAGCGAGGAACACGGCGGTGTCGTCCTCGGTGCCCACGGGGCGGAGGTCCCCGTCGACGAACTCAGCGACGACCACCCCGGCCCCCTCGCCGACTTCGGGCCGGGCGCCGCCGACGCCGTACGCCGCACCCACGGCTTCCCGCACGCCGCCGACATCATGGTCAACTCCTGGTACGACCCCCTCGAAGGGGAGGTCCTCGCCTTCGAGGAGCAGATCGGCTCGCACGGCGGCCTCGGCGGCTGCCAGTCCCGCGCCTTCCTCCTCTCCCCCCTGGCCCTCTCCGCACCGGTCGACGAGAAGGAGGAGCTGGTCGGAGCGGAACACGTCCACCGCGTCCTCAGACGCTGGCTGAGGGAGACGGACGGCCCGCAGGTACCCGTGGGGGCGCACGCGCCCCGAAGGGGCGCGGGGAACCGCGCGACCAGCCCGAACGAACCCGCCCCCGCCCACCCGCAGGACCCGGCGGACGCGTAGGCGGCCGGCACGGCCCCAGGGCGGCACACCCGGCTCCCGAAAAATCAACTGCGCCTCTTCGCCCGGGCGCCCACACTGGTGCGCACCCCCCGGAGGACAACACCAGGAGCCCACCCCTTGCAGGCAGCAGTCACCGTCACCCCGTCCCGTCTCTCCGAACTGCTGCTGGGCCTCGCCACCGTGCGGCCCGTGTTCGTGTGGGGCGCCCCCGGCATCGGAAAGTCCTCCCTGGTACGGGACTTCGCCGAGTCGCTGGGCCTGGAGTGCGTGAGCCTGCTGGGTACGCAGCTCGCCCCGGAGGACCTGATGGGCGTACCGCAGATCCGCGACGGGCGCTCGGTGTTCTGCCCGCCGGAGGCCATCGCCCGCGACGAGCCGTACTGCCTGTTCCTCGACGAGCTGAACGCGGCCACGCCGGACGTCCAGAAGGCCTTCTACTCGCTGATCCTGGACCGCCGCATCGGCGCCTACGAACTGCCCAGGGGCTCCGTCGTCATCGGCGCCGGCAACCGCGCCACCGACAACGCCCTCGCCCGCCCCATCGCCTCCGCGCTGGTCAACCGGCTCGCCCACGTCCACCTGGAGGTGTCGGCGAAGGACTGGCTGGCGTGGGCGGCCGGCAGCGGCATCCACCCCTGGATCGTGGACCACCTCACCGACCGCCCGGACCACCTGTGGTCCAAGCCGCCGAAGACGGAGGAGGCGTTCTCCACCCCGCGCTCCTGGCACATGCTCTCCGACGCCCTGCACTCCTTCGGGCAGGCCCTCGACGAGGGCACCCTCCAGGTGCTCGCCCACGGCACGCTGACGCCCGCCCACGCCGTCGCCTTCTGCGGCTACGTCAAGGTCGTCCGCAGCCGCTTCGGCATCGAGGCGATCCTCAAGGGCGACGCCCGCTGGCCGAGCCGTATGGAGGACCGCGACCTGCTGTACTTCCTCGCCGACTCCTTCCGCGGCCGGCTCATCAAGGACCTGCCCGCCAGCAGGCAGCACATGTCGGCGAACGGCCGGCAGACCGCGTACCGCGCCAAGTCCCTGCTGGTGCAGCTCGCCGAGATCTCCGTCGAGGTCGCCCAGACCGTGATCGCCTCCGACGCCGACGGCCACCCCGTGCTGCCCGCCTGGTTCCTGGTGGAGGCGGCCCGCGACATGCCCCGGCTGGTGGAGGCCCGCCGATGAGCCGCAACGGCGGCCGCGGCCAGGGCAAGGGCAAGAAGAAGCGGGACATCGCGGGCGCCGCCTACTCCGCGGGCCTGGAACTGGTCCGGGCGAACCCGGCGCTGCGCTCCATGGGGCTCACCCACTGCCGCAGCGACACCTGCGAGCTGGTGCCCCGCGACGGCCTCGTCACCGTCGACTCCGAGGGCGAGGTGCACGCCCACCCCGACCGGCTCGCCGAACCCGGCGCCTGGGCCTGGGCCCTCGCCCACGCCTCCCTCCACGTCGGCTTCGGACACGTTCCGGCCGCCACGGGGGAGCGGGAGCAGCCCGACCGCTTCGACCTCGCCGCCCGCTGCGTCGTCGTCAACCGCTTCCTGCTCAGCTTCCCCGTCGGCGAGGCCCCCGAGCACCTGCCCGCCTCCTACCCCGACGGCGACGAGGAGCAGCTCGCCGCCCGCTGGCGCCGCGACGGGCTGCCCACGGCGTACGAGCGCTGCGGCACCGCGGACAGCGCGCCCGACCAGATCCTGCTGACCTGGCCGAAGTGGGCGGGACAACCCCCGGACTGGCAGCTCGCGTTCGCCCACGCCCTCGCCGGGACCATGTCCGCCGCGATGGACATGGCGGGCGGTCGCCGCGACTCCCTGGACGGCGAGCCGGTCCGCAAACGGCCCTGGGAGGCGGCCCTGAGCTGGTTCATCTCCTCCTACCCGCTGCTCGGCGGCATCGCCTCCGGTATGAAGATCATCGCCAGCGCGGACGTCGCCCACGCCCACGACATCGCCGTCGCGGCCGTCGACGCGGACGCCGGTGAGATCTACGTCAACCCGCTTCGCGACTTCGAGGACGAGGAGTGGCGGTTCATCCTGGCCCACGAGATGCTGCACGCCGCCCTGCGCCACGGCGACCGCTGCGGCACCCGCGACCCCTACCTGTTCAACGTCGCCGCCGACTACGTCATCAACGGCTGGCTGTGCGAGATGCAGGTCGGCACCATGCCCGAGGGACTGCTGTACGACCCCGAACTGAAGGGCCTGTCCGCCGAGGAGGTCTACGACCGCATCGCCGGCGACCTGCGCCGCAAGCGCCGTCTGTCCACCCTGCGCGGCAAGGGCACCGGCGACATCCTGAGCGGCCCGCTCGGCGCCCCCGGCGACTACGTCGATCTCGACGCGTTCTACCGCCGGGGCCTCGGCCGGGGACTGGACCTGCACCAGCGGCAGGAGCGCGGCTACCTGCCCGGCGGCCTGGTCGAGGAGATCCGCGCCCTCACCCACCCGCCGCTGCCGTGGGACGCGCGACTCGCCCGCTGGTTCGACGAGTTCGTGCCCCGCCCCGAGCCCGTACGCAGCTACGCGCGCCCCTCGCGCCGCCAGTCCGCCACGCCCGACATCCCCCGCGCGGGACGGTACTTCCCGCCCGAGGAGGTCGCCCGCTGCACCTTCGGTGTCGTCCTCGACACCTCCGGCTCCATGAACCGGGTCCTGCTCGGCAAGGCCCTCGGCGCCATCGCCTCCTACGCCGAGGCCCGCGACGTACCGGCCGCCCGGGTCGTGTTCTGCGACACGGCCCCGCACGACGCGGGCTACCTCCCGGTCACGGAGATCGCCGGGCGCGTCCGCGTCCACGGGCGCGGCGGCACCGTGCTCCAGCCCGGTATCGACCTGCTGCAGCGGGCCGACGACTTCCCGCCGGGCGCGCCCCTCCTCGTCATCACCGACGGCTGGTGCGACCCGCTGCGCGTACGCCGCGAGCACGCCTATCTGATCCCGCAGGGCGCCCGCCTGCCGTTCACCGCGCGCGGACCGGTGTTCCGGGTGCGGTGACCGGGGCCGAAGGGGCCACGCGGTGAAACAGGACCGTGCGGTCGTGCCGGTGGAAGGCGACGACGCCCGGGCCGCTTCTCCGCAGGCCGCCTCCCCCACCCGGACCCGCTCACCGAGCCCGTCCGTCAACGCCGTCCTACCCTCGGGGCATGAGACGCCGCCCGATGCACATGTCCGACGAGGCCCTGGACACCCTGCGCACGGGGCTGGTGGAACTCCGGACGGAGCTGAAGGTCCCCCTCGCCTTCCCCAAGCGCGTACTCAAGGCGGCCGACAAGGCCGCGGCCGAGCCGATCCTGCCCGACAAGGACGCCAGGCACCTGCCGTTGTTCACGATCGACCCGCCGACCTCGAAGGACCTCGACCAGGCCATGCACCTGGAGCGGCGGCCAGGCGGCGGCTACCGCGTGTACTACGCGATCGCGGACGTGGCGGCCTTCGTCAGGCCCGGCAGCCCGCTGGACGTCGAGGCGCACGACCGGATCGAGACGCTGTACTTCCCCGACCTCAAGGTGCCCCTCCACCCGCCCGTCCTCTCCGAGGGCGCGGCCAGCCTGCTGCCGAACCAAAACCGCCCCGCCCTGCTGTGGCGGCACGACCTCGACGCCCACGGCAACCTGACCGACTCGACCGTGACCCGGGCCATGGTGTGCAGCCAGGCCCAGCTCGACTACGCGACCGCCCAGCAGTACCTCGACAACGGCACGGCCGGGGAGTCCCTCGCCCTGCTGCGCGAGATCGGCAAGCTGCGGGAGGCCGTCGAGGTCGCGCGCGGCGGCATCTCCGTGAACCTGCCGGACCAGGAGGTCACCGTCGAGGACGGATCGTTCCGACTGGGCTACACGGCGACGCTTCCGGTGGAGGGCTGGAACGAGCAGATCTCCCTCATGACCGGCATGTCCGCGGCCCAGATCATGCTCGACACCGGTACGGGGATCCTGCGGACCCAGAAGGAGCAGACCGACCAGAACGTGGTCAAGCGCCTGAACGACATCGCGAAGGCCCTGGGAATCGTCTGGCGGCCCGGTACCTCGTACGCGACGCTGGTCCGCTCGCTCGATCCCGGCAAGCAGACCCACATGGCCTTCCTGAGCGAGGCCACCAGCACGATGCTCAAGGCGGAGTACACCGTCTTCCGCGACAACCACAAGCCGGCGCACACCACGCACGCGGCGATCGCGGCCCCGTACACCCACTGCACGGCTCCGCTGCGGCGCCTGGTCGACCGGTACACCGGTGAGCTGTGCGTGGCGGCGTGCGCGGACAAGGCCCCGCCGAACTGGGTGCTCGACGCCCTGCACTGCATCCCGTGCGACATGGCACGCGGAAAGAGCGGCCTGGCGGACCGGCAGACAACGGACCTGGCCGAGGCCGCGGTGCTCATGCATCGCGTGGGCGAGGTGTTCGACGCCGCGGTCATCGACACCGACGCCGAGCGGGGCAGACCGCGCGAGGGCAAGGTGTTCCTGGCCGACCCCGCCGTGCTGGCCAAGGTCGAGTCGTCCAACGGCCTGGACCTCCAGCTCGGATCCAGCGTCAGGGCCACGCTCACACGGGCGAACCCCTCGGCGGACGGGGACAAGGTCCTCTTCACCGTGCCCTAGGTGTATTGCCCTGAGAGGTTGGGGACGCGGCTGGCGGGTGGTTGGCCCTTCAGCGCGGTGTGTCCGCGGTGGTGATTGTAGGTGTGCAGCCATAGC